>DCUI01000092.1 GCA_002327785.1 Phycisphaerales bacterium UBA2218
GTACGCAAAAACCGGATGAGCCAAATTTCTTGATAAAATCATGCCAAGAATCCTTGCTGTGCGGAAGTGACTCCTTGTTCTCCCGGATGGCCACGGCCCCATAGATGTCCCCCAGGGCGGTCATCCGCCTAAACCGAGCGTTCTGATCTGCTCAATGACTTTCGCATACATATCCGCGATGAGGTACGAGAGACTGAAGGTCAGTCCGATAATGGCAGCCGTAATGAGCAGCTTCGTCGCCATTCGGTAGCGAGGGTTGAGCCAGACCAACGGCAGGGCGAGCGGCCCGAGACACAAGGCGGCCATAACGACAGTAGATGTCGAGAAATACCATTTCGACTTCGGCGCCGTGCAGCGGTCGAGGAACTCGCCACAAAAGCGGCATTTTATCGCTTCGACCTGGATGTGTTCCGCGCAGAACGGGCATTTTTTGCTCTCACGCACTTCACTTTTCTGTTCCAGCAACGCAGTCTCCACGGCTTGTCTCCTCCCTTCGATCAAGAGGGCGGTTCGTCCATCTATCGACCGTTTGTCGCCGGAGATTAACCAGCGGGGGAGAGGGCGCCGTCATTGGTGGTTCATTCGCTCGATGGTTTCCCGTGTCCGCTCGGCGGTCCAGTCCCGCGGGCGGTCTCCCTCCAGACCGGATTCCATCTCTTCCACTGTCGGTGTCCTCGTAGGCACTCCCTTCGCTGGGACCTCGACTCGTGCGATCCAGCACGCGGCGTTGAGCATCAGCTTGCGGAAATCGTTCTGGGCATAGACCCAGTGGGTGTGGCCGCCGGTGCAGCCGAAGCCTCGCCCGCCTCCCGGTCGCTCGTAGGTCCACGCCACATGCTCGGCCATGCCCATGCGGGCACGGACTGTCGGATTGCCGCTGTGCGGGCCATCCTCTCCCTTGCGTGTGCCGTCGGGCGGCACGGCCGTCAGGATGGGTGTCACGCCCTTCATCTGCTCCCGGAACCGCATGTGGTAATACCATTCGTCATGGATGGTGAACGGTCTGACGCCGCGAGTGACTGGGTGCTCGGGCAGCGTCGTGAATTGAGCGAGCCACGACGGGTTGACCGACCAGTGCTGTTTGTAGTACCCACCGATCCAGTCGAGCAGATATTTGCCATACTCGTCGCCGGGGTCCAGGGCATAGTGCAGGAAGGCGATTCCCACGCCATGGCGGGCGAGATCGTCGAGAGCTATCCAATTCGATTCCGGGCCGAGCAGGCTGTTGCCGTCGCAGGCAATCACGATGGCGGCGGCGCCCTCGAAAACCTTGGCGTCTTTCGGCCAGCCGCCCTCGACCACCACCGCCTCGATCTGGGGCATGTTTCGATTGAGGATGCCGGCCAGCAGCTTGCAGTCGGCGGTGTAGGCATGGCCACTCCAGCCATGACTCTGATGGCCCGGAACGAAGGCAACTTTTTTCCTTGCGGGAGTGGTGTCGGCCGGACCCGCTGCGATGGACAGGCACGATAGGGCGATGACGACTGACAACGATAGCCCGATGAGTCTGTTATTCATAGCGATGATCTCCTTCAAATACGTGTGCGCCGAAGAGTATCAGCCGTCGGCCGGCTCTGCAAGTCTTTGTCCATCGTCTTACCTGGTCCATCTTGATCCGGCAGGCCAAATCGGTAGTATGGTGCAGGTCCTCCCGTGGACCCGGATCGATGACCATACAGCGAAAGGGTCGGACAGATGAAGACTGCTCTGGTATGTACGTTGCTGTTGCTCTCCATTTCCGTAGGGCTTCTCGCGAGCGAGCTTTCTCCCGGTGCTCCCTTCGACATCGCCCCGTTTGGTTTCCGCACGGCCGATGCCAAGGACGCCGCACACGGGATACGCTGGGCCGAGCCTCGCAAGATCCGCCGCGTGGTCGTTGAGTTTGACGAAGGACAGGTTCCTTCGGACTTTGCGGAACTCGGGCTTCAGTACTGGCACAGGGTTTGGAACGGCATGGCCGATCCGCTGATCGTCGAGCGGGGAGCCGGCGGCGTTGGCTGGGACGCCATGGACGATTGGACGAACGGCCGCTGGGTCACGGCCAAGAGCCGGATCGAGAAGGGGCCGGATGGATACGAGTTCACCTTTGCCCCGACCTCTTCCGATGAGATTGAGAATATCGAAGACCGGGGCGTCTCGTACCGCAAAACACTCGCGATTCGCGTCTGCAACATGGGTGCATCTGTTCCGTCGCGTTTTTGCGTGTACACGGATTCGGTGTGCAAGCCACTGCGGGTGCGGATGCGATTCGGCCGGCCGGAGGAAATGGCTTTTCGGAAGGATCAGGCGGAAGCGGGGCGTCTGGAGGTGTTCAATGGCCGGGCGGTTGCCGTTCGAGGGATTGATGGCGTGGCGATCCGTGACCACGAGTGGACCCTGAAACAGTCTTGTGACGGCGTTGTTGAAGCCGATCTCCTTATGGCTGTCGATCCGGTGGACAGCCGCTACGACCGGACGATCGTCACCGTCCGATCCGGCACAAGGCCGTTCTCCTTCGCGGCCGACGAAGTGGCCAGGGGTGGCCGCATTCTCGTGGACGACCTGGGTGTCCTCGTGACGGGCGGTGACGACTCCATTTCCTTGGATGCCTATCGCGATGCCCTCCGGCGCGAGTTCGGCGGCCAGACCGTCTATGATCGTGTCGCGGCTGAAGACGAGCAAACGCTGTCGCGAGCCTGGAACGACATGCCGCTGAAGCGCCCGCTGTACTTCGTGCACGGCCTGCCGGGCAACCGCAACACGATGCGCCAGCATCCCAACGGCGAGATCGAAGTCACCTCCGTCGGCCGATGGTTCCAGGTTCAACGAAGTCCTCGCGACACCAAGCGCAAGTTCTGGGACGGCGACCGACTGCGGATTTCCTTCGGTTTCCCCGGCAGCGAGCTTCGCGGCGGCCGCGAGTTGCTGGAGGGTTACTTGCCCGTGCTGCGGACGTGGTGGCAGGAGGGACCCCTGTACTACGAGCAGAAGACCGTTTTGACGGCTCCCCAGTTGAAGGATATCGCCCTGGATACGCCGACGGTTCTCCTGATGCAGGTCCGCGTGGTCAATACGTCCGACTCGCAGGAGGCCGGAGCCGCCCTGCGATTTGGGACCGACGCCCAGGGCCGTGAGAAACTTGTGCTCAAGGGCAAACGCGTCCTAACGGCTTCCGGGGCGGGCGAACGATTACGATTCCTGGTGAATGCGCGGGGGCAGGGGGATCTCGCTCAAGACGGCCGGATTGTGACGTGGACGGCCAGTCTCAAGCCCGGCCAGAGTACAATCCTGCACCTGGTGATTCCCTCCATCACGTTGGCCACGGATAACGAGATCGAACCAGTCAGCAAACTCGACTTCGATGCCGAGGTGACGCGCATATGTGCCTTCTGGCGGGAACTGACCACGCAGGGCGCCCAGATCACGACCCCCGAGCCGTGGCTCAATGATTTCTACAAGTCCCACTTGCGGCATCTGCTGGTCAACTGCTTCAAGGAACTCGACACGGAGTACCTCCACGCCCACGTGGGCACGTTCCACTATGGCGTCTACCCGAATGAATCGGTCATGATGATCAGCGACCTCGACCGGCGGGGCTACCACGATCAGGCCCGGCGCAACTACGATGCGTTCCTGCACTATCAGGGCACGGTTTCCATGCCGGGCAATTTCAAGAGCGCCGAAGGCCAGTTCTATGGGGCCGGCGGCCACGAGACCGGCGGTTACAACAAGAGCCATGGCTACGTCATGTGGGGCATGGCCCAGCACTGGTGGTTCACCCGTGACCGCGAGTGGATGGACAAGGCGGCTCCGGGGCTGGTGAAATCCTGCGAATGGGTCATCCGCGAGCGGCAGACAACGATGGCTGCGAGGCCCGATGGCAGCAGGCCGCTGGAGTACGGCTGGCTGCCCGCCGGTTCGCTCGAGGACGTCACGGACTACTGGCACTGGTTGGCCACGAATAGTGCGACGGTCTGGGGTTTCCGGGCTTTGGCCGACGCCCTGGCGGATGCCGGCCATCCCGAGGGCAAACATCTGCAACAAGAGGCCAAGGCATACTACGACGACTTCATGCATGGCATCACGGAATCGCGAATCCTTTGTCCCGTCGTTCGGCTGCGTGACGGAACCTATGTGCCGAAGATTCCCTCTCGGCTCTACGAGCGAGGCCGGGCTCACGGCTGGCTTCGCGAGACGCTCGAAGGCCCTTTGTTCCTGCCTGCCTACGGCCTGCTGGCCCCCGATGCGCCGGAGACAAAGTGGGTGCTCAAGGACTACGAGGACAATCTTTACATCTCCGACCGCTACGGCTACTCGATCCCGGCCTACGACGCCTTTTGGTTTTCTCGCGGCGGGTTCTCCATGCAGGCCAACCTGCTCGACGGGCCGCTCCCCTATCTGTGGCGCGACGACGTCAAGCACTACATCCGGGCCTATTTCAACGGGTTCGCCTCCGCGTTCTACCCCGAGATCCGGCTCTGCAACGAGCACTCGCTGCCTGAGTTGGGCTACCCGCGAGGGGACCACTTCAAGACCTCCGACGAGGCACAGTCCACCTACTGGCTAAGGCTGATGTTCGTGAATGAGCGGGGAAGAGACCTCTATCTCGGCCAGGCGATTCCTCGGTACTGGCTGGCGAACGGCAACAGGATCGGCATTGAGCGAGCCGCGTCGCATTTCGGCCCACTGTCCATCCAGTGGGAATCTCGCGTAGCCGAGGGGATTGTCAAGGTTACCCTCAGTCCGCCCCCCCGCAACCGACCTGAGACGATCTACCTTCGCATCCGCCATCCGCAGGGCAAACTACTCCAGAGCGTGCTCCTGAACGGCAAAACCTACGACAAGATCGACCGCGAGAAGGAGTGGATCGTTCTGCCGGGGACTGTCGCGGGGCGCCAGGAGATCGTCGCACATTACCAGTAGATAGGCAGTTGCTCGCTGTCGGATGCCGACGATCGGAGGGTCCCATCGGCTGGTGTCATCACCGTCTCTCTGACGGGGCTACCCGGAGAGGCGTCAGCGGCAGGGTGTGCTGTGCACACCGATTGTCCCCGATCAAAGAATAATTCTGTCGATCCCGCCAGTTTTTTTTGGTTGACATCGCATAGTATGTATAGCATAATAAGGCAAACACAACATGGTTCGGTATGAGAAGCCAGGAGGTCGATATGAAGTTCGAGAGCCAGTTGCTCAAGGGGGTGGCCCCAGTGGTGGTCTTGCAGATCCTGTCGCGAGGGCCGATGTACGGCTATGAGCTCAGCCAGGCGATCGAGCAGCGAAGCGGCGATATCCTCACGCTCGGCAAGGGCACGCTGTACCCCTTGCTGTACAACCTGGAGGCCAAGAAGCTCGTCCATGCCAAGTGGGAGACGACTGATTCCGGCCGAAACCGCCGCTACTACTCGATCACCGGCAAAGGTGAGACCGAGCTCGCCAGCCAGAAGGCCCAGCTTCAGGGCTTGGCGAAAGGTCTCGACCTGCTCTTCGGCGGCGCCCTGAAGGCCGCCCTGTGAACCAATGCATTTTTCGGAGGCCCGTGCCATGCAAGATCGGCCCAATGAAAGCCGCGAGAATCAACTGCCTCCCTGTGTCGTCGAATTCACCCGTCGGGTGACGAAGAAAATGCGGTATCGCCGCAAGGTCCGACAGGATGTGCAGGCGGAACTGACGACGCACTTCGAGGATGAGCTGCGAGACTCCCAGGACCCGCAGGAAAGAGAGCAGAAGGCACGAAAGCTGATCGAGGAATTCGGCGACGCCGGGCTGCTGGCTGTTTTGTGCCGCCGGGCGAAGAAGCGGTGTCGGCCCCTGTGGCGGAAGGCCCTCGTCCGCAGCGTGCAGGCGATGGGAATCCTTGTGTTGTACGGCGTGTTGTGCTCGCTGCGGCTCTTTGTCGGAGCACCGTCGTTGAAAGTGAACTATCTCGCCTGGCTGAGCGATCGCACACGGGCGGGCCGCGAGGAGATGCTCAACGCAAAACCCTACTTCGACAAGGCCGCTGCATTGGTGAAAGACCAGGAACTCATCCAAAAGGCTCTCGACATCGCTGTGATGCGGCCGGGTGACATGAATGAGCCGCAGCGGAAGATTCTAGCCGATCTGGCGGAACAGAGCGCAGAGGCGTTCGAGATTTTGCGGCAGGGTGTGACAAAACCCTACTACTGGGTCCAATATGAAGCCGTTGCCCATGAGCCTCGTGTGGGCGGTGTTGCCGAATCGTCGTCCATGAGGCTGAAAGGCTTCCCGGATGTGATCTTGGCGTTTAACCATGCCATGGTGGCCCAGGGTCCCGGCTACAAAAGGCTGGCGCAGGCCTTTCGCGCCTCCATTTCCTGGAGAGCCTATCAGGGAGATGTGAGTGGTGCGCTGGACGACTGTCTGGTCTTGATGGACTTTGGGATGCATTTGGAGGGCAGGGGCGCGGAAATCGAGCAGTTGGTGGGCACAGCGATCGAGGCGCTGGGCAACCGCGCTGTATTCGAGTTGCTGGACTGCTATGACGTTGCGGGGCCGGATCTGGACCGCATTCAGGGCCGGCTCGCGCATCTCTACGCCCGGCATGAGTCCATCATCGATGTCACGGCAAATCGAGCCGTGTGGCTTGCGATGGTCCAGCAAGCGTTCACCGACGACAGGGCCGGCAACGGTCGCGTTCTGAAAGAGGGGCTGCCGTTGGCGGCTCGTGATTGGAGGGACGGCGTGACCTCGCTGCTTCTGTTCGGTTATCCGGACAGGAAGGAGATGATCTCGCTGATGGACGCATTCGCGAACGAGTATCAACTCCTCCTCGATACGCAGCCGAGCGACCCGCAGCACGAGGAACGAAAGGCTCGATGGCTGGGTCTGGCCGGAGAGAGTTTCTTTCTCAGGACATTAGCCCCGGCCCTGGATCGCATCACCGCTCTGGCCTGGCGCATCCAGGCGGGCCGGCGGGCCTTGTTGACCACACTGGCGGTATTCCGCTATGCAAGGGATAAGGGCGTCTATCCACCGACGCTCGATACGCTGGTCGCGGAGGGATATGTGAAGGAGCTTCCCATCGATCCCTACAGCGGTGGGGCATTTGTCTACCGGCAGACGCCGGGGGGTTTCGTGCTCTACAGTTGGGGTGACAACCTCACCGATGACGGTGGCCGGCAAGGCACCAGTTATGACGGTGAACCCCGGCTGTGGATGGATAACGGCGACTGGGTCTTCTGCCCGGTCATTCGGGAGTGAACCGAAATCGATTCCCTCATGCAGTCACACTCCGGTGCGCGGAGTATGTTCGGATCCGGGCACGTTGGGGCATCGTATGCCGTATTTCTTCCGATACTGGGATGGAGTCAGGCCGGTTTGCTGGCGAAAATACCGGGAGATATTTCGGACTTCATCGTATTGAAAGAACCTTGCGATCTCGCGAATGGACAGATTCGTGCTGATAAGCATGTAGGCCATTTGATCGACGCGAGTACGTTTGACCTCGTCATGAACAGAGTGTCCAAGAATGTGGTGGAAACGCTGCTGTAGCGCCCGGCGGGACAAGCCGACGCGGTCTGCGACGTCATCGACTTGGATGAGTTCTCTCGGATGCTCACGAATGAACCGCAAAGCGGCGGCGACCTCGCGGTCTTCCATGGCCAGGATGCTGGAGGAGGCACGCTCCACGATGGACAAGGGGGAAACGACGATTTGGTTTTGCGGCTGGCAGTTGGCCTGATCCATCATGAGTTGTCCCAACAGCGATGCTGCATTGTACCCTGCCGCTTCCGCGTTCAGTGTGATGCTGGAAAGCTTGGGATATGTTGTTTCGCAGATGAACTCGTCGTTGTCGACGCCCAGGATCGCGATGTCATTTGGCACTTTCAGTTCTGGGGTTTCGCACGCGGCCAGAACCTGTCTGCCCCGATCATCGTTGCAGGCCAGAAGGGCGGTTGGTCTCGGCAATGACCGCAGCCAGTGGACCAGAGGGGACCATTCGTTCTCCTCGGTCCACGGCTTCTTCCTCCTCATGGGTGGCCTATACACGTGCATCTTGCCACCGGCCTCCGTGACCTTTCGACAGAAGCTCTTCCCTCGCTGCTTGGACCAGTACATTTCTTCGAATCCGCAGTAGGCAAAGCAGCGAAATCCACGGCCCAGGAAATAATCCGCCGCCATTCGGCCGATAGCATCGTTGTCAGTCACCACCACATGGGGAGCTACCTTGGCCCTCTTCATGCTGCTGATGACCATAGGAACCCCTAAATGGGCAATATGCTTGATGAGCCCGAGATCTGCCACGTGTGCGATGACGCCATTGGCACTCAGTTTCCTGATCCATTCGACAGTCTGTGGTTTGTGAGTGTGGTAGAACTCGGGTTCCGTATGGAATCGCCAGGAGCCATGAATGCGTGCATACTGCATGACGCCCTGGAATAGCGCCCTTCCGTAGGCTCTTGACTTCTCCAGCAGCAAGATGACTTCGTATGATCTGAACACGAGGTGAACCTCCGCACTCTCTATGAGACGCCATGCACTTCACGACGAACAAAGCAAGAAGCGAATTGCGACCGCAGACGCCGCACTGGTACTCAGAGGCGTGTCAGATATCTGACAACGGGACTGTCGGTGATCGGAAGATCGGTGTGCTTTCCTTAATACCCCATCTGCATCATGAATTCACAGAAGTACAAGTCTACATATTACTATGTAAACCGTACTCTAACACTCTTTCCCTTTCCTGTCAAGGGAGTGCCCAAAATGAAGATATTTTTGCGCACAAGGATGTTTTCCGTCGTCCCCCCGTGCCGATACAATGATTTACATGGCGCAGATCCGAGTAGATTGCGGTGATGATGTGTGCGATCATTGTGAGTGATTGGGTGTTCTGTGATTGAAAGGCGGAAGGTTATGTGCGAGAAGAGAGTGATCCCCGTTTGTGGACTGTTGCTGTGCCTGGCAGCCTGCATGATTACCGCGAGTTCCAGTCTGGCGGCAAACATCATTTGGGTGGATGAAGCGGCGGCTCTGGGCTTTGAAGGATGGCCGGAATTGCTGGAGGGAGCCGGCCATACCGTCACGCGGAAGTCCTACCTGACTACTCTCGACGATGCCATGATCCAGACGCTGAATGCGGCGGATCTGGTCATTTTCAGCCGCGATGCGAACAGCGGAAGCTATGTGGCGACCGGCGAGCCGGAACAGTGGAACGGTCTGACCGTTCCCTTGATCCTGGCCAACGCGTATCTGGCCCGCAGTAGTCGGTGGCAATGGCTAAACAGCACGGCCATCGTGGAAGTGGGCGATGGAGCCAACCTGATCATTGCGGCAGATCACCCGATCTTCAACGGGGTGGGGGCCGTGGGTGATCAGGTCGCCATGGTGACCAACGCGACGGCCCTGACGGGGGCCACGGACGGTGGGAACGGAGAGGTCCTTGCCACCGATGCAAGCGGACGGGTGTGGATCGCTCTCTGGGAAGATACAAAGGCGGCGTTTTACGATGGGTCGGCGATGAAGCCCGCGGCAACGAGAATGTGGTTTGGAGCTGGTTACGGCTCCAGTGTCTACGGCGAAACGCTCGGGTCTATGAATCTCACGGAGCAGGGCCAAGCGATTTTTCTGAACGCCGTGGCATATCTCACCGGCGCTTTGCACCGGGTCAAGGCCTACGATTTGCAGCCTGGGAACGGTGTTATCCTCGATGACACCTCGGCCACCTTGTCGTGGAAGAGCGGTTATTACACCACGTCTCATCTGGTCTACATAGGAACGGATTTCAACGACGTCAGAGATCGCAACATCGATCCCTGGGTCGCCACGGACCTGACATTATCCGTGGGGACCCCCGGCGGGCTCTATCCGGAAGGGCTCGTTCACGGCCAGACCTATTACTGGTGTGTCGATGAGGTGAATGAGGCTCATCCGGAAAGCCCATGGAAAGGTGCGATTCGGAGTTTTTCGCTCCTCCCCGAAGGCGCCTGGGATCCTTCTCCTGTCGACGGGGCCCAGTACATTCCGGATGACTCGATTCTGACCTGGCAAAGCGGGATGGGGACCTTGCTGCACAGAGTTCATTTCAGCAGGAACTTCGATGAAGTCAACGAGCCGGCAGTCACGCCGCCTCTGGTCAAGGATGCGAGCTACGACCCCGGCGTCCTCGATGCGGCAACGACCTACTACTGGCGTGTCGACGAGTTCAAGCAGACCGAGACCGTCCGAGGCGACATCTGGAGTTTCACGACGATACCAGAAATACCCGTTGCGAATGACCCGAATCTCACGCTGCAGATGACACTGCACGAGGGCACGGGGACTGTGGCGGTGGATTGGTCCGGACATCGCCATCATGGCACGGTGAAGGGCAACGCGCGATGGGTCGACGGCGGCCTTTCATTCGATGGGCAAGATGATTTCATATCTGCCTTGCTGAATGTCTCGGAGACGGAATACGCCGCCGCACTCTGGATCAAGACGACCGATCCGGACTGCGGGATATTCGGGGTGGTATGCCAGGATCTGGCGGCGGACGGGTCCGCGTCCGCCGACCGTTCGATCTATCTGATCCATCGCGAACTCGGAGCGAAGATCTACACCTCCGGTGGCGCCTTGCAGATCACGACGGCGGGTTTGAACCTGGCGGACGGCTGCTGGCACCACGTGGTTCACACCTTTGGCGCGAGCCTCGGCGGGGAGAAGCTGTACGTCGACGAAGTCGAGCAGGCGAGCAGTGCTGTGGACGCATCGGCATTCGACTGGGACGACCGCGTGAATGTTGGGTGGTCGAAGCACGGCAGCAACCAGTATTTCACGGGCAGGATAGAAGACGTGTGCGTCTACAACAGGACTTTGAGTGCCGAGGATGTCGAACGGGTGATGCGCGGGGACATACTACTGTCCTGGAATCCGCTGCCGCTGCGCGGCGCGAACCTGGATATCCGGACCGTGGACGGCCTCGAATGGGCGGCCGGAGACACGGCAGCGAAGCACGACGTATACTTTGGACAGGACAGAGATGCCGTGAAGGCCGCCGATGCGGACTCCGCCCAGTACCAGGGGCGACAGAGCGGCACAAGCTTTTCGTTGGAGGGCCTGGTCGAATTCGGCGGCGGCCCGTATTACTGGCGGGTCGATGAGGTCGAGGCCGATGGAACCACGAACCACGAAGGCGCGATCTGGGATTTCACCGTACTCGACTACATGATCGTGGATGATTTTGAGAGCTATACCGACTATGAAGGCAGTCTCATCTACGAGTTTTGGATCGATGGTCTCGCGAGCAGCAATAGCGGTTCCGTGGTCGGCAACATGGAGGCCCCGTACGCCGAACACGACATCATCAACAGCGGCACTCAGGCCATGCCGTTCGACTACAACAATACGAATTCCCCTTATTACAGTGAGGCCGAGACCACATTCTCATCGGTGCAGGATTGGACCGACCACGGCGTCACCAACCTCGTGTTGTTCGTCTGTGGCAGCCTTCCCGACGACGATCTGTATGTTGAAGTGGAAGACAGTACCGGCAAGTCCGCGATGGCGATCTACCCGGATCACTCGTCTCTTGTCTCGACGGCCTACACCGAGTGGACGATCCCGCTGAGCGATTTCGCCGGTGTGAGCAAGACCAAGGTCAAAAAGCTGTACATCGGTGTGGGCAGCCGCACGAGCCCGAAGGCGGGCGGCAGCGGCCGGATCTATATCGACGACATTCGCTTGACCAAGTCTTGAGATGGGACAGAGGGCATAAGCAGCTCCGGCGGATGCCCCGCCGGAGCTGTGGTCGCCCCGATGCCGGAATTGGTGTTGGCGTATGTGATGGATCGTGTTACACTTGTGCGCCTCTTTCTTTGTTAGCGGGGAGTCTGTTATGAGTAGGCGAAGCGCATTCACCCTGATCGAGCTGCTGGTTGTCATCGCGGTCATTGCCATTCTGATGGCGGTTCTGCTGCCCGCGCTGAATCGAGCGAAGGAGCAGGGCCAACGTGCGGCCTGTTTGAACAGCCTGAAACAACTTCAGTTGGCCTGGATTCTGTACGCCGACGACAACGACGACAAACTGGTCAGCAGTGAAGCCGGCGGCGCGTACGAGAAGCAGTTCGGTCCGGCGTGGGTCGGCCGGACATGGGGCGACTATCACACCGAGGGTGGAGAGCGAATGCCGGAGGAGGATCAGCGCCTGGCCATCAAGGCTGGAGCACTGTATCCTTATGCGGAGGAAATCGACTTGTACAAGTGCCCCAGCGGATTCCGAGGGGAGTTGCTGACGTACGGCATGATGATATCCAGCAACGGCCGGTCCATCGACGGCAGCCCCCAATTCAAAAGGAGACTGAAGATGGCCCAGGCAGCCCGAAAGCTTATCTTCGTCGACGAGGGTCTGGCGAGTGCCGACGCGTACGCGACGAAGTATCTCACACCTGCCTGGTGGGACCAACCGTCCACAAGACACGGAGACGGAACCAACTTCTCCTATGCGGACGGGCACTCTGAATACCACAAGTGGGGGGCTCTGGAGACCATTCACAAGGGCCGCGACAGCGTCCACCGGCACCCGGGAATCTGGGCTCCGTCCACAGAGGATGGTTTGGCGGATCTGCACTGGGTACAATGTGGAATATGGGGCAAGTTGGGGTATACGAGTACCAAATCGCCGTGATCGACTGGAGCGGCGCCAGAGCAGTATGACGAAATGGGGGTGGCGGATTCCCCCCCCAGACAAACCGTCCGAAGGCGAATTGTATGGATCTATCGGGGCATTCTCGATGGTGAAAGATGGAAATGTGCGTTTTATCAAGGAGTCAGACATGTCTTCATCCAAGTGCCCATTACACTGTAATCATTCGCATGGCCTGAATCGGCGGATGTTTCTGCGTGGCTCGGCGGGCATCGTGGCCGGGTCGATTCTTGCGCCCGGCTTGAATGCATTTGCGGCTTCAAAGGGCCTGGCCGGCAGCATCAAACCGTCCGGTCCGGCATCCACGTACACGCCGAAAGTCAAAGCGGCCTTCGTTCGCAGGAAGGGGGAGTACGGCATGGCGTGGCCCGGAGCTGTCTATGACGGTGTGGCTGCGAAGGAGAAATATACCGAGGGACTTGGGAAAACGGCGCAGCAATACGGCATCGCGCTGGACATCCGCGATGTCCCGTTCTACAATCTGGACGAGGCGAGAGCCTGGATCCAACAGAGTGAAGAGGAACATGTCGACGGCCTGTTCCTGGTCTTATTGGATCGCCAGCAACATGCGTGGCCATCCGCCGGACTCGTCGCCAAGAGCACTATCCAATCGGTCATCTACTCACCGCTGGGTAGTTCCTTTACGACCAACACGGCGGGACTGGCAAACGCCAAAGGCTGCGTCGTGTATTCGACGGACGATTTCTCCCAGGCCCAATTCGGGATGAAGATGCTTGGCGCCGCCGCGAAGGTGCGGCAGACCCACTGCGTTGTCATCCAAGGTGACAAACGATACGACTCGGTGCTCGCCGATACCGGCATCACGCTGCGTTATATCCCCGCCTCGTCCTTCATCGAAGAGTACCGCAGGACGCCGGACAGCGAGGACCTCCTGGCGATGGCCGATCAGTACATCCACCTCGCCCGAAAGCGGATCGACGCCACCCGCCAGGACGTCATCAACGGGCTCAAGAGCTACTACGTTGCCGGCCGGATCCTCGAACGCGAGGGAGGCGACGCGATCACGATGGACTGCCTCGGTGCCCTGGGTAAGATCGACGTGAGTCTGCCTTGTATTGCGTGGTCGCGGATGAACGACGACGGCATCCCGGCCGCCTGCGAGGCCGATACCGGCGCGGTTGCCTCCCACGTGATGGTCCAATACCTGTTCGACCGGCCGGGATTCCAGCAGGACCCGGTGGCCGACACGGCCGACGACACGATCATCGGGGCCCACTGCTCGTGCCCGACCCGGCTGAACGGCTTCGACAAGTCGCCCGAGCCTTTCGACATCAAGCATCATCACGGCAATCGCGATGCCGTGCCGAGGACCGTTTGGCGAAAAGGACAGCGGGTCACCAGCATTGACCTGCTGCCGGGCAATGAAAAGACGCCGTCCACCGTGCTTGTCTCGGCCGGGACGGTGGTCGAGAACAAGGAAGTCCCGCCCAGCGGCGGGTGCGTCGTCTCGGTGAAGGTGAAGTTCGATGGGAGCCAGGAGGTCCTGAGCTTCCCGGGCTTCCACCAGATCTTCTTCTACGGCGACTACAAGGAACAGGTCCGCGACTTCTGCCAGCTCTGCGGATTCAAGACTCAGGTGGTGTAGTCTGGGCGTCCGGCCAGGTGAATCCATGGCCTCGATCTGCACAATGCGGCGCTTCAAGCGATTCCAGGAAGAGGGGGCCTCGGTCCCCCTCTTCCTTCTCCTCTTGAGCACAACTGCCCCAGACCACGGCCCTGAAGCCGCCGTCAGGTGTTGATAACCCGGCCGATAGCGCGTTCATCGATCACGGTCTGACGCAGGACCAACGTCACGTTGCCGTTTCCACAGGTGGCCTTCACATAACGGTAGCCGCCAGTCCCACGCACGTGGTACAATAGATCCGTGGACATGTTTGATTCTTGTCTCAAATCCTTGCGGTGTCTTGGCATGGGTCCGCACGTTCACTCTTCCCAACTCAGGAGATTGCACGAACCGGATGGCCGAGAAAGGGGTGCGATATGAAAAGGCTGCGTGGTGTCGTGTGGATGGTGGTTGCGTCGCTTGCCGTTTCCGTGAGTGCGCTTGGGCAGGCGCAGGATTTCACGGCGGTTCGGGCGGGAGTGGATTTCTCCAAGCAGGTCCGTGACTGGGACGGGTTCGGGGTCAACTACGTCGAAGCGGCGCAAGCCATCGACTATACGCAGGACCCGCAGGAATACGGGGGCTTGAGCCTGTTGACCGAAGAGAAGCGGCAGCAGATCGTCGAGATGGTCTTTGGCGAGGACGGCCTCAAGCCGGGGCTCGTCAAAATGTTCCTCGATCCGCACCATCAGCGCGAGCCGGGCGGCCCGTTCGACCACGAAACCACCACACGCTGGATGCGGTACTTTGTGCGGGAGGGCCTCAAGCGAAGCCGTGCTCGCGGCGATGACCTGACGATCATCACGACGCTCTACGGTCCGCCGGCATGGGCGACGAAGCAGAAGTTCATGCGAGGACGCGACCTCGACCCAGCCCGCAAGTACGACCTGGCCCGGTACATGATCGACTGGGTGCGGTATCTCCGCGAGGAGGAGGGATTCCCCGTCCGGTACATCTCGCTGCACAACGAGGGCGAGGACTGGCTCCGCTGGCCCGCCGACGGCGCCAGCGGCAACATCGGCGCCGGGCACGACTACAATCTGTTCTGGCCGCCGGAGCAGGTGGCGGATTTCATCAAGATCCTGCGGCCGATGCTCGACGCCGCCGGCCTCCAGGATGTCGGCGTCACGCCCGGCGAGTGCACGAACTGGTACCGCTTCAGTGCCTGGGGTTACGCCGATGCGATTGCCGACGACCCTGGAGCATTGGCGAGCCTCGGTCTGATCACGTCCCACGGGTTCTACGGCGGCAGCTACGGGCGATGGTTCGGCGAGCACCGCAGTCTCGGGACGGACATCCTCCGCGAGAAACGGCCCGAGCTGCACGCATGGGTCACCTCCACAAGTTGGAGTATGATGGATGTCGCGAACATCAAGGAAATGCACGGAAACATCTACACCGCCAAGGTCAATGGGATCATCCCCTGGGCGTGCATCCAACGGCCGGCCAGGTGGGTTGGCGGCGACCCGAACCCCGGCACCGCCTTCCGCGTGTCGGAGGATGGCTCCTACGAGGTCCTGCGGGGTTACTACTACTACAAGCAGCTCACTCGCGCCGGGCAGCCGGGGATGGCGGTGGTCAAGACGTTTGCTATGGATTCCGAGGTCGCCGTGATTGGGTTCGCCCGCAACGGCACGAAGCACCCCGATGCGTTCGTCGTCGTCAATCTCGGCAAGGACAAGAAGGTGGCAGTGAAGGTGGTCGGGGCCGGTAGTGACTCGTTCGGGGTCTTCCGCACTACCGACGAGAAGGACCGGTGCGAACAAATCGCGAGGGCGACGCTGGAGAACGATACGATTGTGTGGGATGTTCCCGCCCAGTCGGCCACGACGTTTTTTGCACAGTGATGCGAACGGACCGTCTTTGTTATCATGCTGAACGCAGTGCAGCGGAGTGAAGCATCCGGCTTGCGCATGAGATGCATCGTGGGCCATGAGGTCCCTTCATGGCTCGCAGCCCAGATCCTTCGCTTCGCTCAGGATGACAGATGGCTGCCGGGGCAGGGTCTGTGAGAGATCGGGGTGTATGATCGCGACCGTGCGACGAATCAACCTGGTTCTCGACCGTCTGCTGTACGTCGGTACGGCGGCATCGGCGTTGGCGTTTTTTGCCGTCGCAGTCGCGGCGATTGCGGCCCGTTCTATTGCGACGTGGCCGTTCTATTCGTCGGTTGAGCTGAGCCGGTTGTTCTTCGTGTGGTCGTGCTTCCTCGCCGCCGTATTGGCGTATCGCAAGCAGGCGCACGTCGGCTTCACGCTGCTGTTCGACAGAGTGCCGGCCCGCTGGCGATGCCGCATCACGGCGTTCAACTACCTGCTTATCCTGGGTTTCATGGCCGTCGTGTTCGTACAGTCGATCCTGGTATGCCGGTTGCTGTGGCCGACCGTGCTGCCCATTCTGGGGATCTCGCAGGCCTGGTTCTATGTACCTGTCCCGATTCTATGTCTGTGCATGTTCTCCTATACGGCCGAGTTCATCGCGGGGCTGCCGCAACCGTCGGCAGGGGAGGGTTGTGCATGATCCTGGCCCTGGTGGTCTCTTTTGCGGTTCTGGTTGCGATCAGTATGCCCATCGCACTGGCTATCGGCATTGCCTGCTGCATCTCGCTGGCTGTGTTCAGTGATATTCCCCTGGCGGTGATCCCGCACAAGATGGTGACTGGGATCGACAATTTCGTCTTCCTGGCAATTCCGCTGTTCCTGCTGGCTGGCCGGCTGATGAACGCCGGCGGCATCACAGATCGGCTCTTCAAGTTCGCCCGGGTCTGGGTGGGCGGCGTCCCCGGCGGACTCGCCCACGCCAATGTGGTGGCGAGCATGTTGTTCGCCTGGATGAGTGGTTCGGCGGTCGCGGCCGTCGGCGGACTTGGCGAGGTTGAGATCAAAGCAATGCAGGACAACGGGTACGACAAGCCCTTCGCCGCTGCGGTTGCCGCGGCGGCTTCCGTGCTGGGCCCGATCATCCCGCCGAGCATTCCGATGATCATCTACGCCGCGATGACCGAGGAATCGGTCGGCAGGCTCTTTCTGGGCGGGATTGTGCCGGGTGTGCTGATGGGCCTGGCCCTGATGGTCCTGATCTACTTCATGGCCCGCGCGAGGAGATATCCGCGAGATCGGCGGTCGAGCCTGCGGGAGAAGCTCGCCGCCACCGGCCGGGCGATCGTGCCTCTGCTGATGCCCGTCCTCATGCTGGGCGGAATTGTCACCGGGTTGTTCACACCGACAGAGGCGGCCGCCGTGGCAGCGGCTTATGCCCTGGCGATCAGCATGTTCCTCTATCGTACGGTGAAGGTCCGGGATCTGCCGGGGATCTTCGTCGATACGATGGTCACGACGGCCGTCGTGATGTTCATCATCTCGGCGACTTCGGTGTTCTCGTTTCAGCTCTCGGTCGCCGGGACGGGGGAGAAGGCGGCCGCGGCGGTGCTCGGGTTCACCCGGAATAAGTACGTGGTCCTATTGACGCTCAACCTCCTGCTGCTGCTGCTGGGGGCCATCCTGGAAGCCGGGGTCGTCCTGATCCTGTTCATCCCCATCATCTATCCGCTGCTGACCTCGCCTGCGGTCGGCGTGGACCCGGTCCATCTGGGGGTGATTATGGCCGTCAACCTCATGATTGGGGTGGTGACGCCGCCGGTTGGGATGTGTCTGTTCGTCATGAGCCACATCGGCAAGCTCAAGATCGAGGTCCTTATGCGGGCCATCGTTCCCTTCCTGGCCCCGCTCATCGCCACGCTGATGCTCATCACCTATGCGGACCGGCTGGTGTTGTTCCTGCCTGATCGGCTCATGCCGAAGGCGTCGGCCGCGCCGGCTGAGAAGGAACCGGGCTTTGAGTCAGTCGAAGTCGGATCCGCGAGTGTGGCGGGGGATGCACGCTTCATCAGGATCGGGGTTAGCCATTCGCAGCAGCACTCCTTCACGCGGGCCTTGGAGCGGTTCGGGTGCAGTCTCGAAGCGAGAACCGACGGGCGATTCCGCGTGAAGGTCTACTTCGGCGGCCGGCTCGGCAGCGAAAAGGTGCTCCAGGAGATGCTTACGATCGGCACGGCCCAGATGACTGTCACGGGCCTGCTCAATACCTACGAGCCGCTGTTTGCGCTGTTCGAGATGCCCTACCTGTACCGCGACCGCGAGCACGTCATGCGGGTGAATGCCGGGCCGGTGATGGAGGAGCTGGCCGCGTCGCTGCCGCCGCGGGGGCTGCGATTGATCGGGTTCTATGAGAATGGCTTTCGACACGTTACAAACTCTCAGAGACCGATCAATCATCCCTCGGATCTCGTCGGGCTCAAGATTCGCGCGCCGGAGAACCCCGCCCAGATCGAGACCCTCCGGGCACTCGGGGCCGACCCTGTGTCGATGCCATTTTCGGAATTGTACTCGGCTCTTTTGCTCGGGACGGTGCAGGGACAGGAGAACCCGCTACAGAACATCTGGTCCGGCCGATTGTTCGAGGCACAGAAGTATATCGCCATGACCGCCCACATCTACAACTCGGCCTACGTGCTCGTCAGCGAGCGATTCTGGCAGACGTTGTCCCCGGAGGATCAGCGAATCTTCCGCGAGTGCATTGCCGAGTCCGGCCGCTGGCAGCTTGAGTACATGAGGCGGTGGGACATCGAGCTGGAGGGCCTGCTCCACGACGCCGGCATGGAGTTCAGCCGGCCCGACAGGGGACAATTCGAAGAGGCCTGCCGCCCGGCCTACGAGGCGATCTTCAAAAGGTTCGGGCTGCGGGCGAGGGAGATCGTGGACAGGATTCGGAACACACAGGGGGTTCAGTGACGTAGATATAAGAGATGGAAGGAGTTTATTTGCAGAGGATTCGTGAATGATCGTTGATGCGGATTGTCACATCTCGCCCTTTGAGGAGGGTATCCATATCACGGTTGAAGAACTGCTTCGGCGGATGGATCGCTCAGGGGTGGATAAGGCCCTGGTCTGGCTGAGCCCGTCATACATGCGGCAGATCGATGAAGGCAACGCCTATGTCCATGCGGCAGTGAAGGCCCACCCGGACCGGCTCCTGGGCTTTGGCTGGACGGACCCCCGGTTGGGCGTTCAGAGGGCCAGGAACATGGTCAGGAGATGCGTCGAGGACTATGGGTTCTTCGGTGTCAAGCTCAACGGCGCCGAGAACG
>DCUI01000259.1 GCA_002327785.1 Phycisphaerales bacterium UBA2218
TCGGCCCCTTCGCCTGGGGCGACGGCGTCGTCGATGTCCAGGATCTGAAGGTCTTTATCGCCGAGTGGGAGAAGGCCAATTCCGCGAATTCACAAGACGAACAGTGACCGCAATGCGAGGCGTAGAGGCTGCCGTCCGCGCGGACGGGGGCAGCCTCCCCCTGCGAAGGCGGGGGTGCGACGCGTCGTCTTCTCCGTATTCGACGGAGCAATGGTGTGTAATACCCACCCGATAGGGTCGCGACAGGGTCACCGCTGCCCAGGCCAACCATATCGGAGCACAGACTATGAGACACTTCCAGATTACCATATTCATACTGGCAACAGCGTCATTGATTGCCTCGGCGTTCGAACTTGGCCCGAATTCCGGCGATTACCTGCTAAATGCCGGAATCGCTACCCTGCTTATCGATGTTGTGTGCATCCAGTTGTGGCCATCGGCAAAGCGTCCGTAGAGCAATCGTCAGATCCACAGGGCCAGGACTCCTGCGATGCCGGCGACAAGGGCCGCATTGATCGAGACGATCTCGACGACAAGGCCTGTCATTTCAGACCGAAGAGCATCGCCAGGCCCAGGACGATCTGGCCGACGGCGAAGACCTTCAGGTGCAAGACCGGGCGGTCCAGGATCCACGCCGTGACGTGCTCCGCCGCCTTGGAATTGAGCAAGAGCAGACCCTTGAGAAGGGCCACGACGCCGATGCAGACCAACACCTTCGGCAGAAGGCCCTCGTGCCTCCAGCCGGCGGAGATCAAGAGGACACCCAGCGTCACCGCGACGGCGAAGAAATACCGCCTGAGCTTCCAGACCGCCTTTCTGCGCAGGCGCCTTCGCAGGCTCTCGGGGAAGAGCAGGAACAGCAGTCCGAACAGCGTAAGAACGAGCCCAATCAGAAAAGAGAGCATTCTGAGCGTCCTTGAACGAAACGATCCCGGCAGGCACAGAGTCCAGACCCAGGACCGCTTTTGCCGCCGGAGCGAACAACGAAACGCCGAGCGAACGGCAGGTCGCATGCGATTGCCGACTGCACCCGCCTGGGGCGGGGCGCCGGTGCGTCCTCAGCGGTGAATCCCGTCAGCTCTCAACATCGGTCTCGGATGCGACCTTGTGAAAGCCGCAACTGGAGCATTCCAGCACAACCACTCGCTTCAAGTAGGGTTCATGACAGCAGGGGCAGATCAGCTTCTCGCCGGCCCGGCTCGTCGGCGTCGCCGGGGGCTTCTGAACGGATCCCGGTCGCTCGTTCTGAGAAATCGCAGGACTCATGATCGTCACCTCCCAAATCTGCACAACACCAACTCGATCAACATCCTTTTCGGGATGACTACCAGTTCAAGCGCAAGGCCCGCGCCTACGTCCAGCATCGCACAAAGGGGGTGAGATGTCAACCGGCGTCTCGCTGCCGGGTGCGCCGCGCGGGCCCGGGCGTTCGTGCGGGGTTTTGCTCACAGAAACGTGCGGCCCGAGCCATTGCACGGCGTGACGGCGTCCCATGCCGCAGCGATGTGCTCGGAGAGCGTGACCCGACGGGCGAGGAGGTCCTGGAGACATCGCCTGGCCGGCGTGTCGGGACCGGCGAGGATCCGCTCGTAGGCCCGTCGGCGGGCGGGCTCGCCGCGAAGGCCATCGTCGGGATGGGGCTTCGTCACCACCGTGATCCAGCGGCCGCCGTAGAGCTGGGCGAACTTCCCTCGCATGGACTCGGCACAGGCTTGGACGTGCTCCGAATCGCTTTGCCTTGAACGAGGCGTGACGTAGACCGGCTTTCGCACGCCGGCCAGGTGCGGCTTGTCCGGCGGCGGGATGAAGCACTCCACGAAGACGTTCGTCGTCCGGTCGCAGGACTGCGGCTGGGGACGACTCGTTCGTCGCGACAGGGCCCGCGCACGCTCGACGAACTTGCCCAGGACCAGGCGATGATAGTTGACGGTCTGCTCGGCGAAGCACGCCTGCGCCGCCGTGCGGGCCAGGCTGTAGTCGAAGGCCGCCAGCTCCGACATCCAGAGACGAAGCTCCGCATCCGTCGCCTCCCATTGAGGCCACAGGCCCTTGATTTCCTTCTCGATGAATCGCTCCTGCTCCAGGCGGTTCATAGCGCGTTCTCCTGTTTGAAGTGTGAAGTCCCGTAGGGTCATTTGAACTTGTTTCGGATTTGGTGCTTCGGATTTTGGATTTACGTTCCCGCCTTGGCGGGGTCTCCCTCAGAGCATTCCTTCCCGCTCCATGCGGGCAATCTGGTCGCGGAGGCTCTCCTTCGGCGAGTGCCCATCGGCCTCCATCTCCAGGCGGTCGAAGTGTTTTCGCAGCGCGGCCGGGCTCAGGATGTTCTTCGCCCAGAAGGGGTCCTTGCGGCACCAGCGGATGACGGTTTCGATCCGCTCGGGCGTGCGGCCGTCGATCCGGATCATCCGGTCGACCTCCCCGGCCCACCGCGGAAGCTGGGGCCTGCGAAAGTCGGGCTTCGCTTCCAGAATGAGATTCAAAAGCAGCTCGGCCAGCCGGCACTCGTCAGAGTCCGGCGGATAGTTCTTTTCATTCTTCTCATTCTTCTCGTTCTTCTCATTCTTGTTAGTGGTTGGGCGATGGTTGGCTGTTGGTTGGCCGTTGGTTGTCGGCTGGTTGGCCGTTGGTTGCTCGGGGACGGGGTTGATGTCGTAAATCCTTTGCTGGAGCAGCCTTGCCACGGTGCCGTTGGTGGTTGGTTTGAAGGCAGCCAAGCCCCATTTGCCGAGGCGTTTCATGGCTGTGCGGAACTGTTGTCGGGTCAATCCGCACCGCTGATAGTCCCCGATGAGGGCCTCGCCGGACTTGAGGTTGTGAATGTTGAACTCATCGGTGCGCCGGGCCCGCAGGGCGATCACCGTCAGCAGGATGAAGGCGTTCGGGTCGCTGAGCAGCTCGAATGTCTCGCTGCTGCGATTGAGCTTGATGAAACCTGGGTTCATGGTCGGTTCTCCTTGTGATCCGTGCCTGGTGACCCGGGTCACGAGCCATGGGCCACGAATCATCAATACCTCCGGGAGGCGGTTTTCGTGTTCTGCTTGGCATGGATGAAAAAGTAGCGGAGGGCGTCGATGGGGTGATCGTAGACGCCGTCCTTGAAGGGCAGCTCGCCGGCGGCATGAGCGTTGTCCGGGTAGTGATAGCATTGCATCGCCTCGATCAGGCGCGGGCAGCGGGGCGAAACGAGCAGCGTGCTGGACCCGTCGCCCGCGCGGACGGCCCGGCGGATCAGCTCGATGCCTTCGAGGATCGTGCTCCTGCGGTGCTTCGTGACGATGCCGAGGCTTCGCAGCTCGCGGACGACGCTGGTGCCGGTGATGTCGCTTTGCCCTGCGCCGGCAGGGTCGCAGTAAGTGGCTGTCACAGCCTCCTCCGGGCACGGCATGCGGGCTTTCAGCTCCCTGGCATGCACGTCGATCGTGGCCCGGCTTCGGACGTACTCGTCGATCACCCGCACGACGCCCTCGCAGTCTACCTGGACCCACAGGCACACGAACGGATTCACGAAGCCGAAGTCGAGCGTGCGGTACAGCGGCAGGTTCGGATCGTAATCGACCGGCCGGACGTGAATCGACGGCTCGAACTCGGCGAAGACGATGTTCTCCAGCGAGGGTCGGAGGCAGAGCATCTCGGACTCCCACGCGGCCCGGCTGCTGCGGCGCATCTGCGTGATGCAGTCGTCGATCCTCAGGTAGCCGCCGGCCTGCTTCGCCCGACCCCGACAGTCGCCCCAGAGCGGGCACTGCGAGCACGCCCGGCCGACACACCGCTCGATGGTCTCCCACAGGCACCACTTGAAGACGGGCACGCCCGTATTCGTCGCGGCGGCGACCTCCCGCTGCATGATCCCGTAGGGCTTGTGCATCGTGCTGATTAGCTCCATCGACCCGAGGCAGTCGTCGGTGCTGAGCGTCGTGAATTTGGCGGCCGCGAACACGTCCTCGTCGAACAGCTCGACCTCGTCGCAGCGGAGCTTCTGGACGTGCACGCCGCGGACGCTGGTGGGCGATTGCGTGAGGACCTCGACGGTCGAGCCGTTGGAGAAGCGGCACCTGCCCTTGAGCATCCGGTCGACAAGCAGGTCCTCGAACCCGCCCCGACGCAGGAAGGCGGCGAGGTACTCGTACATCCGACTCGACTGCTCGCCGGAGCCGCCGAGGATGCGGATCTGGCAGTTCGGCTTGAAGACCGCGTCGAGCAGCGTCGCGACGGCGGCCAGCTCCGTCTTGCCCCCCGCCCGGTTGGCCCAGACGAGACAGTCGCCGCAGCAGAGAGGAGCACACGGACGGACACGGACTTTCACGGACGGGCACGGACGCGTGGGGCTCTCCTGTGGGTCTGTGGGAGTCTGTGGGCGTCGGTGTGCGTCCGTGCCCTCTTCGCTGGCGAATCCGCCGTCCATCGCGAAGCTGTGCCAGAGGTAGTCCATCGGGCTGCTGTGGTCGGGGCAGATCCGCCGGTCGGGGACCTCGACGCCGAGGAAGACCTTGACATAGTTCTTCAGGTCGGCTCTCGTCCGAGGCCGGCTATG
This sequence comes from Phycisphaerales bacterium UBA2218, assembly GCA_002327785.1. Taxonomy (GTDB): domain Bacteria; phylum Planctomycetota; class Phycisphaerae; order Sedimentisphaerales; family Anaerobacaceae; genus PLanc-01. The sequence continues at coordinate 4,535 of DCUI01000259.1, forward strand.
CCGGAGGGCCTCATACACGTCCTCCGCCTTCGCGGCGTCGGGATTCGTCGTTGCATGAGCACTTGATACGATCGTTTCATTCATGGCATGTTCTCCCTATTCTGGTGTGATCTATGGACAAATCGAGAAGAACCGGCATTTTCTGCTTGACACGGACAAACAAGGCTTGGTATACTGACAAGGGTTGTGGTCGGAACAAGTCGCGATGCAGCATGTCGGAGAATCACGCAGTCAGACAACAAAACAAAGAGCCGGGCGGAAGTTCTCGGATCGGTCCGGCACAGGTGATGAATCTTGGCAGACGGGTTTGCCGGAACGCCACGAGCGAAGAACCTGTCGGAGCCGGGTGTAACGGAGGTATACCTTGAAGCGCATGCTCGTGTTGGTGGTGTGGTTCGGCCTTTCGACGTTGGCGTACGCCGGCGTGACCGGGCGATATGTTTTCTACAACGATTCCGCCTTCGACCAGTACGATCCGTCGGCGAACGTCTGGGACGACGGCGCGGTCGCCCCAGACAAGGTCCCCCTGTTGCCGGGCCAGACAGCCACGTTCGCGAACTACACCTCCTACAAAAGGGGCATCAATGGAATCATCATCGACCTGTTCGGGCTGGGCGGCACCCCGATCGACAGCTCTGATTTTGTCTTCCGCACCGGCAATAGTAACGACCCGTCCACATGGACAATGGCGGCGGCCCCGACGAGCATCTCCATCCGCACGGGGGCCGGAGCCTCGGGCGAAGATCGTGTAACGCTCATTTGGCCGGACAACACGATTCAAGACGAATGGCTCCAGATCAGCATCCTGAACACCCCGGCCACCGGCCTGCCCGCGCCGGACATCTTCTACTTCGGCAGCGCCATCGGCGAAACGGGCAACGACCCATCGCACGCGATGGTGACCGCCACCGATGAGCTTCTCGTCATCAACGCGATGAACACCTCCGGCGGGACATTCCCCGTTGGGATCGATTCCCCTCTCGACTTCGACCGTGACGGCTGGGTCACGCCCCTGGACGCCCTCATCGTCCAGGGCATACTGTGCCAGGTTCCCGCTGTCTCGCCGCTCCAACTGATTACGGTCCCCGCCTATGACCCCGGTTCCGATGACCAGCCCGTTGTCCCTGCGCCGGGGGCACTGCTGCTGGGGCTGTTCGGCGTGGCAACGGCTGCCGGCTGGCGGAGACGGCGAAGGGCGCAGTAGACGGGCGATAGACGAGATCATCTCGTTCATGACATGGTCTCCATATTCTGGCGTGGTCGTGGTCTACATTCGATAACTACACTTGCTCCTTGGGGACACTGCCCCCAGAAGGACCGGGATGCGCCGGATCAATCGGTCGCTCGGCCGGGACGTGGAAAGGGCGGCGCAAGACGGACCCTGTGCCCTGCGGGATGTCGGCAGAGAGCTATTGCGTGATGCCGGGCAGGAGCAACGATGAATAAGGCGCATGAGATGCGCGGTATCGCCGGGGGCTGCCATCAACAGATTGCATACCTTCTCCAGTTGACGCGCGCCGGGGGGGAAGCGTATCTTGTGGCCGGATCGGAGAGGATTGTGCCGGGATGTTTGGGACCGGGCTTTGACAGTCGATTCGCATGGGAAGGAAGACGGGGCATGAGGCATTCGTTACGTGTCACCCTCACGGTGGTTGTGGCAATCCTCGCGGTGTGCGGGCGGGCCGGAGCGGCGTTCGACAAGTGGGCCCTCGGGTTCAAGACCGGCACGCTCGGCCTCGGCGGCGAGCTGACCACGAGCCTGGCGCCGAATGTGAACCTTCGCGGCAGCATTCAGTGGCTCGACCTCGATTTCGACGTGGAGTTCGACGACATCGACTACGACGTCGACGTGGATTTCTTCAACCCCCTGCTGCTGGTCGACTGGTATCCCTTCCAGGGCGGGTTCCGCGTCAGCGGCGGCCTCCTCTTCAACGGCAGCGACATCAGCCTGGACGCAACGCCGAGCGAGGCCATCGAGATCGGCGACAGGTACTATGCCCCGGCCGAGATCGGCAGCCTCCGGGGCGAATCGGATTTCGACGACATCGCGCCCTATGTCGGCATCGGTTTCAGCAATCCGCTGTCGCGGAACGGGCACTGGGGGTTCACCGCCGACGCCGGCGTGGCGTTCATCGGGTCGCCCAATGTCGACTTGAGAGTCACGGGTCCCTCCGCAGCCGATCCCGAGCTCCTGGCGGACCTCGCCAAGGAGGAGAGAGAGATCGAGGACGATCTGGACAAGGTCCGGTTCTACCCGGTTCTCTCGCTGACTCTGTACTACCGGTTCTGATGTGACACCATGAAACGCAGATCACGGAAGCGCATCTATTTCTTGGGGGCAAGGGCACAGATCCGGCCCATGCTGGAGCCTGTGTTGAGCTCCGACAACGTGATGCTCAGTTGTTTCTCGGCGCCATCGGACTGTCTTGAGAGGCTGTTGGGAACGCCCTGCGACATTCTGATTGTCGACTTGGAGGGCTGTGAGACGGAAGGAATGGAACTGCTCCTCGAGGTCCGGCGAAGAGCCCCATGGATTTCGACCATGGCCCTCGTCGAGAACGGGGCCGTGCCGACGGCCGTGAAGGCCATTACGGCGGGGGCTTGTGAATGTCTGGAGAAACCGCTGCAGATGGACCCACTGTGCGAGGCGGTCAAAAGGTTGCTGACCCGCATGGCCTCCCTGCCCCGGTCGCACAGGGCACTCACTCCGATGGAAGTGCGCATCATGCGGTTGATCCTCGCGGGAAAGACCAGCCAGGACATCGCCGCACACGTGGGCCGCTCGAAACGGACGATCGACGTTCGCCGCAAGAACATCATGCGCAAAGTCCGGGCTTCCACCCTCGCGGAGCTCGTCAAACGAGCCCTCGCCATGGACCTGACGGAAGAGCCGTCATGTGAAGAGGTCCTCGAAGCGGACACCCAAGAAGACTGAAAAAAGGCTCTTTATGGAGTTGTCAAGGAACGTGGGCCGAACTTCCCTACTTCCGGTGTAGAGATTTCTCCCCGCGATCACCGTCTGTGGCGAGGAACTCGGCGGCCATGAGGGTCAGCGCCGCCGCCCGCCCGGCGGCGCGCGTCCGGCCTTCGCACGACGGGGACGCCGCCGAAATCGCTTCTTCGATCTTCCGGTGCTGTTCCTCATCGACGAAGAAGACGATCGGCGTTGCGAAGGCGCCTGCCTTCTCGCGCACCGCTTGCGCGACCGGCCCGGCGTGCGTGAGGCGTTCGATCTGCCCGAGGGTCTGGGGCAGCCGTCGGGCCAGCTTGCGGGCCGGAATCCGTGTGCGGAGCCGTCGCAGCAGGGCCAGCTTCTTCTCCAGGGCATCCCGACCGTTGAGACGATTGAGCGTGGCCAGAAAGATGTCGGTCTGTTCGTCATCGACCTTCCAGACGATGACCTGGGCGCTCGCGCGTCCCAGCTTGCGGAGCGCCTGGCAGCGGTGGTGTCCGTTGATGATCTGAAAGAAGCCCCGCCGGTCCGGGCAAGGCCGCACGACGAGCGGCTCGTACCGGCCCGTCCGCTCGATGTTGCGGACCAGCTTCTCGAAGTTCGCCCGGCTCATCCGGTTGGGATTGTCCGGATGCGGCACGAGCCGGTCCAGCGGAATGTGCTGAATTCTGGTGTTCATGATGGCCGAACCTCCTTGGGTCCTTTGCGTCCCTTGAGTCCTTGATGTCTCTTCGGTGCGAAAGGACCCAAGGGACCTAAGGCGCTCTCGAATCGCGGATTGAACCAGAGGTAGTAGGCCGGGCGGTGCGTCAGCCGGCCCAGGATGTAACGGGTCCGCTCGATGCCGGGCGGCATGGTCCGCCGGGTCCCATGACTCTTGAGAAACTCGGCGATGTATCGTTCGATGAAGACCTTCCGTACGTCCGTCAGATCATCGAGCCGGGCCTGCACCGCCTCGGGCGACACGAGATCCGACTCCCGGACCTGCACGACGCTGAGCGCCTCGATCAGCTTGACGTGCTCGACGGGCACTCGCGGCTCGAACGCCTTCATCCCCGCCCGTTCGAGGAACGGATTCACGAGCGGCATGACGCCCAGCGCCTCGACGATCGGGACCTCGAGCCACGGCATGGTCTCCCGGACGAGCCGGCCGGCCAGCCCGATGCCGCGCAATCGCGGCTCGACGATCACCCTCGCGATGCAGCGAACGCTGCGGTTGAGCAGCTCCAGCTCGGTGTGCCGGTCGAAGCCGGCGAACCGACCGCCCGTCGCCACGGTCCGCAGCTCCACACGAGGATTGGGCATGGTGTAGACGATCACCCCCGCCGGCCTGCGCCCGAGCGACCCGAGCGGCCGGCGGGATCGCAACACGTACACCGCCTTGACGGCGACCGGCCGCTCGCCGCGGTAGTGATACGCGGCCAGTTGCTCGTAGTCGCCCATGCCCCCCGGCACGATCTCAAGCTCTTTCTCGATGGAGCATGTGTGCATGGTTACCTCCGCTCCTTGTAGATGATCTCGGCGTCGCCCGTGAAGCCTTTGTCGATCACCACATCCGGGGCCAGATCGATCAGGATGTCGTCGCGGGCCGACGCCAGGACGAGCGTGAGGTTCGCCCGCTTGGCGAACCGGTGGACGTTGAACGCCAGGGTCGCCGCCGTGATCCGGTCCAACTCGCTGCAGAACTCATCGGCGAATACAAACGGCCTGCCCGACACGAGGGCCCGGGCCAGACGGAAGCGATACTTCTGCCCGTCGCTCAGTCGCGAGGGCCGATTCAGAATGGAAAAGACGTCGCCGAGCCCGACCATGCTGAGCGTCCGCAGGCTCGCCACGATGTCGTCGTCGAAGCAATCGATCACGGTCCTGTCGTCCGGCAGCTCGACGCTCGATAGAGGGATCGCCTCCGAGGCGGGCACGCATTGCTGGAGCTCCCGCAACAGGACGCTCTTGCCGGCGCCGGAGGGGCCGGTGATGTACACGATGTCCCCCGGCCGGATGTCCACGGCGCACCGGTGGTTCGGGGCCCGGTCCGTGAGCCGGTCGATCGTGAGCCCGAACATCCGGCACACCTGAACCGCCCGCTCGCTCAGCGGCCCCTGCCAGGCGAATTGTCTGGAAACCGTATAGGTCGTCATACGAGGTCCCTCCTTTTCTGTGGCGGGCTGCGCGCGCCCAACGTGTTTTGCGCTCCGTGTCTTGTGCGTTTCTGTGGTGCGTCTCATACCGCCTCCCGGGATCGTGCGATCTGTCGGGCCTTCTCGACGATCACGCGGGCGCGGTAGTAACAGAGGTCGTGGTCCCTGCAAATCCGCTTGAGCGACAGGCCGCGGACGAAGTGGTCGCGGATGACCGCCATCTCCAGGTCGCTGAAGCTCCGGCGCCGCCCCAGGCACAGGGTGTACGTCGGGTCGGAGAGCCTGCGGGTGATCCTGCGAATCCGCCGGCCCACGGAGGAACGGTTCAGTCCGGTCAGCCGGGCGAGCTGTTGGAAACTGCACCCGGTCTCGATGTACATCATCACCAGGGTTTTGTCCTCTCCGAGGAGCAGGTCCGCCAGGGGCTTCAACTGGTCCATGGCGTCCCGCAGAACTCTGGCCTGGTACAGGTCCAGCTCCGCCGGCTGCTTGCCAAGGCGTCTCATTCTCTCACCTCCCATACACGTGGCGCCGCCGTCCGACAAGGCGCTGCATCACGCCCGGGCCCCACGCAGGCCCGGCCGTTCTGTTGTGCATACACACAACATTGATCTTAAATTAACTATGAATGTGGCACTGTCAACACTTTTTGTTCACTGACTACTAAAGTTTTTGGATTATTCACTGCAACGTATTGTTCCTGAAGGACTTACGGCGGCTAAAAAAAACGAGGCGGAGCCGGAAAAAGTGCGGGAACGCGTCGGCGGCCTTTTTGTGTCTTGCCTTTCTTCCCGCCGGTCGTGCCGTGAGTCCTGAGGCACGTCGCGCCCGGCCGAGGGCCCGTCGCGGAGTTCCGGAATGCCGCCGGCCGTCCCATCGCCACGGAAAACCGCCGCAAAAAGGCATTGACAAGCTGCAGAATCGGCGGTAGCGTACCGACTCAGAACAGTTGGACCGTGGGTGCACGGACGATTCTTTGGAAAAGACAGATGATGTCGCGAGAATGGCGCCGTTGTGGCCCGCTCGCGGATTCAAAGACCGGAGAGGGCATGGAGGACGACAGCATGGAAAAGAGCTGGAGACGGGTTTCAACAGTGTTCCTGGCGGCAGCCCTGGCGCTGCCGGTTGCGGCGCAAGCCGGCGCCGTCAGGATTCAGCCGGGTCCGGAGGACGTCAAGGATACGTGGATCTATCACGCCGAGGATTCTCCCCACGGCGTCTATGGCGAACTGCGCACGAACAACATGAATGCGTACGACCAGCGAATCCTGATCGAGTTCACGGATCTGTCGGCCCTGGCCGGCGCGACGACGATTACCTCGGCCACATTGGGGTTGTACCAGTATGACGGCGACCTCAGGTCGTCTCTGACGCTGGAAGTACACAGGATTCTCACCGCATGGGACGAGGCCGTCACCTATTCCACGGCTCCCACGTTTGATTCGGCCGTCGTGTCGTCGACGCTTGCCGGCGCATCGTACCCCCAATGGGTCGAGTGGGACGTCACCAGCCTGGTCCGGCAGTGGGTCGATGGCTCGGCACCGAACTACGGCTTGGCTATTTATGGCACGGGCGAGGGGTATTATCAGCGGTACGTTTCGAGCGACAACATGGAGGCAACGTTGCCTGGAGGGGCGCTGCCGCCGCAAGACGTGCTGCTGAGGCCCTATCTCGACGTGGTGTACGAGAGTCAAGGTGCGACAATCCCCGCCCCCGGCGCCATCGTGCTGGGCGGGATCGGCGCGGGTCTGGTCGGCTGGCTGAGGAGACGCCGGGGCCTGTAACCGGCGGCGCCTATTCTGCAGCCAACATCACGGGACTACGAACGGATATCCGTCGCAGCCCCGCTTTTCCCGTGATTCTCCGGGCGTCCGTCGGCAGGCAGCGCGATTGCGACAGTGCGGTAAGAAGACTGCGGTTTTCCCGGATTGGCGAAGACCGGCGCAGGGAAAAGGGGCTGCGGGTTGGAGTCCCACAGCCCCTGGAGTTGCTGCCGTTGTTGGCGACGGGATTACAGCGATTTGCGTCGGCGGAGCCAACCGACCAGGCCGGTGCCGAGCGTGCCCAACAGGATCGCCCCGGGGGCAGGGATCACGCTGCCGGAAAACTCCAGGTCATCGTATGCAACTCCAGCCGCGTTTCCGATGAACCGAGCCTCGAACCGCCAGATGCCGGCAGCACTGATCGAAAGCTGCGTGTACGGATTGCCATCCCATACAGAACTCTGGACGAGTCCGAGGCTGTTGCCGCCGGCCACAGCATCGAAGGCCTCCAGCTCCCACTGGTCGTCGTCAGTCCCCGCATCTCCGGCCCACAAAGCAATGTAGCTCTGAGGGTCGTCGAAGACACCGATCATAGGATAAGTGCCTGTGCCACCTACGACAACCACATTGACAGGGGAATGGTAGAAAGCGTCGCTTCGGTCTGCAAAGACCTGCACGGACCCCAGTTGGGGATCATACAACGTCACCCCGCCGAGATTCACGCCGTGGATATTCTGCAAATTCGTGAACGCCTCAAAGTCAATGATTGTCGCCTGGGCCGCGCCGCCGAGGACCGCCAGCAAGAACACCGCCAAACCCACCGTACTCACTCTCTTCATCACCAATCTCCTTTTTCACAGTCAGTTATTCTGTTCAAATCCGGCGGAAACAGCTCCGTCCGGGCGTACACTCAGCGCAGATATCCCTGCCAAATCGCAACGGAATCAGATTGGGGCCGTCAGATCATTGCCTAGGCCCCGTGTCGGGCAACACGCCCCCATCCCTGAAATCAACTATAAAGTCATATTGTAGCAGAAATGGCGAAACTCGTCAAGAGCAAAGTGGCGGCGCATCAGCCGGTCGGGCCGATAAAGGGCTCGCTGGGTACAGACGCACCGCGTCGTGTTGATTCTTCTTGATTTTTTCGTCTGGATCGTGCGTCTTATGGACGGACAGACAATTACCCGGCCGCGGTCGTGTCGAAGATGAAAGGAGAACGCCATGAACCCGTCGTGTCCCAAGTGCGGTGGAGCGATGGACGACGGAAGGATCCCCATCCCTCTGAAGTACTTGTTTGGCTACAAATCCTCGGATCAAAAGCACCTCACGATGGAGTCCAACGTTGACAAAGCCAGAGCCTGTGTGGACTGTGGCTACCTGGAACTGTATGTGAATCCCGACGAGATCAGGAAAAAACGCAAGGACTGACGCAAATGGACAAGATCGATCCCAGGCACGAGCAGACGCGCAGAGTCCTGCGAAGGGTTGGGGGCTCGCTGATGGTTGTCGGCGGCGAGCTGGAGGATCAGGCCATAGGACATGTCGGCCGGGTCTTTCGCGTTTCTGTTGTAGCGGACGTTGGCTCGGTAGCCGGCCAGGTCGATGGTTGTGCCTTCTTCCTGTCGGTCCTGCTGCAGGACGCCTGCCATTCGGTCGCTGCCGTGACACTCGATGGTAAGGGGCATGAGCGGATGCAAAAGCCCGTAGCCGGCAACCAGGGGAGGGTCGGAGCAGCGGGGCATGCATCGCACGCGTTCTTTGTCTATTACAGCTCGGTTGGATGGCAGAGATTCGTGGCGTCGCGCGCCCTGCGGCCGCAGTGGCCGCATTCGAATGCCGGACTCTCCGTGAGGGCGCGGTAGGCTTGCTCATCCGCCAGATGGAATCCTTGGGAAATGATGTAGCACAGGTGTTCGCTATGTTCGTCGTCCTGGTATGATTTCGATGGCGTCGTCCTGTCGTCCATAGTGACCTACCTTTCGGGGCAACTCATTGCCTGGTATGCTGATACGCCGGCTTTGGCGGAAGGTTCGATTCTTTCCTGCCGGATCGAGGGAACCCGCGGGCGATGCGCAGGCAAACGGACCGCCCAAACGTAGCGTCGAGCCGGTCGGTTTGGTATGATGGTCGCATGGCCGGGTGTGTGCCGTTTATATGCCCGCATCATGTTGCTTTGCAGTGGAGGATCATCGCAATGACAAGGCGCGTGGATAGGAGAAGCGTGGTGCTCGGTATCGTGCTGGGCGGCGGGCTGTGCGTGCTGATCGCTGCAGCAGGAGATGAACCGGCGGGACCGGTCGGGCGATTCCAGATTGATTGTACCCAAAATGGAGCCTACCTCGTCGATACGATCACAGGCCGGGTCTGGCACAACAGCGAACGGGACTTCCGATCGCCGAAACTCCGGGCCGACTCGGCGACGGAGGGCCCCGCCGCCGCGAGGACGTCCACGGCCAGGACCCCGGCCACTTTTGTCGGCGCGTGGGTGCTGAATCATCCGACCGAGGGCCAGCTCGGCATCCGGATCGAGCCGGACGGACGGGCCATCCTGACCGAGGGCAACAAGAGCTGGGAAGGAAAGTGGCGGATCGAGGGAAGCCTGATGACGATCACCACGGAGCAGGAGACTGTGACTGCGCAGCTCGACGACCAGGGCCGTTTGCTGGTGAAGGAAGGCAGCGGCGAGGCGATTGCGTTCAAACGGGCCCAATGATCGACTGCGAATCTGAGTTCGACCATCACGTGCGACGAAAGATCGTGCGTGAGACGCACTTTGCGTGGTTGGCATGGGAGGTCTGAAACAATGGCTGAAAGCGACAATACCAGGATCGAGGAGGACGGGAACCAGGGGCCGCCGACCCCGGTGTGTTTACGCTGTCTGCGGCCCGTGGACCCTGTCTTCCACTATTGCCCACACTGCGGCGAGGCGACGGGGCGATTCACGACCTATTTGCCCTTCGAACAGATTCCCTGGGAGACGCGCATCTGGGGCCAGATGTGGCGCCAGCTCTGGTCGCGCAACGTATCGATCCCCGGCCGCCTGCTGCGGCTGTTCATGATCGTGTGGGCAGCCCCCGTCCTGCTGATCGGGTTGCTCTTTCGCCCGCGAGGCCAAGCGGAAGAGCCGGACGTGGACGAATCGGAGCAGCCCCACGGTCCCGCGAGAGACGAGGACGAGTTCGCGGGCAGCGAGGATATGTCAACGAATCGCGAAGGAGATTCCAATGAGCCATGATGCCACGATGGGCAGGCCGACCCGGTGGACGGTGGCGGCCGTTGTCGTGCTGGGTCTGCTGGTGCCGGTCTGTGTCCGGGCGCAGCAGCCGGACGGGATGGATTTGTCGAAAGAAGCCCAGGCTGTCGGCAGGAGGCCCCTGATCGTCCGGGTCCACGGCGGGTTCAAAGACCCCCGAGTGGACGTCCTCGTAGCGAGTTCTTCAACAGATACCTCAGGAAATGATCTGAAATCCACATTCTCAGGCTTGTTTTGAAACGGTGGTGTTCCACCTGGAAAGGAACGCGATGAGCAACGTCGGCGATGAGTTTCAACAGCAGACGAAATATCAGCCGGGTGCGACGATCGGCGAGGGGTCCCGGGGAAACCTGCGGCCGGAGCCGTACAAGACCTATCCCGACAGCGCCAAGGTCGTGCTGCCCATGTTCGAGCCGGACCGCATGATGACACTCGACGAGACCCTCCATGAGCGAAAGAGCATTCGCGACTACCGACCCACCCCGTTGACGCTTGGTCAGTTGAGCTATCTGCTCTGGGCGGCGGGCGGGGTCCAACGGGCGGAACGCGGCTACGAGTTCCGCACGGCGCCGTCGGCCGGAGCGCTGTACCCGATCGAGACGTACCTCGTCGCCAACGAGGTTCGCGACCTGGAGCCGGGCGTGTACCACTACGGCATCCGCAGCCACGAGTTGGAGCAAATCCAGGGAGGTGATCTCCGCCGACGGATCGCGGCGGCGGCCCTGGGCCAGGCAACGTGTGCGGCGGCCCCGGCGGTCTTCGTCTGGACGGCGGTCTTCGCCCGCTCCAAGTGCAAGTACGGCCAGCGGGCCTATCGCTACATCTACCTGGACGCCGGGCATATCGCGGAGAACCTCGCGCTGGCAGCGGTAAGCCTTGGCCTGGGCACGTGCCAGATCGGGGCCTTGTTCGACGACGAGGTGAACAAACTGATCGAGGTGGACGGCGTCGAGGAGAGTGTCGTCTACATGTCCGTCGTCGGCGTTCCGGCGTGAGTGACATCGGCAACCGAGGAATCCACTGGTGAGTCCATGGAAGGCATCTTCCTACTGTTGATTCTGCTGGCGGTGGCGGCGATTCTGAGCGGGCCCATCGCCCTGATCGTGGCGGTGGTCGCCCTCAGGCGGGCCGAGGAGATACACCGCCGATGGAACGACGCGGTGATGCGTGCGACGGCGCAAAGGCTTGAGCCTCCTGCGACGATTCCGGCTGTACCTGTGCCGGCCCCTGAGAAGGTGGCATCCGAACTGAGTGGTCAAGGGATACACGCCGCACCGTCAGTAGAGGTTGGCAGCATAAAGATCGACGGTCTTGGCGATGGCTCCGTAGGGAGGCCTCCCTATCTCACGCGTGAGGCTGCCGCCCGGAAAGACACCGGTCTGGAGCAGCGGATCGGGACGCGATGGGTGCTCGTCGCCGGCGTCATCACGGTGATTTTTGCCGTAGGGTTCTTCCTCAGGTACGCGTACGAGAACCAGTGGATCGGACCGTTGGGCAGAGTGGCGATCGCCGGGTTCGGTGGGCTGATCGCACTGGCGATTGGCGAGGTTACCCGACGACGCGGGTACGACTTCGTCGCCAAAGGCGTGACGGCGCTGGGCTTCGCGATTCTGTATGCGACCGTGTTCGCCGCACACCGCCGGTACGGGCTGATCGGCTCGGCCCCGGCGTATATCCTGGCCGTCGGCGTCACGGCGGCCGCCATGCTCTATGCGGTCATCCTGGACGAAGGAATCATCGCACTGCTGTCGCTGGCAGGCGGATACCTGACGCCCATCGTGCTCTCGACAGGCGAGAACCTGCCGAACCTGTTGTTCGGGTACGTCCTGATCCTGAGCTGCGGCGCGATGCTCTGTGCCTACCGGCGCAAGTGGAGCGGGGTCAATATCCTGGCGTTCATCGGCACGTACCTGCTGTATACGGCGTGGTTCGAGAAGTTCTACCGTCCCCTCACGGACGTCCGATGGCCGCCGCCACAACTGGGGATTGCGCTGTCGTGGCTGGCGGTGTTCTTCCTGATGTTTCTGATCTTGCCTGTGCTGCACACGCTGCTTCGTCGGGTGAGGTCCGAGCTGCAGGACACGCTGCTGCTGGTGGCCAACGCCGCCGTCGTGTTCTATTATCTCTGGACGATGCTGACGGAGGGGCGTCAGGACTGGCTTGCCTTGTGCTGCCTGGCGATGGGTGCGACGCACCTGGGTCTGATGGGGCTGGTGTATGTGCGGTGCCGGGCCGATGGCGATCTCTGCAACGCCCTGCTGATCGCCGGACTGGCGTGCATCTCGCTGGCGGTGCCGCTCTATTTCGAACGGCACGCGATTGCCGTCCTGTGGGCGGTGGAGGCGGTGATACTGGCGGCGGTGGGATTGCGCTATCGCAGCACATTCGTGCAACTCGCCGCCGGGGCGGTGTTGGCCCTGGCCATCGGCAAGCTTGCGCTGGGGCTGCCCCTGCACGCCGAATCGTTCCGGCCGGTCTGGAACTCGGTCTTCGGCGCATGGTGCTTCGTGGCGGCCGCCGTGCTCATCTGCCACGTCTTGTACCGATTCGACGTGCGTCTCGATGCCGGCGTTCGCCGGACCGCCACGGAGGTCCTCTACGCAGCGGGTTTGCTGCTGCTTATGACCGCAATCAGCGTGGAGTTGTGGCATCACAGCGCGTTGAACAGCGGCATGGCTGCAGCCGGTCCCGCCTTTCATGAGCAGATGCCGCTGGTCTGCGCGATCTTCATCCTGTTGTTTGCGGCCAGGCCGCTGCGACCACAGGGACCGCTGTGTCCCGCCGTCGTGGCAACAATCGCCTTCACCGCTTCGATCTATCTTGTCGTCGTGTATCCCGGCTACTACGGTAGGTCCTCACTGTTTGCCAACGTGGCTTTCCTGAGAGCTTTGGCGCTGGTCGCGGCGCTATTCGCGGGGGCGTGGTTACTGCGATGCGTCGAGCGAGCGACGAAGGAGGCTCCGGCGTTGTCCATGCCTGTTGCCCTGGTCGGCATCCTGGTGCTGGGGCTGGTGATGACCGAGGAAATCTGGTTCCACTACGCATCCCGGAAAGCGACGGATCAGTGGCAGTTCCTGGCGCAGATGTACATCTCGATGTCATGGGCGGCGTATGCCTCCGTGTTGATGGTCGCTGGTTTCTGGAGAAGGGTCCGGCCGTTGCGCTACATCGCGCTGGGCATTTTCCTGCTGCTGCTGGCCAAGATCTTTGTGGTGGATACCCGCACGGTCGAGACCGTGTATCGAATCGCGGGCTTTCTGGTGACCGGCCTGGCGCTGGTCGGCGTCTCGTACCTGTACCAATCCCTCCGGAAGAAAGGATTTTTCGAGGCGATGGGATGATATGCGAGACCTGGATGACCTCTTCGAGGCGCTGAAACGGTCCGAGTTCCGCAGCCGATTCCGGCTTCGCGGCCGCGAGGCGGCATCTCTTCAACAAAGGGGAATGGACATCATCCTGGCGCATGCTCGGGATTTCGTCGAGCAGCGACTCGCCCCTTCCGAGCCCGCCAACGACGGCAGGCAAACGCCCATGAGGAACCACCCGGTTTTTGTCGCTCAGCACGCGACCGCCACCTGCTGCCGCGGCTGCCTGGAGAAATGGCACGGGATTCCTAAAGGTCGCGCGTTATCTGACCGAGAAGTCCAGTACGTGGTGGCCGTCATCCGGCGCTGGCTCTGCGATCAGCAGAATGGGGGACCGCCACAAAGCGGTTGCCGCGGCTGCGTCCGGAAAAAACGGTTGCCGGCACGGAGTTATGGCACTATGATGGTTTGTGACGGATTGGTAGTCATTGGGTAATGCCGTAAGGACTGGAAATGACGGAACGGAAGCCAAAAGTCGTTGTCATCGGCGGCACCTACATCGATCTGGCGGTCAAGTGCTGTCACATCCCTTCGCCGGGCCAGGCCATCAGCGGCTCGGCGTTATCCTGCACCGTGGCCGGTCCCGGCCCGATTCAGGCGGCCCAGGCGGCTTTGTGCCGCTGCGAGGTGTCCCTCATCAGCAAGATCGGCGGCGATGCCTTCGCCCAGATGGCCCTCAAGAGCCTCGCGGAGTACAAGGTGGACACCGAGTACGTGTTCTTCGCCGAGGCCAAGAGCACGGGGGTCATCGTGACGCTCGTCAACAGCGAGGGCGAGAACGCCATCTGCCACTACACCGGCGCCAACTGCGCCCTGCAGCCGGCGGATATCCAGTTGGCCGAGGATCGCATCGCCGAGGCGGACATCTGCCTGATCCACGGCTGTCTGCCGCAGGAGGCGATTGCAGCGGCCATTCATTGTGCGAGCCTTCACAGGACGCGGGTGATCCTCAACCCGGCCCGGCCCATTGAGCAGACGGACCAGCGAGGCGTCGATCTTCCCTCCGAGTACTTCGCGGCGGATGTTCTGGTGGCCAACCTGGAGAAGGCCGCCGAGATCACCGACCAATTGGGCCCGGATGTCCGCATGGCGAAGCTGATCGGCTCCGATCTGGTGGCCCGCGGGGCGCATTGCGCGGTGATCACGATGGGGCGGCGCGGCTGCTTAGTCGTGGACCGCAGCGGCGCCGATCACGTCCCGGCCTTCGAGGTGGATTGGGTGGACCGCACCGGCAGCGGGGACGCCTTCGCCGGCGCCCTGGCGGCCTATTGTGCGGTGAGACACGATCTTCGTCAGGCCGTCAAGTTTGCCGCCGCCGCCGGCGCACTGGTCTGCACGAAATTCGGGGCCATCGAAGCCCTGCCCTCCAAGGCCGAGATCATCCAACTCCTCCAAAGCGAAGACATCGACCTGCTCCACAACAGCGAGTGACCCGCCGATTGGACCTCATCACAGAGGCACGGAGGTCATGGAGAGGAGTGATAATCGCAGGATAGCCGGTGCGTGATACGCACCCTACGAGATGCCTCACCACTCCTGCTCTCGCGGGAGTGTTCTCCCTCCACTTCGCACGGCGCTTCGAACCACCAACATATCCCAGACGACTACTGGGAATAGCAAAATCCGTGCACCATCTGAAAACCCAAAACGCCCCAGACGCAATTTTTTTTTATTCCTCACAGCAAATAAACTTACAGTGATTTTCGTTATTTGAAAAACACAGAATTTTCGACAAATTCGTGCAACATCGGGCAAGGGTAGAGGGACGCGTCAATGCGAGCGACCCGGAAATGAGATCGAAGCAGCGACGAAAGGTCGCAGTCGGAAAGGGCAACGGAACATGGGATTCGAGCTTGAGGCTTTCGACGGGCGGATTGACGCGAACTACCTCGACTGGCTGGTGGACGTGCATTCCACGGACATCCGGCGGCACTTCTCGCGGCTGTGGGACTACTACGCCAATCCGATGGTCGAGACCTGCGGTGGCACGGCGGCGGATCGCAAGATCAACGAGTCCGGACGATGCTACGTCCAGGCCCAGGAGTACGGCCTGCCCTCGCGGATCACGGGTCTGGCCCACTCCCCGCACGCCGGGGCATTCGGCACACAGGCCGTCCGCGACATTCAGCGAAAAGAAGTCGTGATCGAGAACGACATCGCCTGGCGGGTGAACGCCGCGGCGGATTTCCTCTTCGGCAAGTCCATCAGTCTGATCTCCAGGGCCCCCGACGACCGCAAGCGCAAAGACATCGAGGCGATTCTAAAGGCGCTGTTCGCGGCCAACGGCGGCCCTGGTTTCTTCCAGGATGTGGCGGTGCTCGGAAGTGTCTATGGGTTCGTCGATTGCTTCATCAGGACACCCCAGACGCCGGAAACCGCGTTCGGGGACTCGGGACCTCGGAACCCCTTCGACGAGGTCCTTCCTTCCACCTCTTCCCACCTTCTCCCCTCGCCTTCTTTCACCACGGTGCTGCAATGGGCCCAGGCAATCGATCTGGAACTGATCGAGGCGCCGAGGGCACTGCCTATCCTGGATGAAGACGACTACCGGGCTATTCGGCTCTACGTGCAGCACTTCCACCAGCGGAAGAATGCGATGAGCAGCCGGGGCTCGTTTCTCTCGCGAATCCTCGGGGCGGTCGGCCAGCGAAGCGACACGAGGCAGGTGGTCGGCGTAACGGAGATCACTTCGCCCGATTGCTGGCAACGCTACGAGGACAAGGAGCTGGTCGCCGAGGGACCGGTGCCTTGGAGGTTCCTGCCGGTCGTGCATATCCAGAACGTCGCGCAGCCCTACTACTACGAGGGCGTCAGCGACGTCGAGCCGCTGATCCCCTTGCAGGACGAGCTGAACACGAGGCTCAGCGACCGGGCGAGCCGGATCACGTTCCAGTCGTTCAAGATGTATCTGGGCAAAGGGATCGAGGGCTTCGAGAACAAGCCCGTAGCACCGGGGCGGATGTGGTGTACGGACAATCCCGAGGCATCGATCCAGGAATTCGGCGGGGACGTCGCGGCGCCGAGCGAGCACCTGCACATCTCGGAGATTCGCGAGGCGATGGACAAGGCCAGCGGTGTGACGCCCGTCGTGGCGGGCATCCTCCGGGACCGGCTCGGCAATCTGACCAGCGCCGTGGCCCTGCGGCTGACCTTCATGGGCATGCTCAGCAGGAACGAGCGGAAGCGCCACACCTACGGCGAGGGAATCCGCAAGATCTGTCGCATGGTCCTGAGCATGCTCGACACCATGGGCCTCTACGCAACCAGCGAGTCGGAGCGGGATGTCGAGGTTGTCTTCCCCAGTCCCCTTCCCGAGAACATGACGGAGAAGCTCCAGGAAGCACAGATCAAACGGGAGCTTGGCGTGCCCCAGGAGCAGGTGCTACGGGAACTTGGCTATGAAACGAAATGATTAAGGATGATGGAGTATGAGCGACAGTGATATGCACAACGACGAAGACAATGCGAAGGTGCTGGCCGAGCAGTTGGAGCAAGCGAACGCGAAGATCGCGCAGATGTCGGAGGAGCTCGACGGTCTCCAGATCGAGCAGAAGCTGACGCACAAGCTCGCAGCGGCCGGCGCGATCGATCTGGAGGCGGCCGTCCTCGTGGCGAAGGCCCGAATCGACGACAAGACCGAGGCGGATATCGACAGTTGCGTGACGCAACTGAGGAAGGAGAAAGGCTACCTGTTCGGAGGATCGACCCACGTCGCGGTCCCCCGCAAGACCGCGGCGGCAAAGGACCGCGTGACGCAGAACCAGACGGCGCTCGAACAAGCCGCCAAGAAAGCTGCCAGGACGGGAAGCCGCACCGATCTGCTGCGGTACCTGAACTTGCGACGAAGTGCAATGTGATCAAAGAAGTGTCAAGCTCGAAGTTTCAAGTTTGAAGCAGGAGGCGTGCCGATGCTCTCGACTTCACACTGCAAACTTCACACTTCAAACTCGACACCACAAACTTCACACTTTCTTTTGAAGGAGAACGAAGCATGGCATTCACGGGAAAAGCGACGTACACGGCCGGAACGACCCTCCCCGAGCTGGCGGAAGACGTAGCGGATGTGGTGGGCATCATCTCGCCGCAGGAGACGCCCCTGCTCGATGCGCTGGGCGACCCGCTGCGTGAGGCGACCAGCATCCGCCACGAGTGGCTCGAGGACGAGCTGTTGCCCAACAAGGACGCGATCAACGACGCCACCTGGACAAACCCGGCGTCCGACACGACGTTCGACGTGGACAACGGCAGTCGGTTCCGCATTGGCGATCAGATCCAGGCGGAAGGAAGCGAAGAGCTCATGTTCGTCACGGGCGTGGCCGGCAGCACGCTCACGGTCGTTCGCGGCTATGCCGGCACGACGCCCGAGAACCTCGGCAACGACAAGGTCCTCAATATCCTCGGCAATGCGGCCCTGGAGGGCGCCGACAAGCCGAACGCCCGGTTCACGAATCGCGTCCGCTGCGGCAACTACACGCAGATCTTCACAGCCACCGTCGAGGTCAGCGGCAGCAACATGGCCGCCAGCCAGCTCGGTCTGGCCGACGAGATGGACTACGAGAAGCAGGAACGGCTGCGCGAGCTGGTTCGCGACCTGGAAGGCACCGTCATCAACGGCGGCCAGCCCACCGCCGACCCGGAGGGCAGCGGAACCGTCCGCCGGACGATGAAGGGCATCATCCAGCACCTGGACACGAACATCTTCCACACCGGCGACAGCGGGTTCCCCTCGGGCAACGACCTCGACGAGGCGAAGGTCAACTACGTCCTGCGGAAGATTTGGGAGAACAGCAGCGGCAACGTGGACCTGATCGTCGTGGGCGGGTTCCAGAAGCGAAAAATCAACGCCTTCTGCTCCGACAGCCGCAGCTACGGCGCGAACGACACGACGTTCACGGACATGGTCGGCATCTACGAGAGCGATTTCGGCATCTGCCGGATCGTGACGACGCGCTGGCTGCCGCAGGACGCGGTCCTGTTCCTGGATTCGTCCCGGATCAGCGTGCTGCCGCTGGCGGGCCGCAGCTTCCACTTCAAGCCGCTGGCCAGTTCCGGCGACTTCGAGTGCGGCGAGCTGATCGGCGAGTACACGCTGGAGCTGAAGAACGAAGCGGCCCACGGGTTGATTCGCGATCTGACGACGAGCTGAAGCTGATGAGGCGCCGTGGTAGGGTGGGCTGTGCCCACCGATTCCGTCACCACAAGAGCAAAGACGGTGTGCATGGCACACCCTACCAGGGCAAGTGAGGACGAATACGATGGCCAAGTTCTCCAATGATGTGGATGTTCTGAAGTACGAGCCGGCGTTGTTTGGCGAGTTGCATCTGCCTTCGCAGGTGCAGGCGAGCGGAACAGGCGCCGTGTTGAGCGGTGCCATGTTGACTGCCGCCGAGGCGGACTTTGTCGCGGCGGGCATCGAGGCCGGCGGCGTCGTGTACCTGAGATCCGCCGACGGTACGCTCGACGGGGCCTATGAGATCGTCTCGGTCGATTCGACAACGCAACTGACGGTTTCTGTGCTCCGTGCGGATGCTTCCGGCCCCACGATTGCTCCGCTGGCGAGCGTCGGTGTTTCGTACCGGATCAGTACGCTGGCTCCCCAGGCGGTCGAGGCGGCGTTCCAGTTGACCGAGCACTTCGGCATCCGGCCCGGGAATCCTGCGAGCGAGATCGACGTCGAGGACATCATCGACACGGAGGGTCTGCGCAGGACCTCGGTCCTCGCGGTGATCTCCCGTGTCTACGCCATGTGGGCCCGCCGGGACGAAGACGAGTGCCTCATGCAGAAGAGCCGGCTCTACCAGGATCTCTTCGAGAAGGCCAGGCAGCGGTGCCGCCTGAGCGCGGACTTGGGCGCCGACGGCGTGGCGGACGTCAGTCGCGTGGGCGGCGTGATCAGGCTCGTTCGCGATTGAGTCAACATCGGCCCACGGCCACGTCCGGGTGGCAGAGTCTCCGGAAGGTACCGCGCAGGAAAGGGACAGCAATGGCTGTGACACTCGATGAACAGGCAATCTTCGATGAGCAGGAACTGGCGATTTCCGTCGGCAGTCCGAACCGGGCATCTGTGGAGCGAGCCGTCGCCGGGCTGGACGGAGTGCTAAGGCGTCGCGCATAAATAGA
>DCUI01000010.1 GCA_002327785.1 Phycisphaerales bacterium UBA2218
TGCCCAGATCGTCGGTCTTGGTCAGGCGGGCGATCTTCTCGCGATAGGCGGTCTCGATCTCCAGGATGCTGTCATTGAGGGCCTTGGAGAGGCTCTCGAGCTTGTTTTCGATGATGCCGTTGGAGTCCTTGATCTGGATCTCGGACCAGTAGCGGCGCGGCACCTTGTCGATGATGTGGCCCTCGAGCGTCTGGCCCTTGGGCAGCAGCACCTTGTTGCTGTCGTCGATGAGCCGGGCCGAGGTGATCTGGCCCAGCAGCAGTTTCTTCATGCGGGAGTAGAAACTGTCGGAGAGGATGCGGATCTCGTCCATCTGGTCGGTCAGCAGGCTTTCCTTCAGGGACTCCTCGATTTCGCGGGCGCGCTTGTCCTTCTCCTGGTTTCGCCGGGAGAAGATCTGGGCGGAGATGACGATGCCCTGCACGCCCGGAGGCACGCGCAGCGAGGAGTCCTTCACGTCTCCGGCCTTCTCACCGAAGATCGCCTTGAGGAGTTTTTCCTCGGGGGTCAACTGCGTCTCGCCCTTGGGCGTGACCTTGCCGACGAGGATGTCGCCGGACTTCACTTCCGCGCCGATGCGGACAATGCCGCTCTCGTCGAGGTCCTTGAGGGCTTCCTCGCTCACGTTGGGGATGTCCCGCGTGATCTCCTCGGCGCCGAGCTTGGTCTCCTTGGCATCGCACTCATATTCCTCGATGTGGATCGAGGTGAACACGTCCTCGCGCACCAGCCGCTCATTGATGAGGATGGAGTCCTCGAAGTTGTATCCGGACCAGGGCATGAACGCGACGACCACGTTCTGGCCCAGCGCGAGCTCGCCCATTTCCGTGGAAGGGCCGTCGGCGATGACGTCGCCGACCTTCACGCGGTCACCCACCTCGACGATGGGCTTCTGGTTGTAGCAGGTGCTCTGGTTGGTGCGGCGGAACTTCACGAGGTTGTAGATGTCGGGTTTCACCGACATCGGATCGAAGCTCGACGGATCGGAGTCGGGCTTCACCACGATGCGCGCGCCGTCGACCATGACGACGGTGCCGGAGCGCCGCGCAACCATGGTCACGCCGGAGTCGCGGGCGATGTTGGGCTCCATCTGGGTGGCGATCAGGGGTGACCGCGGGATGAGCAGGGGAACCGCCTGCCGCTGCATGTTCGCGCCCATGAGGGCGCGGTTGGCGTCGTCGTGTTCGAGGAACGGAATGAGGGATGCGGCCACCGAGACCAACTGCTCGGGCGCCACGTCCATGAGATCGATCTCGTTGGACATGACGTTGGTCACTTCGCCCTTGTGCCGGACCGACACGATGTTGGGCACGATCAGGCCGTTTTCGTCACAGGGGAGCGTCGCCTCGGAGATGCGGGCATCCTCTTCCTCGAGGGCCGTGTAGTAGCGCACGCTGTCGGCGCCCTTGGCCGCATGACGATCGGTGACCTTTCGGTACGGGGTCTCGATGAACCCGTATTCGTTGATGCGGGCGTGGGAAGCCAGGGACGCGATCAGGCCGATGTTCGGACCTTCGGGCGTCTCGATGGGGCAGATGCGCCCGTAGTGCGTGGGATGGACGTCGCGCACGTCGAAGCCTGCGCGTTCGCGGGTCAGACCGCCCGGACCCAGGGCGGACAGGCGCCGCTTGTGGGTGATCTCGGACAGGGGGTTGGTCTGGTCCATGAACTGGCTCAACTGGCTCGACGCGAAGTATTCGCGGACCGCGGAGGCGACCGGACGCGAGTTGATCAGGTCGTGGGGCATGGAGGTTTCCATCTCCCCGGACGTGGCCATGCGTTCGCGCACCGCACGCTTGAGGCGCTCCAGCCCGGAACGGTACTGGATCTCGAGCAGCTCGCCGACCGCGCGGATGCGGCGGTTTCCGAGGTGATCGATGTCGTCGATCATGCCTTCGTTCTCGCGCAACTTGAGCAGGAACCGGATCGTCTCCTGAATGTCCTGTTTGGTCAGGATGGTGCAGGACTCCGGGTTCGTGTACTTGAACTTCAGGTTGATCTTCATGCGACCGACGCGGGACAGATCGTACCGCGAAGGATCGAAGAACAGACCGTCGAAGAACCGGCGGGCCGTGTCCAGCGTGGGGGGCTCGCCCGGACGCATGCGCTTGTAGATCTCGATGAGGGCCTCGTCGGGGGTCTCCACCTTGTCGGCGGTCACCGTCTGGCGCATGTAGTCATGGACATGACGATTGTCGATGTAGAAGACCTTGAAGGACTTGATGCGGGCTTCGCGAATCTTTTTGAGCACGTCCTTGGCGACGGGCTGGTTGCAGGTCGCGATGACCTCCCCCGTGGCGGGGTCGAACACATCCTCGGCGATGACCTTGCCCAGGAAGCCGTCCTTGCCCAACAGGTAGGCATCGAACACGAGCTGGGAATCGCCGCCGGCCTTCTTGGCCTCGCGGATGATCTTTTTGTTCAGTTTCTTCTTGCGCGGAACGAGGACCTTGTTGCGGTCATCGGGATTGATGAGATCCATCGGGAAACTGAAGCCCTCGAACAGGGCCAGATCGACGTCCTTCTTCCACGCGCCGTCCTCCAACGGAGAGATCGACTCGGTGAAGTAGTACTCATTGAGGATCTCCTGGGTCGACATACCCAGTGCCCGCAACAACACCGAGCCGTGCATCTTCTTGCGACGGTCGATGCGCACGTACAGGATGTCCTTGGCGTCGAATTCGAAGTCGAGCCAGGAGCCGCGCGCCGGGATGACGCGCGCCGAATACAAAAGTTTTTTGGAGGCGTGCGCCTTGCCCTTGTCGTGATCGAAGAACACGCCCGGGCTGCGGTGCAACTGGCTCACCACCACGCGCTCGACGCCGTTGATCAGGAAGGTTCCGTAGTCCGTGATCAGCGGAATCGTTCCGAAGAAGACCTCTTCCTCTTTGAAGTCGCGGATTTCACGGACGTTCTGATCGGCGGTCTCATCCTCATCGGTCGTGGGACGGTCCCAGATGATCAGGCGGATCGTGACCCGGACGGTGGCCTCAAAATTCAGGCCTCGTTGGCGACATTCATCCACATCGTACTTCGGCGGCTCGATGTGGTATTTCACGAACTCCAGAGAACAGACACCCTGATAATCCGTAATCGGAAAGATGCTCTTGAAGACGGCCTGAAGACCGGTATCCTTCCGTTGTTCCGGACTGACATCCATTTGCAAGAAATCTTCATAGGATTTTTTCTGGAATGCAATCAGGTTGGGAAGGTTGACCAGGCTTTCGATCTTGCCGAAACTTCTACGGATACGCGTGTATTTTTGAATCAGTGAGGACATTCATTTCTCCTGAAAGAGAAAAAAGGTACCCGGCGGAAGGACAATCCTTCCCGCCGGATACCTTATCCAACTCTGACCAGCACTTTTTACCACTCCTGTAAGATTGTACAGAAGAATGGTTATTTCACTTTCACTTTGGCGCCAGCTTCTTCAAGCAACTTGGTGATGGTGCCGGCTTCTTCCTTCGACACGCCCGTCTTCACGACCTGGTTGTTCTCGGCCATCTCTTTGGCTTCTTTGAGACCCAGGTTGGTGATCTGACGGATGGCCTTGATCACTTCGATCTTCTTGGCGCCGACGTCTTCGATCACCACGTCGAACTCGGTCTGTTCCTCGACCGCGGCAGCAGCCGGAGCGGCGGCGCCCGGGCCGGCGGCAAAGCCAGCGCCGGCGACGACGGCCGGAGCCGCTTCCACGCCCCAGAGTTCTTCGAGTTCTTTCACCAGGGTGGCCATTTCCATCACGGTCATTTTGCTCAGAAATTCAACAACTTGTTCTTTGGATACTGACATAATTTTCCTCCATTTGGACTCGAAAACGAGATCTAGAGTTAAAAAAACCTCTATTGTAAAAAGTTACCCTTCATTACTTGCATTGGATTCCAGGGAACGTTTCCTGGCTTCCAGAACCAACAGCATACGGGACGGGGCAGCCTGCAGCAGCCGGAGCATCTTCTGCGGGGCCGCCAGGAACGTGGCGAGCAGCTTGGACCGCAGTTCCTGCTTGGACGGCATGGTGGACAGTTGGGTCACACCACCCTTGTCCAGCAGTTGGCCATCGACGTAGCCGGAATGGATCTTGAACTTGTCGTATTCCTTGGACAGTTTCAGGGCGATTCGGGCCGGTGCGGCCGGATCTTCCCGGGAGAACAGGATCGCCAGCGGACCCGCCAGCGTTGGTTTGATCACCTGCGCGGCGGTGTTCTGCGAGGCGTGCTCGAGCAGCGTGTTCTTGATGACCTTGTATTCGCAGTTGGCAGCGCGGAACTCACGACGGATCTTGTTGATCTCTTCGACTTTCAGACCGGTGAATTCCACGAACACCATGGACTGGGCGTCCTTGAGGACCTTTTCATAGTAACGGATGTGTTCACTTTTTTTCACACGATTCATATCACACCCCCTATTAGGCCGTCAGCAGGGCGAGCAGTTGATGCACGTCCAGTTTGATGCCAGGACCCATGGTGGCGCCCAGGGTCACGCTCTTGATGTACGTTCCCTTGGCGGAAGCAGGCTTCAGTTTCAGAAGCATCTCGATCACGGAGATCATGTTTTCCTTGATCTTTTGCGGACCAAAGGACACCTTGCCGATGCCGAGATGCACGATGCCGGCCTTCTCCACACGGAACTCCACGCGGCCACCCTTGAGCTCTTTGACGGTCTTCTCGACGTCATAGGTGACGGTGCCTACCTTGGGGTTGGGCATCAGGCCACGGGTACCGAGGATGCGGCCGATGCGGCCGACCAGCGGCATGACGTCCGGGGTCGCGATGGTCTTGTCGAACTCGAGCCAGTTTTCCTTCTGGATCTTTTCGACGAGATCTTCGGCGCCCGCGAAGTCGGCGCCGGCGTTCAGGGCTTCCTGAACCTTGTCGCCCTTGGTGAACACCAGGACTCGGACCGTCTTGCCGGTGCCGTGCGGCAGAACCACGGCGCCGCGGACCATCTGATCCGCGTGACGCGGATTGACGCCCAGCCGAACGGCCAGTTCCACCGTGCCATCGAACTTGGTGATGCTGAGTTTTTCGACGAGGTTTGCGGCCTCATCCACTGTGTAACGTTTGGTGCGGTCGTAGACTTTGAGTGTGTTTAGATACTTTTTCCCTTGATTCGCCATAAATCCTCCTTTTCGGCCACGATCAGCCTCCCACCTGGTGCCCACGGGCACCACGACTCACAGGTGGTGTGTGAGAAAAAATCAGTCGACTACGTCGATCCCCATGGATCGGGCCGTGCCGGCGACGGTGCGCATGGCGGCCTGCAGATCCGTGGTGTTGAGATCGGGCAGCTTCAGAGCGGCGATATCCTGGATCTGTTTCCAGGTGACCTTGCCGATCTTCTTCTTGTTGGGCTCGCCGGATCCGCTCTTCACCCCGATGGCCTTGAGCAGCAGGATCGAGGCCGGGGGCGTCTTCATGATGAACGTGAAGGAGCGATCCGAGAAAACGGAGATCACCACTGGGATGATCATTCCATCCTCCTTCGCCGTTTTGGCGTTGAACTGCTTACAGAATTCCATAATGTTCACGCCATGTTGACCCAGGGCCGGTCCTACGGGAGGAGCGGGAGTCGCTTTTCCGGCCGGTAACTGCAATTTGATCTGACCCGTCAATTTCTTCATGGGATCACCAATTTCACCAAAACGTAACCTGTTAAAATGATTGAGAAATTCTCAAATCCGCACTTGGCGCCCTCAACGCGCCGGTCGGGTTTGTACAACATAACGATCAAAAATTCAAGCTGATAATGCAGGATCTGGCGGATCTTTGCTAGATTCAGCGGATCTTTCTAGATCCGGGAGATCTTTTCAGATCCGGAAGATCTCTTCATCCGTCAGTTCTTCTCGACCTGGGTGAAATCCAGTTCCACCGGCGTGGCACGACCGAAGATGGTAACCAGAACCTTGAGTTTCTGTTTTTCCGGTTTCACTTCCTCGATGATGCCCTGGAAATTGTTGAAGGGGCCATCGGTGACCCGGACGCGCTCGCCGTCGGAGAATTGGATCTTCGGCTTGGGCTTGGTGGTTCCTTCATGGACCTGCGCCCGAACGGCGTCGATCTCCCGCTCGGGAAGCGGGGTCGGATTGGATCCGCCCAAAAATCCGGTCACCTTGGGAGTGTCTTTCACCAGATGCCAGGATTCCTCACACATTTCCATCTGCACGAAGATGTACCCGTTGAAGAATTTGCGGGTGGAGGTACGCTTCTCCCCATTCTTCATATCGATGACGCGTTCGATGGGAATTAGGATCTCGCCGAACAGGTGGGCCTTCTTCGCGGCGTTGTACCGTTCTTCCAGTGACGCCTTGACGGATTCTTCCGCTTGGGCGTAAGTATGAACTACGTACCATTTCATCGCCATGACACGCCTCTTCCTACGTGAGCAGGATGTAATCCGTCACGAGTGCCCAGAACCAGTCGAACATGCCCATCAGAATCGCCGCGATAATCACGGTGATGATCACCACCACGGTCGCGCTGGAGGTTTCCGTCTTGGTCGGCCAGGTCACCCGCT
Source organism: Phycisphaerales bacterium UBA2218 (assembly GCA_002327785.1). Taxonomy (GTDB): domain Bacteria; phylum Planctomycetota; class Phycisphaerae; order Sedimentisphaerales; family Anaerobacaceae; genus PLanc-01. The sequence continues at coordinate 6,514 of DCUI01000010.1, forward strand.
TCAGTTCATGGATGATGGCCCCAACCCAGTCAAAGGTTTCCCGTTTCATCCAGTAGTAGCCGACCACGACGATGCCGACGCCCAATCCCATCAGGTTCGGCCACAGTTTGTCGGGTCTGGCGAACATGGACCACGCGAGGTCGATCGATTTGATCGATACCCAGGACACGGCCAGGACCAGAACCAAGAAAACCAGATGTATATATTTTCTGTCGCCCATATTAAACCTCATAGGTCTGGACACAAAAAAGCGGCAGGGCAGGAGGGACTCGAACCCCCAACCNNGGTTTTGGAGACCGCCGCTCTACCATTAGAGCTACTGCCCTACACAGAAGACGGTCTTCTGTGAACGCGCCGACTAACAACGAAACGGCGGGTGAGAGAGTCTCACCCGCCGCCCGTACACTCTAATCACACTCGGAATCCAAAAGCTATTTGCTCTCGCGATGCGTCGTGTGCTTCCGATCAAAGGGACAATACTTCTTAATCTCGAGTTTGTCGGGGGTAGTCCGCTTGTTCTTCGTCGTCGTGTAGTTACGGTTTTTGCACTCCGTGCATTCCAAATTGATCATCGTGCGGTTACCCATGGTATCACCTGTGCTTATTCAATGATTTCCGTGACGACGCCCGAACCCACGGTGCGGCCGCCTTCGCGGATGGCGAAACGCAGACCCTTCGCGGCGGCGATGGGCACATGCAGTTCGACGATCATCTGAGTGTTGTCGCCCGGCATGCACATTTCCACGCCTTCCATCAACTGCACGGTGCCCGTGACGTCGGTGGTGCGGAAATAGAACTGGGGACGATAGTTGTTCTTGAACGGCGTGTGACGGCCGCCCTCTTCCTTTTTCAGGACGTACACTTCCGCCTTGAATTTCTTGTGCGGAGTGATGCTGCCCGGCTTGGCCACGACCTGGCCGCGCTCGACCTCTTCACGCTTGACGCCGCGAAGGAGCAGACCGGCGTTGTCGCCCGCCATACCTTCGTCAAGGATCTTGCGGAACATCTCGACGCCCGTGACGACCGTCTTGACCGTGTCGCGGATACCGACGAGCTCGACGTTGTCGTTCGTGTGAACGATGCCGCTCTCGATACGACCGGTGACGACCGTGCCACGACCGGTGATCGTGAAGACGTCTTCGATCGGCATCAGGAACGGACGGTCGATGGCGCGCTCGGGCTCGGGGACGTACTTGTCGCAGGCGTCCATGAGTTCTTGAATGCATTCCGTGGCCGGGCCGGTGCCATCGCACTCCAGGGCCTTCAGGGCAGAGCCGCGGACGATGGGGAGATCGTCGCCGGGGAAGTTGTACTTGCTGAGCAGCTCGCGCACTTCCATCTCGACGAGGTCGATCAGTTCGGCGTCCTCGGGGGCCATGATGTCCACCTTGTTCAGGAAGACCACGATGTAGGGCACGTTGACCTGGCGGGCCAGCAGCACGTGCTCGCGGGTCTGCGGCATCGGGCCGTCGGGCGCGGAGACGACGAGAATGGCTCCGTCCATCTGCGCGGCGCCGGTGATCATGTTCTTNNCCCGGGCAGTCGACGTGCGCATAGTGGCGCTTCTCGGTCTGGTACTCGACGTGGGCGGTGTTGATCGTAATACCGCGTTCACGTTCCTCAGGGGCCTTGTCGATTTCATCAAACGGGATGAACTTGGCGCCGCCCTTGGTGGCCAGATATTTGGTGATGGCTGCCGTAAGAGTCGTCTTGCCATGATCGATGTGGCCGACAGTGCCGATGTTCACATGGGGTTTATCGCGAACGAATTTTTGTTTTGCCATTATCAAACTCCTCCAAAAATGGCCCAAAGGCCGGGTTCTTAAAAAGGACCGTCTGAGCCCACAATCGGATTTGAACCGATGGCCTCTTCCTTACCAAGGAAGTGCTCTGCCGACTGAGCTATGTGGGCATGGTCGGCGAGGGACGGAGCGGGAAACGGGAATCGAACCC
>DCUI01000336.1 GCA_002327785.1 Phycisphaerales bacterium UBA2218
CGGTCCCGCTCCATACATTCCCGTCGGGGTCGATGGAGAGACTGACGTGATCGTTGTCCGGCAGTTTCGAGTTGCCCGTGTGATAGACGGTCCAATTCGTGCCATCAAACCGGGCCAGTCCGCCACCGGCACGGGCCCACCAGCGGCCGGTCCCAATCCACACGATCCCTTGGTCATCCACGGCGAGGGCCGTGACGCCATTGTACGGCAGTCCGGAATTCGTGGTGTTGTACACGGTCCATTCGCCTGTCTGAGACCATGCCGCGGCAGGCAGGAGCCATAACAGACAGACCATGCCGAGAGCATCTCGCGCCTTCCAGGTTGTCTCTTGTGTTCTCATGGTAGAGTTCTCCTCATGGAAATCAGCACCCCTTGTGCTTGCCCCCACTACGGTTTCACGACCCGGTCGTAGATCCGCACGTCGTCGATCAGGCCGGACCAGAAGGTGCCAGGCCCAAGCGTACTCCCAGCGCCGATGTACAGGCCGCCGGAGCAGCTTGCCAGGCCGGACTGGGCGTCTTCGACGACCAGCGCATCGTCCACATACAGCGCTCGTGTCACGCCGTCCCATACAAACGCCACGCGGTGCCAGTCACCGTCTGTGATGACAGCCTCTGAAACCAGCGGCGGTATTGCCTTGCGGCCGGCCGGCGGCGCCAACTCCGTCATCAGCGCGCCCTGGGAAGAATCAGCCATCAACCAGCTCACTCCATCGGCTTGCGAGATCAACACCTGCCCCGGCGCTCCGCCCTGGACCCAGGCAAAGATGCTGAACGGACCTTCGGACGGATCGCGAACGAACTCCGTCGTCACGCAGTCGTCCACGCCGTCGAACTCCAGTGCCCCGGCGATCTTCCCGCCGGTGGGTTGCCAGACCGGATCGCCCACCAGCACACCGTCAGCGGTTCCGGCGATGTCGAAGGCAGTGAGCCCCTCGGCCTCATCCAGCCTCCAGTGCGCGATCAGAGCGGGACTGGGGATCTCCTGTCCCCAGTAGCTCATCAAGACCTCCAGATCGGCGGCATCGACTGTGCCGTCGCCCCAGGGAGCGGGACCCACATCGACCGCAGGATCGTCCTGCCCCCAGGATTCGATCAAGCGCAGGAGATCGCCGATGTCAACGGTTTCATCGCCATTGAAATCAACAATCGGGATGATGGACGCGGCGTAGAGGTCATAGCCTCCAAGGCTGTCGGGACGATCCGAGCAAAAGTAAAGAGTGCGCATGTCGGGCGAGAATCGCCCGGTTCCGTCGTCGCGACTGCTGTTGACCACTGCCTCGACATTGACAGCGGCCGTCCACGGATCGGAAAGGGTTCTGCGCGTACTGATCCACAGATCGACGCCCCCGACGATGCTCGTGCGCCCGGAGCCAAAGACCAGGGCCCGCCCATCGGCCGACAGGCCGCTCTCCCCCTCCCAGTTCCCCGAGTTGACCGCGGAACCGAGGTTCACCGGCTGACCCCACGCGTCCTGGACCCCGGCCCGCGTGGACATCCACACGTCCCAACTGCCATAGCCTCCGGCGCGGTTGTTGGAGTTAAACACCAACGTCAGACCGTCGGAGGAAACCGTCGGGCTCATATCCAGATTCGTGCTGTTGACGGGAGTTCCCAGGTTCACCGGTGCGCTCCATGGGTCGTCGCGACTGATGCGGGTGGTCATCCAGATGTCCCCGCCGCCCAGTCCGCCGGGCCGGGGCGAGCCGGAATAGTAGTCGCTGAAATACAACGTCAAGCCATCCGAGGAGAGGCAGGGATACAGTTCGGTGTACGGGCTGTTGACCGTCGCTCCAAGGTTGACCGGCGGGCCCCAGGCATCGTTGACGCTCTGGCGGGTGCTGACCCAGATATCGTAATCGCCCAATCCGCCGGGTCGCTGCGAGCTGAAGTACAGCTCGAGCCCGTCGCTCGACAGGGTGATCCCCGCCTCGTTCGAGGCACTGTTAATGACCGGCCCCAGGCTTTGCGGCTCGCCGAAGGTGAAATCGGCCCGCACATCGGATGTGGCGCAGATCGCCACGACGACACACGCCGGAATCAGAAAGTTCCTTGTCGCGTTCATACTGAGTACCTCCATTTCTTGGCCGCGTGTGCGGCTCCATACATGGTTCAGCGGGAAGAAAACGGATGACCGAAAGCGATATCATCGATATAGATCACGCCGCTTCCGCCCACTGTCGGATCGTTCGGGTCGCCCACGCCGATGCATATCTTCCTGGTGCTGGTTGGATCTACGCCTGCTGCGACGAACTCGCTCAGCGGGATGAGCCACTGCCGCCACGCGATGGTCTGCACGGCCGCCGGATCGGGGTGGGTCAGCGTCTTGACGTGCCCGGCCTCGTCTTCGACCGATACGTACAACGGCGACGGATCGTTGCTCGGCTGCTCGATCCCGATGGCCTCAACCTGCCACGGTTCGGCGACCTCGCCTGTAAACGAGACATCGGAGAATTCGGCGACGGCAGGCACGCTGATGTTGTGACTGGTCACAGCCAGGCCGATGTAGACGTCATCGGCTATGGAGATGCTCGCCGGATTGAGGCCATAGCTGCCGGTGTCTGCATTGTCGGGCTGATTGACAATCCAGCTCTTGCCGTCCGTCGAGTAGTAGCCGGTGACCTCGCTGCCCGTGCGTTGGAGCTTCAACCAGAGGGGAAGCCGGACGATGCCGACGTTGCTGTGGACCGACATGGCCGTGCCGGCCGGCGCGACGCGAGTCTGGAAGGCTCGACGGCCGTCGGGCGTCGGGGACATGAAGGCGTAGGCGGAAGCGGGATCCAAGCTGCCGCGAACCATCACACCGGCCTTTGCCCACGCGTGCGTCGTGGTCAGACTGTGGATCTTCGCAACGATGGAGCCGTCGCCCTTGAGCTGCCTGTAGGCGAAACGGAACTGATCGGACGTGTCCCAGATATCCGCGCCGCCGCCGCTCATCTGAATGGCGCCGTCGGCAAGCTGGAGAAAGTCGATTGGATTGCCGCGGAACCACAGCGTCAACGTGTCTGCGCCGTGGACCGTCCAGTCCTGGCTGGGCGCGAAGGCCCGCTCGGCCCGGCTGTAGAACGGCATCTCGGCGTTGTCATACCGCAGGGGCATGCACCACCCGCCGCCGTGCACGACGGTTCGCTCGGCAAAGGGCGAAACGTCATATCCAACCTGTGAGCCGCCCTGGGCTGGGCCGGCCAAACCGTCGATCCATGTATCGTAGATGCAATTGTCGAGATCGTCATAGCTCTCGAAGTCGTCTACAGTCTCATATTCCTGAGTCGTGAAGCTCCACACCTCGCCTTCATAGGAGCGGGTCTCATCTATCTCGTTGACCTTCCAGAAGTAACGGGTCCCGAAGTCGATGGAGGCGGGAGTGTAGCGATGGTCGGCCACGGTCTCGACCGCGGCGGTGCCGTCGGCCACAACGGCTTTGTCGGCGCCGAAGTACACGTCGTGCCATTCGGCCTCGCGCCCCGGCCGCCAATCCAGGGCCGTATCGATGCCGACCTCCGTTGCTTCATCCGCCGGCTGTGGCCGGCCGGCGCGAACCGGAACGGCGAAGAACCGAACCTCGCTGAGGCTGGCAATCGTAGTGGAGCCCCAGTTGTCGTCCACGGTCAGTCTGACGTGCTTCGCCACCACCTCGCCCAGGTCAACTTTGGTGTCTGCCGTGTAGGTGGCGGCGCCGGTTCCCCGGGCGAACTGCGGCACGTTCTCCACCGCCGTCCAGGTTTCGCCGTCGGTGGAGCACTCGATCGTGACATCTTTCACGCCGAATCCCATGGTCGCCTCGATCGGTGAGTTGGCGTTCCACACCCATAGCTCGGTCAGTTTGCATTCCCTGTCGAACGTGTATTGAATCCAGGCCGGCACGGCGCCGGTGCTCATCCACATCTGCTTCGTTTCAATGCCGTGCTGATCATCCGCGTTGAGGCCGGAGCCATCGATGGTCCTGATCGCAGGCGAGGTGGACTGTTGACTGGAGGCTTTGACCGTCAGGCTGGTGATCGGATAGGCGTAGGACTCGGTTGTGAAGTCCAGGACAGGTCCTTTGTGGATGGTGCGATCAGGAGCCGGGCCGACTTCGTCGATCCGCCAATAGTAGGTCCGGCTGAATTCCAGGGGACCCGCGGGATCATATGTGGTCGCCGTCTGACCCAGGCTGACCAGCACGCCCAGCGGGTCGCTCCGGCCGGCCGCACCGACCTCTTCAGGCGAGGTTCCGAAGTACACATCATGGTCTGGGGTGAACTTCGGCGACATCCAGCTCAGGATCGCGTCGCACGACACATCCGAGGCGTGCGGCTTGGGATCGAGGGCAGCCGCCGAACCCCCGGCGGCCTGTGTGAGGACCGCCAGATCCCGGGCATCGACAACGCCGTCACCCCAGGCATACGGGCCCACGTCGCACCGCGGATAGTCCTGGCCCCAGTGCTCCACCATGACCAGCAGGTCTCCGTCATCCACCTCGCCGTCGTCGTTGAAGTCGAGGATCGGGATGATCGGCGCCTGCCAGATCACGGGACTGCCCGGTCGGCTGGAGTAGAAGTACAAGGTCCGCCCATCGGGCGAGATGCGCGGCATACGCTCGATCCCAGGCCCATTGATCACGGGTCCCAGATTCACCGGCGCCTGCCAGGGGTCGGAGAGGCCGGCTCGCCTTGTCATCCACGCGTCGCAATTGCCGTACCCGCCGGGCCGGTAAGGATCAGCATAGTCGCAAAACAGCAGCAACAGCCCATCCGGCGAAAGAGAAGGGGACATATCGTGATATGAGCTATTCACCACGGGTCCGAGATTCACCGGCTCGACCCAGGGATGCTTCTCTGTCGCTCGTCGTGCCACCCAGATATCCCGTGCGCCAAGTCCGCCGGATCGAAGCGATGCAAAATAGAGCTCCAGGCCATCCGGTGAGATCCAGGGTTGACCATCCGTAATCGTGCCCCCTCTGTTGACTGGTTGTTCCAGAATCGCGACGTTTCCCCACGGATCCCTTCTGGTCGCGCGCGTGGCCATCCAAAGGTCGGCGCCGCCAAAACCGCCCGGGTGGTTGGCCGAGTTGAAGTAGAGCGTCAGTCCATCCGCCGAAATGGATACGCCGCTCTCCGTATTCGCAGTGTTGATAGCGGGTCCAAGATTCTCCGCGGGCCCCCAGCCGTCGTCCGTCGCGGCTCGTCTGACGACCCACAGGTCAAAGCTGCCTTGGCCGCCGGGCCGGTCCGAAATGATGTACATCTCCAGCCCATCGTAGGAGACACATCCGACGCGATCATCACCCATGACAATCGCACTCAAGCTCACGGGCTCGCCGAACATGAAGTCGGCCTTCGTGCCGGCGCCGCACACGGCCACGACAACACACGCCAGGGTCAGAAAGCCTCTCGTCGCATTCATAATATATACCTCCATCTCTTGGTCGCGTGTGCGACCAGCCCCTATTGCGCATGTGCCCTACGGTTTCACGGCCCGGTCATAGATCCGCACGTCGTCGATCAGGCCGGACCAGAAGGTGCCCGGCGAAAGGTCACAGGCAGCCCCGATGCGGAGTTTGCCCCCCTCCCGGCCTGGTATGGCTTTGTACGTCTGCCTGCCGATCTCGGCATCGTCCACGTATAGCACAAGGCTGCTCCCGTCCCACGATACCCCCACGTTGTGCCAGCCGCCGTCCGTGACTACACCTCCCGCGGACCGCGTCCTGAGGACCACGTCGCTGGTGAGTTCGACCATCAGGGAACCCGTCGTCGGCACTGTTCCAAGCCAGTTGCGATCTGTGCCTTGAGAGAGGATCGCCTGTCCCCCGGCGCCGCCTTTGACCCAGGCAAAGACGCTGAACGGGCCGCCCGAAGGCGTGAGAACGTACGGCGTTCCGACGTAATCATCGATGCCGTCAAGCTGCAGGGCTCCCCTCACGATGCCGCCGGCCGGCTGCCAGACTGGATCGCCGATCAGTGTCCCGTCAAAGCCGCCTTCGCTATCACGGGCAGTCACGCCGTCTGTCTCATCGAGCTTCCAATAGGCGACCAGGCCCGGATCACCACCTTCTCTCACTTGGCCGAGGAGCGTGCAGTCGATCAGTTGCGGCGCAAAACCATGCCAGAACTCGACGGCGATTCCGTCAGGGCACTCCACAACGCAGTTCGAAACGGTCGGGGCTGCATCCCGGCAGGAGATCCCGACGTTCTCATTTTGGATGGTGAGGCCCGCAAGGACACACGCCGTGCTCTCCGGACCAGAGAACGTCACCGTAGGGGTGGCGCCGTTGCCCCGGATGATTGTGGCGGCGACGATCGCCGCGTCGTTGGGGTCCAGCGACCGGATTGTCACGGGCGTTGCGCCGAACTCGATGCTCTCTTCGTACATCCCAGGATGCAGCAGGATCACGTGGCCGGGCTCGGCGTCCCGAATGGCATGATTGATCAGCGCATATCTCCTTCCGAGCCGGGCGTTCTCAACCGACATCGGAGGCAGACTCGTCGGATCCAGGCGGATCGGATCGGCATAGATGGTGGAGCCATAGGGATCACGAACCCGAACGGTCCACCACGTCTCTTGCAATGGGAACTCTTCGATCACCTCCATCGGCGGGGCCGGCGTATCGGAAACGACCCTGAAGTCCGCAATGCGATGAGGGTCCGTCCCGAACAGGAGCTGGTAGCCCACCGCATTCTCACATGCATCGCAGCTCAGGACGGCGCCTTCGACAGCCCCGGAGAGCTCGGATCGGCTGACCCAACCCCCCAACGCGACAGGCTCGGGCAGTCGCCCCGGATGGCTTGATTCGTCGTAGAACTCCATCCGGCGGTCGGTGGGCGAGCCGGTCCACTGGAACGTGTAGGTCTGGGCGCCCGGCGTCGAGGCCAGTTGCAGGTTCCTGCCGGGCCCGACGACGGACCAGTAGGCCCCGGCGACAACCCCGTGGTTGAACTGATTTGCCGAGACGTTCGTGAGCGAATCCCAGTACCAGTTGCGTACGCCCACGTGATCATAGCCGACCAGCCAAACGCCCAAGAGCTCCTGTCGCGCGTCTCCCAACAGGGGGAAAGCTTCACCCCAGTAGTGGTCGTGCCAGCACGGCTCTCCGTCAACCGCGCTGGTCAGGAAGAGGGCGTTGGAGGAAAGGTACGCGTCGAGCCCGATTCCCCCGGAGTAATCCGGCATCCACCGACAGGGAGCATCCAGTTCCGTGACGTGGTTCACCGCGTAGCGGCGATCCTTGTAGACCCGGTTGAGATGGATGCCGGCGTCCACCGCGGGCTGGCCCCCGGTGCTCCAACCGACCACCTGGATGGGCTGTTCGTAATCGGGGGCGACCCGCGAAAGGTAGACGATGATCATGTCGCCCACGTTGTAGTATGTACGGTAGTCCCCGGTGGAGGCGTCAGGCGCATATCCCGCCGGGAAGCTGATGACGTTGGCCTTCTCATACCAGGCGGTGTTGCCCCACGGCTGCTCATCTGCAAAGCCATTCACGCAGTCTCCCCCGCTGGGATAGAAAACCGTGGGTTTGTCCGTGTCAAACGGAGGATTCTGCAACTCCAGCGTCACGGGGCCGAAGTCCGGAACGATGATGACCTTGACCGTATCCGGGGGACTGGGGAGCTGGCCATCATGGACGACCAGCTCAAACTCGCACTCCTGAATCCCGTTCGTCTGAACAAAGCCGCTGATCGTTGGCGTCGCGGTGTTTGCCCCCGTGGTGACCACGGGCGGTCCCGAGATTTGCGTCCACGCATAGCCAAGCGAGCCGGAACTGTCCGCGTCGTAAGACCCGCTGCCATCCAGTTGCACAGGGTCTGTCGCCGCGTATCTGGGCAGCCCGGCCTCTGCAACGGGCGGCTCGTTCGCAGAGGCGACGCCCATGCCGCTTTCGAGTGTCAGAAGGAGAACACAAAGTGCAGTCGCGATTGCGATTCGATGTGTTGTGCTCATAGTTGGGCCTCCGTTTGAATGGTCGATCCATGGTGATGGTCTCGGACTCTTGCACGTCAAAACGGCCCCTTGCGACCCCCGCGCCGCAAGGCGGCCAAGATGGAACAGCGCAGACACCTTCCTTTCTCTCCCGCCGCGTGGAATCTGAATGCACGGTGCTCTCGAGCAGGGAGCGGATTCGAGGCAGAGGCAGGGAGATCGGTCGTATCAGGACAGGAAGATCAGGAGGTCCGGGATGTGCACGGCGAAGATACGACTCCAACGCCTCATATTTCACCGCTCCTTTCGGTTCACAGCCTATCGGATGCAGCCGCGAATGTCAACGGATTTCCGGCCGCCATGGTGGTATTTTGCGGTGTCCGGGCGAACGCCCCCGCACGCAACGCCCAATGATCCGCGGCTCCCCTCTGTCGGACACACTGCAAAAGGACATTTTTCGCTTCACGCCGGCAGCATGGCAAGAAAGTGTGAGGCTTCCCCTTTGAAGTTTGAAGGGCTTGAGAATTGCAGTCGGGGTCGTGGGCTGTTACACTGCGGATTTGAAACTGACGGGTGTGCAAGGGGCGCCAAATGAAGATTGCGTTGGGCACGGATCACGCAGGCTACGAGTACAAGGAACGGATCAAGAAGCACCTCGTTGCGCAGGGCCACGAGGTGAAGGATTTCGGGACCTTCTCGGCCGAGGCGTGCGACTATCCGGATTTCATCTATCCGGCGGCCTTGGCGGTCGGGCGGGGCGACTGCGACCGGGCCGTCGTCCTGGGCGGCAGCGGCAACGGCGAAACGATCGTCGCCAACAAAGTCCGTGGCGTCCGATGCGCCGTCTGCTGGAGCGAAGAACTCGCCAGACTGAGCCGGGCCCACAACGACGCCAATGCCATCTCCATCGGGGCCCGGATGGTGTCCATCGATCTGGCGTTGAAGATGATTGACATCTGGCTGCAGGCCCCGTTCGACGGGGGCCGCCACGCCCGGCGCGTCCAGAGGATCTCAGAACTCGACAAGTGCTCCCTGGAGTCATTACCACTGAGGAAACCACGGAATGTATGGCGGGAAGCCAACGAACCAGGACAGCAAGAGTGAGGTAGAATACATATGAGCAAGGAGTTGAAGAACAAACCTCTCGTTGAAGCAATTCTAGAGGTCAGATGGAAGCTACAGGGGACTCCGCAGGGTCATCAGATCGACCCGCACTACAAGCTTCTTCTGGCACGAGTGTTTGACCGAATGCAAAACGACTACCCGGAACATGAAGAACTCCCGAATGCCAGCCTGCCAGATGAGTTGGTTGGTCATGTTGTTCAGCATCGGTTTCGAGTGGCAGCGAACTCGTGGCCGCTGGTTCAGATAGGTCCGGGTATCTTTACTGTCAACTCGACAGCCGACTATACATGGGGAGGTTTTCGGGATCGCGTCTTGCCTGCTGTGAAGAGGTTGTATGAGGCCCACCCTAAAGCGGGAGATCTAAAGATAACCAATCTTGTCCTGCGGTACATTGACGCCGTGGATTACGACCACGCGGAAGAGAATGTTTTTGTGTTCCTAAGAGACAAACTGAGACTGAACACATCACTACCGGATAGCCTCTTTCAGGACACCCCTATCCAAGCCACACCGGTCGGCTTCACATGGCAAGGTTCTTTCAGATGCGAGAATCCTAAAGGAGTCGTCACTGTACGATTTGCCACTGGTCAAAGGAGCAATGCTCCCGCAGTAATCTGGGAGACGACGGTTGAGTCTGCTGGGGAGGACTTACCGCAAATGCCAGCGTCCTTTGAAACGTGGATTGATGCAGCCCATGCAATCACAGACGATTGGTTCTTCAAGATGATAGAGGGGGAACTGGAAAGGAGGTTCTCAGGTGAATAGCGCCTATACCGTAGATCTCCGTGACAGTGGACTGGCACCGCAGACTTCGGCAACCGGTCCCTGGCAAGAGCGCAATGAGAGGCCTCTTAACGTGTTCCGCATGGTCAGGGTCGCCGGGTTTGTTCTCTCCCTGGCAATTTCTCCGCTCACGGTCATACCTGACCCCTGGTTGATGGAGAGAAAGCGCCGAGATGCCGTGGTCACTGCGTCGATCTATCAGGAGACAATCGGACGTTTCGTATCGCGGCGTGAGGCGTTGCGAATAGCCCGTCAGATTCTCGAGCAGGCGGAACGTGAGCGCTTGGCCGTGGCTGAATTTGAGGCAACTCGTGGAGTTCAGTGGGGAGACGAGCCATGATATATGAGTTTCCTGACACCTCCACACCTATCCGACAAGGAGACATATTCATAGGGCTTCCGCGGGTTGATATCTCACTTAGCAGGGTTCTCCTCGCCACTGAATTCGGGCAAAGAGAGGTAACCTGGGCGGAGATTGCTCAAGAAGGTGGGCCGGTGGAGATAATTGTCCCTGTACGACCCGTCGCCGCGATTGTGGCGACACAGGATTGCGACGCTGCTCGCGGGCGAGACATAACCCTCTGTGAAATTCGAGGTTTCAGGGATGTGGAGAGGAAGGCCAAAGACACAAGTTCAGCAAAGAGCTGGAAGAACCTCATCACCCAGCACGCTCGCATTAACCAGAAGTGGTTCTACCTCCCGCCAGATGTGAAGGTTGGCTTTGCCGAGAAGATGGCTGTCGATTTCATGGTGACGTTGCGCGTCTCCAGGGCCGAGCTTGAGGGATTGCGGGACTTTCGCAGGGGACGACTCAACCCAACTGCGGATGAGCATTTTCGTGAGCGAATCGGTGAGTTCTTCAGACGCTATCCATACGATGAATGGTATCCTCTGGATCAGGAGGAGATGAAGGTTTACACAGGTGACTACCCTGACACAAAGCCATTCCCGTGGCAAGAGATTGAACGCACGAATGGTCATGTTGAGGCATGAGTCCGGGTCGGCCATTGGCACGCGCCTTTTCGCATGAGTTGAGAACCCACCATACATGATTGAAGGATTGTATGAATTCCATTCCTCTCCGTGTCCTCAGTGCTTCTGTGGTGAAATCAGCAAGTTGTCTGGCCCTCCTGGTCTGCTGTGTTGCGTCGGCTGCGGGGGGGCAAGTCCTGATCGAGGCCGAGAGCTTCGACGATCTCGGCGGCTGGGTCGTGGATCAGCAGTTCATGGATCAGATGGGCTCGCCCATGCTGCTGGCGCACGGGCTGGGTGTGCCGGTCCAGGACGCCGTGACGAGCGTCACGATCCCGCTGGGCCAATACCGCGTCTGGGTCCGCACGCGGAACTGGGTCCCGACGTGCAGCGGACCCGATGCGCCGGGCAGGTTCCAGGTGCTCATCGACGGCGTGCGGCTGCCCACTACCTTCGGAACGGAAGGGGCCGAATGGCATTGGCAGGACGGCGGAACGGTTGAGATCAAACGGGAGAAAGTGAAGCTCTCGCTGCACGACTTGACCGGCTTTGCGGGTCGTTGCGATGTGATTGTGTTTGCGAGTGACTTGAGTCTTGTGGCGCCTTCGAATCGCGGGCAAGATGCCCGCGACACGTTGCCGCAGGACGCCGGACAGTTCGACCTGGTCGTGGCCGGCGGGGGGATGGCAGGGACCTGCACCGCGATCTCGGCGGCCCGACTGGGACTCAAGGTGGCCCTCGTTCACGACCGGCCGGTGCTGGGCGGCAACAACAGTTCGGAGGTCCGCGTACACCTCAACGGCCGGATCAATCTGCCGCCGTACCCGCGAATCGGCGATGTCGTCCGCGAGCTGGACCCCGGCAACCAGGGCAACGCCCAGGCCGCTGGTTTCTACAACGATGAGAAGAAACTCCGGATCGTCCAGGCCGAGCCGAATATCCGCCTGTTCCTCAACATGCACGTCTACGCGGTCCAGAAGGAAGGTGAACGGATCGTGGCCGTGATCGCCAGGAACGTGCGGCCGCGTGGCGAGGGCGTCCCGCCCTCGAATCGCGGGCAGGATGCCGGCGACGCGCAAGGGCAAGATGCCCTCGCCGCGGATGTTCGCTTCGTGGCTCCGCTGTTCGCCGACTGCACGGGCGACGGGACCGTGGGCGCTCTGGCCGGCGCGGAATATCGCATGGGCCGCGAGAGCTGGGAGCAGACGGGCGAGACGCTGGCCCCCCAGGAGCCGGATAAGATGACGATGGGCGCCTCGGTGCAGTGGTACACGGTCGAGACGCTCAGGGAAACCGCGTTCCCTGAATGCCCCTGGGCCCCTCGTTTTACGGAGGCAAGCTGCGAGCACGCGACGCGGGGCGACTGGAACTGGGAGACCGGCCTGAACAAGGACCAGATCACCGACTTCGAGTCGATCCGCGACCACGGGTTCCGCGCCGTCTACGGCAACTGGGCCTTCCTCAAGAACCACAGCAAGGACAAGGCGAAGTACGCCAATCGCCGGCTCTCGTGGGTCGCGTACATCGCAGGCAAGCGCGAGTCTCGCCGGCTGCTGGGCGACGTGATCCTCTCGCAGCAGGACGTGCAGGAGCAGCGGGCGTATCCGGATGCGTTCGTCACGACGACGTGGTCGATCGACCTGCACTACCCGGACCCGGAGAACACGAAGCACTTTCCGGGCGAGGAGTTCAAAACGATCTGCAAGACGCCTGCGATCCAGCCGTACTCGATCCCGTACCGCTGCTTCTACTCGCGGAACGTCGAGAACCTGTTCATGGCCGGACGCGATATCAGCGTCACGCACGTGGCCCTTGGAACCGTTCGCGTGATGCGAACCTGCGGCATGATGGGCGAGGTTGTCGGCATGGCCGCCTCGATCTGCAAGAACCGCAACACGACGCCCCGAGGCGTGTACGCGGAGCACCTGCCCGAGTTGAAGGACTTGGCCGCCCGCGGCGTGGGAAGAGAGTAGCACCACAGAGACACAGAGGGCGCGGAGAAGAGAAGAATGGTGGATATCACTGAACGGATCATTGAATCTGCTATTGAGGTCCACAGGGCTCTGGGACCTGGATTGCTGGAGTCTGCGGATGAAGAAGGCCTGTGCCACGACCTCACATTGAGCGGTCTATCGTTCGAGCGGCAGCGACCCTTGCCTGTCGAGTGCGAGGGAATCCGCCTTGAATGCGGCTACCGCCTCGATCTACTTGCTGAGAATGCCGTCGTCGCGGAGATCAAGGCAATCTCGGCCATCGAACCCATTCATGAAGCCCAATTGTTGACCTGTTTGCGTATAGGCGGCTGGAAAGTCGGCCGATGGATCAATTTCAACGTACCGGTCCTGAAAAATGGCATTTGTCGGAGGATTTTATGATTTCAATTCTTCTCCGTGTTCTCAGTGTCTCTGTTGTGAAATTGTCTTTGAGCGTCGGTGTGATCCTGTTGATTGTTGTAACATCAGGGCAGGCGAGGGAATATCCACGGACCGAGCCGGCCAGACTCGCGCAGGCGGCGCGGTCGGCCGAGATCGCGGGCTATGCCCTCAGCAAGGTGCAGCGCTGGCTGCACGAGACGGCGTTGCCTGTGATCGATCCGAACACCGGTCTCTATCCCGCCGATGGCTACTGGAATTACCGTGACACCGCCGCCGACTGCTATCCGTTCCTGTGCTGGGCGGCGTTCGTCGTCGATCTGGATGCGCTGAACGGCCCCGTGCGGAACGTTCTGCACGCCGAGCAGAAACTCTGCAATCATCTCGACCGCATCCCCGTCCCCTACGACTGGCGGAAGGGCGCCAAGCTCGTCCCGGACTATGACGACATGGTCTTCCAGGCCTCGGAGTACGTCAAAGATGGTCTGATCGCGATTGTGGAAGTCACCGGCCGGGATGAGTGGTTCGACCGCATGCTCGCCATCGAGGAGGACGTATGGAAACACGCCCGGATCGACACCCCGTTCGGCAAGATCCCCTCGACGGACATCGAGGTCAACGGCGAGCAGATCCAGGCCCTGGCCCGGCTGTACACGATGACCGGCCGGGAGGAGTTCGTCGTCTGGGCGGAGCGACTGGCGGATTACTACTTCGCCCAGCCGGACTTCGTCCCCACGAGGCTGCGGGACCATGGCTGCGAGATCATCGGCGGCCTGGGCCTGCTGCTGGCCGTCGAGACGCAGACCAACCGGCCCAAGGCCAAGGAGTACCAAGAGAAACTCAAGCACCTCTTCGATACGATCCTCGCCAAGGGCTGCAACGAGGACGGCCTGATGTACAACCACATCACCCGGCGCGACGGCTGGCATGGCCTGTTCAGCGACGGGTGGGGCTACAACTACGTTGGTTACCTCTGCTACGATATGGCGGTCGGCCGGCCCGTCTATCGCACGCAGGTCCGGAGCACGCTGCGAAACCTCATGAAGCCGGCCTACGACAACTACAATTGGGAAGGCAATTACTCGATCGATGGTTTTGCCGACTCCATCGAAGGGGCAATCTACCTGCTCAATCGCGTCCCGGTCGAGGAGGGGTTCGCCTGGGTGGATCGCGAGATGGCCCGCAGCGTCACGCGGTCCGCCGAGCCGCTCGAGACCGCCAAACTCTGGGGCACGATGAAGCTCGAAGCCAATGGCGTCCGCACGGTCCTGATGCATGCCTTGATGCACACGCAAGGCGCGATCGCCCGCCCCTGGCAGAAGGGCCTGCAACTCGGCGCGGCCCGCACGGACGACGGGCTCGTGATCGTGATGAAGTCGGACAAGCCTTGGTCCGGCAAGCTCTGCTTCGACATCCCGCGTCACAAGGAGTCCATGGGCTTCACTCAGGACTGGCCGCGAATGAACACGCTGCCCGAGTGGTTTACGGTCGAAGCGGCGAAGAAGTACACCATCTGGGACCTGGAATCAGGCTCGAAGACGACCCGCACCGGCAAAGAACTTCACGAAGGCATGGACATCGCCCTCACCGCCGGGGTCGAAAAGCGTTTGGCGATCCGATGAACGTCAAGCGAATCATACAGGCGTGGGGCATCGTGGCGTTTGGCCGTGATCGGCGGGCTGGATCACGTCGGCGTTTATGCCTATCCGGAGAGCTATTCTCGCTCGGACTGCGCTGTACAGGGTGACAGGGAGCTTACAACCGGGCTGTGGTACTACGACGACGGCCACGAACCACGCCCGCCATTTTAAGGTGGACGGCGTACTACGGAGTTCACGGTGGGGGGAGGCGGTCTTCGTCGGGGGACAGGTCGGCGATCGTGCCGAGGATCTGGCGGGCGGCCATGTAGGCCTCGGCGCCGGAGGTCTCGCCGGCCGCCAGCTCGGCGATGAAGCTCCGGGCTGCTTCGTGGGCGGCTCGTTCCTCGGGGCCTTGGCCGAGCAGGTAATAAACTGCGCCGGCGCCCATGTAGACCGCCTTGGCGATCTCCGTCTTGGCCGGCTCGTCCTCGTCCTGCTCGATGTATTGCCGGGCGGATTCGAGTTTCGCAATCGCGAAGTTCCACGCCTCGGCTGCTTTCGGGTTCATGTCGCTGCAAACGCCCGCTCAGAATCGAAACAGCAATCCCACGTTGACGCCCAGACCGTCCACGTTTGCGTCGCCGAGGTCCCGCAGTTCGTCTTTCGCGCTGTCGATATCGGCTTCCAGGAACAGCCAGCGGGCCTCGACCAGCACGGAAACACGGTGCAGGCCGATCTCCAGACCCACGACCGGGAAGAACCCGACCGCGTCGTCGAGGTCCACCTCATCGCCGTCGAAGAGATAGTAGCCCACTCCCGCGCCGGCGTAGGCGACGATTCGCTCGCCGATGGCCGAAAAATTCACCAGCCCGGTCACCTCCAGCGGGTACATGTCCACGTCCGTATCGCTGAAGCGAATGTAGCTGGCGCGGGCATCCACGCTTACCAGGTCGATCGGGTTGATCTCCAGCTTGGCGCCGCCGCCGTAGCCTTCGCCGAGATCGTCGGAATCCAGGGATGATCCGAACACGCCGAACTCCACTCCGGACCCGTGAGAGCAACCCGCGAGGAAGACGGATGCAGCCGCGAGCAACGCCAATCCAATCCATTCTCTATGGTCCATACGCCACTCCTTTGTCTTGAGATTCATCTTGTCGGGCAGCGAGGCAATCCACGCACAGGGTATCTACCCGGCGGGTGTCCTGCAATCGGCAAAATCCCCGCTGGGGCAACATTCATTCTGGAACCACTTTTCAAAAGGAGACAACACCATGTCCGAATCGAAGAAGCTCACGAAACGACAGTCCGCCGTCATCGATGATCTGTTCGCGGGAGAATTGGAGGAACAGGCCATCCTCAAGAAGCATCATGTACGACGGTACGAGTACGAACGGTGGCTCGCCGACGGGCGATTCGCGGCACAACTCGAGTTGCGGATCGTGCACGGGCATCGCCAGGGCCGGATAACCCTGGCGCGATACGCCGCCACGGCGGCGGTCAAACTGGTCGAGCTGGCCGCCTCGGGGAAAGGAGAGACCGCGCGCAAGGCATGCCTCGATATCATTGCCCCGCTTGCCCCGGCCGACCAGAATTCGCGAGCCGACGGCGGCTCGGACGAAACCCCGGTGGTCCCCTCGCCCGGCGGGCTGACCCCGGAATTGGCCGGTCGCCTCCTGGCGGCTCTGGCCCAGGAAAGACAGAGTCAGGAAACAGACGGCAGCAGGTCGTAGGGGGCCGGAAGGAGTTTCAAGTGTGAAGTTTCAAGTGGGGAGAGCCCGGCCTTGCGTCTTCACACTTCAACTTGGAAACTTCCCCAGAACCGCCTTACGGCGTCGTTACGAACGGGCTGCCATTTTGTCGCCGGTTTTTGCCGTCACGTTTTGTGTTCTGGCCACACCTTTCTTATAGGTGCGAGCGACGTAGACGGAGAGCGTCCGTGCCTATGAATGGTCCTCGCAGGAGAACGCATCGCGAAAGGAGGTAACGCGGAGGATGCGTCTTCAACGACAGCGTGGCAAATCGTGTGTGTTTCACGGTTTGGGAACGTCAATTCAATGGAATCCCTTTGGAAGCGGAGGTGCATCATGAACCGCAGGTACTATTGGCTTGTCTTGTTTGCAGGCGGTGCGGCATTGACGGCGTTGGCCCTTGTCGGCGACGGCCGGCTCTGGGGCCAGCCGGCCCAGGCCCCATCGATCTCGATCAACTCGGAATCGTTCGTCTATCGGCTCGAGCTCCAGGGCCAGCCGGTGGGCGAGTACACCGAATGCTCGGGACTGGGCTCGCATCACGAGATCGAAGAGCAGGTGGTCATCACGGCCGCCGGGGCCGTCGTCATGGAGAGCACGCCGGGAGTGCTCCGATGGCACAAGATCATTCTCAGGCGAACCACGCCGAGCGATGCCGCGATCTGGCAGTGGCGCCAGATCATGGAGGATAAGGGCCTCGCCTCCTCGTTGCGCGACGGTCGCATCAGCCTGTACGGGGCAGGTTCGTCCACGCCTCTCGCCCAGTGGACCTTCACCCAGGGCTGGCCTGCTTCCCTGGTCTTCGACGGATCGCAGGAGGAACTCGTGATCGTGCACGAGGGTCTGGATCGCGTGGGAGCCGGCAGCACATCGACAGCCACGAGGACGAGCCGTGCGACGCTGATCAGGCCCATAGGCCCCCCGGATCGTTCGGAGCCTGTGTCGTCCTGAATCACGACGAGTATGGGCGTCAATCAGAATCCGTGGGCGGTATTGTAGTTCGGCATGATGTGGCGAGGGCATCTTGCCCTCGCTCTTGTCTTTCGCACTGCAACGCAAGCAAGGGCGGGACGCCCTCGCCACGAACCACGCCATCCGCCGGATCGGCGTGGCCCGTGTAGGGTGCGTACCACGCACCATCATTGCTGTTGAGTGGGTTCCTTTCTCTGTGCCTCCGTGGTGGACCTGTTTGCCCCGCTTTACGCATTTTCCCCTTGCCCGCTCTGCCTGTCCCCGCCATAATACTCTCAGGAAGATGCCCCGGATCGACCCGCGACGAACGAGTTGGAGCCCGAAGCAGACTCTATGGATGTGGAAAGATCGAAATGAGTACAATGGGTGCAGGAGTTGGAGAACCCAGTAGAAGCGCCGGCGGGACAACGAAATGGGTATGCTGTACCCGGAATCACCGGAATACCGTCACCACCGCGAACTGTTGTGTTGCACTCCGCTTGCTGATGCACCATAATCTGTGCAGTAGTCATTGTATTTAGCGCACAATAAGGAACCGCCAGTGGATGGACGCAGGACAACACGCCGGGCTTTCTTGCGAGGGGTGGTGGGTACGGCGATTCTTCCCCATATTGTTCCCTCATCTGCGCTCGGCGGCGCGCAGCAGGTCGCCCCAAGCGAACGTATCACGCTCGGACTGATCGGCACGGGCAACATCAACAGCCAGCACCGGGACGTTTTTCTGGCCGAAAAGGATACGCGTATCGTTGCAGTCTGCGACCCGGTAGTGAGTCGCCGTCAGGCATTTTGCGATCGCATCAACCATGCGTATGGAGGGCGTGTCTGCGTCGACTACGACGACTTCCGCGGTCTGCTGGCCCGTCAGGACCTGGATGCGGTCTGTATCGGGACGCCGGACCACTGGCATGCGATCCTGGCAGTCGCAGCGATGCAGGCCGGCAAGGACGTGTATGTGGAAAAGCCCCTCACACGTACCGTGGCCGAGGGCCGCCGTGTGGTCGAGGCCGCTGTGACGTATGGGCGGGTGCTTCAGACGGGTCTGCAACGCCGGTCCATGGGGGCATATCGCCACGCCTGTGAGCTGGTTCGCAACGGCCGGATTGGGCAACTGACGCAGGTGGAAGTCGGCATCATCGGCGTCAACCCGGGCGTGCAGGTGGGCCGGGACTTCCCTGTGACTGGCGTGCCGGAGGGCTTCGACTATGACCTGTGGCTGGGGCCTGCGCCGGCGGCTCCGTTCTGTCCGCAGCGTGTCGCTCGCGGCAATGAGGTGTGCTACTGGTACTACGTTGACGACTACACGGCGGGTTTTATCAGCGGCAACGGCGTGCACTTCGTGGACATCGCCCAGTGGGGCATCGGCGACCACGTCAGACCCGTGCGCGTGCACGCGCACTTGGCGACCATCCCCACCGAGGGGCTGGTTGACACACCCATTGCCTGGCGGTCGGAGGTCGTCTATGAGAACGGCGTGAAGATGAGCTACAGCAGCGAGGGCAACCCGCATCCCGACGGTGTCCGTTTTGTCGGAACAGAAGGGTGGATTCACGTCACCGGCGGCGGGACCCTGACTGCCGATCCTGCGGATGTGTTGAAGTCGGTGATCGGTCCCGGCGAGGTTCATTTGCACGCCGGCCCGGAGCACCATCGCAACTTCCTGGACTGCGTCAAGACACGCCAGGTGGCAGCGGCTTGTGTCCAGGTCGGACATCATGCCACGACTACATGCAATCTGGCCGAGATCTCCGCTCGACTGGGCCGCAGGGTCAAATGGGATGCCGGGGGGCAACGCTTTGTCGATGACGACGAAGCCAACCGAATGCTAAAGCGGGCCATGCGTTCACCCTGGCGGATCTGATGTCTGTCACGAGGAAACGCGTGGGTTGAGAAACACCCAGACGCACTGCATCGCGTCTGGGAACCCGAACCCACCCTACATGGTCAAATCCACGAGAGAAGCACGAAACTCGAAGCACGAAATCCGAAACAAGTTCAAAGCACAAAACCTCAATGACCGAAACGCTGCCGCCCGTCGGACAGCCCGTTTGGGATTTTGGATCTTGGCGATTCGTGCTTGTTTCGGATTTCCGGAACGGTGCCGGGCAACTGGCATCCGCTTGCGGCGGAGTTTTCGGGTTTCGAATTTCGGATTTGACGCGGCGTCACATGACGCGGTCCACAATGTATCGGGCGCCGAGGAAGATGTCCACGGCCAGGGCGGCGCAGAGGATCGCCCAACGGAGCCAGTGGAGGCGGAGCTTCTGGCGCGCGATGAGAAAGATGATGGCGGTTGCGAGGGCGCCGAGAATGTAAACCTTTGCGGCTTCGACGAAGAGACGGGCGTAACCGTCGCCGAGGCCGAGGATGATCTGGAAGCACTTGGCCGCCAGGAGCAGGGCGACAATCGCCAGCACGCCGAGCGTGATGACTGCGGCTAAGATCCACTTGCGGTCGGCGAAGCCCGCTTCGATCAGGCCGTGAAGCCCGATGCCGCCGACGACCGCACACCAGAGCATCGAAATGCTCAGCCACAGGATGGGGCTGACGCCCAGCCGGGCGAGCTGGTCGGCACTGAGGAAGGACTTGCAGAACGCCAGGACGAAGCCGGCCAGCAGGAGGACGAAGATGCTGTACCGGCGGGCCTTCCACATCATCGCCAGGCCCAGGACCAGTGCGGCCATCGGGACATGGTAGAGTCCCAGCAGGGCGGTACTCCGGCTGATCAACGCCAGCGGGGCGGCGAAACCGACCAAGTCCGTCGGGCGAACGTCCACGTGAAGCGGGGCGGCGAACAACCTCTGTCCGGCCGACAGGTGCGAGAACAGGACGATCGCGGCAAAGGGCACGACCAGCAGCGGCAATCCCATCGCCTTGCCCAACTTCTTCTCGATGACCGTAGCGGGGACAAACAGCCACGGGACGCACGCGGCCAGCGAGCCCGCACTGGGATGGACCCTGGCCAGCCCCAGAAGGAAGGGGCCGAAGCCATAGAGCAGTCCGGCCAGGAGCGAGCCGGTGAATCCGGGCACCCATCGCCGGCTCAGGACATAGCCGCCGGTCGCGGCGATGCAGGCATTCAAAGGCAGGAGCCATTGCCATCCCGCGAATGCTCCGAATCGCGGCTGGTACAAGTACACTGCGAAGGCGACATACATTACGGCTGCGGCGACGTGCCGCGTCATGTTACGTGAGTTCTGAGTCATCCTGGATAGTATAACGAAAGATGGGGACAGCATCACGCGATATGACAAGCCGCGGGATCACAAACAGTTTGCGGCTGCGACCTCATCATCCGCTTCATGCGACGAAAGAGAGATTGCAGCGGAAAAACCGCGAGAGCCGGCACGACGGGTCACGAGAAAATCTCCCGCTCGACCTGGCCGAGGTAGAACCGGCCGTCGTTGCGCATGAAGTTCAGAATGGCGTCGAGCTGCTGCTCCACGAAGACCCGCTCGTTCGAGACGACCGCCAGGCCGAGGACCGCGCTGGTTTTGCTGTCCTGGTGCTCGACCTCGGAAACCGAGACGTTGAACCGGCTCTGCAGCCGGCCGATCACGCTCTTGACGATGTGCCGCTTGTCCTTGAGCGAGCTGATGCCCTGCATGTACATCGTGGCGGTCACGACACCGACAAGCATCGATCTTCTCCTCATCTTTCTTCACCGCGGCGCTCTGCGACCTCGGCGGCTGGAATCCACCTCTGAATCCCCTTCTCTGCGAGAGAATACCCGGACCGCCGGAATGGGTCAATCCTCAGCCGATCACGACCTCCGGCCCGCAATACACCGCCGTGTATGACGTGCAGCACGTGATGAGTGGAAATCGGGGGAGGGGCGGTGGCACGCTGGGAGGGGGCATCTGGGCCCGCTCGCCTGTGTCTTTTCTATGTCGCGATTCGCTTCGCGAAGGGTGGCAGTCGAGCTCAGCGGCTGCCGTCCGCGCCGACGCGGAGGCTATGCTCAACCAGAGACTCCATCTGCGCCTCGGCGGGATACTCGAACTCGATCTGTGATACGCACTCCCACGCGGCTTCCGGGGGCCAACTGCGGAACAGAGAGAACCTCTGGGGCAGCCTCGTGAGTCGGTCGATCACGACTTCATATTTGACTGCGTAGTCGCGGCCGCTGCCGGTTCGATCCGTTTGTGTGAGCTCGTAGACCTCTTGAGTCCCATGGCCTGAGGCGCGAACCCACCTGGCGTCGGAGGGGACGTCGGTCAACATGGGGCTCGGGCAACGATCGGCCATTCTCCGGACGCCGGCGTACTCCAGCTCGCTGAGCGGGCCGCACTCCATCATTTCCGACGACAGGTCGATCCATCTCTTTTGCCTTGCGGCAAGGTCGTAGACGATATGCTCCCGGCCCCGGATCATGGCCAGGAAATTCAGCTCGCGCGAGATCCACAACTCGTAGGTGATCTCGCCCGTATCCGGATACAGCGCGGTGACATGGACGTTGTTCGTCCGTCCGTATGCAGCAACAATCTCACCGAGGGTGGTTCCGGATTCGCCGTGCGTGGAGAGAAGATAAACGACCAAGGCAGTCGTCGCCGCGGCGACGAACGCGTTTTTGGCGATCCGCGCGGCGCGAGAGCCGAAGGCCATGCACTTGGCAGCGGCCCGGACTCGCCCATACAAGCGGCGGAGATAGGGGAGCTGCCTCTCGGCCGCGTCATGTCCCCTCTCGGATTGCTCCTTGTTCTCGCAACTGTGCATCCACAAATCGTGAGATCGCCGTGACGCCGTTTCGTACAACTCACTCCGGACCGAGCCACACATAGTTCTCCCTCCCTTCAGCACCAAATCCTCCACCACTCCTTTTGTAGCGTGGGCGGGCGCAACACCGGTTTCCACGACATTCCCGGCCGTCGTGAGAATACCGCCACTACACGTATGCGTCCGTACGCGAACCCACGCTTGCCTCTTCAGTCTGCGGTGCATCCCGGCCGTGACGGCAGACGTCACACCCGGCGCCTCGCGGCAGCGGATAGCCAACGCCGATCCATCAGGTGTCGGTACGCGCATCCCGCAGGGCGCGCCGGGAAAAATCCAGGTCACACAACGCTCAAGTACAACCTGCCCCTCGGAAGTTGCTCGCGGTCTGTCAATTACTGGGGGCGAGGATAGTCTATCGGCCCGCCAACGAGGCAGTCAAGCCCAAACGTCGCGAATCTCAAAAAAATTCTCGCGGTCCTCTTCCGGGTCTGCGCGGGGCGGAGTATCCCGGTTCTCCGACGCCCGGGCGGTTATTTCGCCAAGCGGAGCCTTACGGCGGCCCGCTCCACCTCGGCCCAGACGCGTAGGAAATTCTCCCCGGCAATTTTTCGGATATCCTGTTCGCTGTAGCCTTTCTTCAGCAGCTCGGCGATCAGGTTCGGATAGCCGGAAACGTCCTCGAGCCCCACCGGGACTTCCGTGACGCCGTCGAAATCGGACCCCAGGCCCACGGAATCGACGCCCACCAGCCGCACGATGTGGTCGATATGGGCAGCCACATCCGATACGTGCGCCTTTCCAAACGATGCCTGTTCCCAACGCTGGCGAACGTAGCGGCTCCGCTCCTCGCCTTGCAGGTGATTGTCCCGGATGTGTCGCCGTATGTCCTCCTGGACCTGGACGAATTCGCGGTTGACCGCCGCATTGACGAACATGGACCCGAAATTGACCTGAATCAAGCCCCTGTTTTTCGCGAGCAGCCGAATCATGTCGTCGCTCATATTGCGGTGCCATCCGGGCGTGAAATGACGACACGCGGAATGCGTCGCGACGACCGGCGTCTTCGAAAGCTCGATCACCTGATAGAACGCGTCGTCGGACACATGCGAGACGTCCACGATCATGCCGACGCGATTCATCTCGGCGACCAGCTTCTTGCCGAAGGGGCTGAGTCCGTGCCATTGGGGCCCGTCGTCGAACGAGGAATCACAGATGGGGTTGTTCTTCGAGTGCGTGAGCGTGAGATATCGGATGCCGCGGTCGTAGAAATGCTGCACGGCGGCCAGGTCCCCCTCGACGGCGGACCCGTTCTCGATTCCCAGGAGAATCGAGACCCGATTGCCTCCGAAATGGGTCCTGATCTCGTCGGGCGAGCGAGCGAGAACGAACCGGTCGGGCCACTGGCGGCCGAATCCCTCGATCATATCGATGGTCTGATCGGCGTAGGCCCTGGCCCCGCCGTCTTCCTCGTATTCCGGGGCGACGTAGACGGCCATGAAGAGGGCATCGAGCCCCCCCTGCCTGGCCCGGACGTAGTCGAAATGCCCGCCCTCGATCCTGCCGGAGATGTCCTGCATCCGCCTCTGGAGCTCGAAGGGGGTATCCAGATGGGTGTCGATCAACAGGATCTGGTGGGCCAGCTCGTTCGCGCGTTTCTGGAGATCCGCATCCGCTCCAGTCCCGGCAAGTGAGACGCCCATCGCCTCCAGGGTGGACATATACACTCCTTTCGAGTAGTTCTCCAGCAGCCGCAGGGCCGTGGTGTTATGATCCTCATAGAGCCGATAGGCGGCCTCCTCAATCGGCCTTTGTATCGTAGCGGCATCTCGTTCGATTCGCTGCTGCTCGGCCCTCAATCGCTCCATTGCCGGGGCGCCTCTGCCGTCCATTTTGTCGCGGAAGTTCGAGAACGTCCAGAATGCCTCCTGTGGATCGGCCGCGAACTCCGCTCGAACCTTGCGGCTGTATGCCCGGGCCGTGGGGCGCTGCGATTCGAGTCTGTAGCCGATGGGAAAGTCCGCAATGCCGAAATGGAACGGGATATAGAACGACGTTCTCGGGGAGGCCAAACAGACCCAGTACACGATGCCGATCTCCGCCGACACTCCCCTGCGAAGCTGGGCGACGAAGCTGGTCTGTGTCGCACCGCTGCACAACGAGCACAGGAACGGCGAATCCGCAGGGACCGGTCCGGACTCGGTCTCTTTGTCGTGGCGCAGAATCTGCATCACGTCGGCGGCGCCGAGCTTGTTCCTCGGCACCACCGAGAACGGCAGATTGGGCCCCGGCGTCAGCGTCTCAGTGGTGATGTATCGCAACCCACTCCATTGCCGGCCTGTGTTGTTGGGATGGTTGGCGGCTTGGGGGTTCGCATAGACCGCGGCGAAGTCGAACGCCCCGGCCGCCGGATCGTACCAGCCCCGCGATTTCGCGTACTCCAGGATGTCCTTCGACGCCAGGACGTTGCCCGTGTCCTTCAGGGCGACCGTGCGGACCGTGTACGTGTTGGCCACCATGGCCACTTCATCGTCCGGCACTCGCCGGGCCAGCCAGTGCTTGCCGTTGATGACGCAGAAGAGCCAGCCTTCGTTGGGGTCGGCGATGATGTAGGTCCGCCCGGAATCGACGTAGCCGAATCGCTCGACGAGTCTGCCCGCCAGGAGTACGCCCTTGCGAGCCGTCTTAGCCCGCTGGGCGACCAGTCGCCGCAGGTCCCAGCCGATGCCGCCGTCGGTCAGTTCCGGCCGATCCTCCCGCGAGGGGCAGTTGTCGGAGCAGACGGTCACGCCCCATTCGTTGACGTAGCTGTCGGAGAACAGCATGCCGGGCATTTCCGACCAGATGTAGGACCAGGATTCCGGGACTTGTTGGAGCACCCCGCCGTCGCGGAGCGTCACGGTGGCGCCGGCCGGGTAGATCCGCCGGGGCACTTTGTGGTGGTTGACGATCTGCGGGGCCTCATCGTCCTCATTGTGTCCGACGAGGACGCAACCGTCAGCGGAGGCGTTTTTGCCCACGACGATGGAGAAACAGGCCCAGGCCGGCACACTCTGTGCCAGGAGCGCGAAAATCAAGGCCCACAAAACGGTCCGGCGATTCATTATGACCAAACAAAACCTCGCGACAAACGTACTGAATACCATAACACATCCTCAATACGGCTCCGGCGGCCTTGCGTAGAGGACGCACGGAGCCGTCTTTTGCGCGAGCCCAGCCTACGAATCACTCGCAGTCGGCTCGCCCACCTGTCCTTCCGTCGAGGCCACCACGACGGCGCACGCGGCGTCCCCCGTGATGTTCACGACCGTGCGGCACATATCCAGGAATCGATCGACCCCCATGATGATGCCAATCCCCTCCAACGGCACACCCACGCTATTGAGCACGATAGCCAGGGTGACGATCCCGGCCCCCGGAATGCCCGCCGTACCGATCGAGGCCAGCGTGGCCGTCAAAACGACCGTCAATTGCTGCCCGAAGCTCAGGTCCATCCCGTAGAGCTGGGCGATGAATACCGTGGCGACGCCCTGATACAGCGCCGTCCCGTCCATGTTGATCGTAGCCCCGAGCGGCAACGTGAAACTGCACACACTGTTGGAGACGCCGAGATTCTCCGTGACGCATTCGATCGTCACAGGCAATGTGGCCGAACTCGACGAGGAGCTGAAGCCCACCAACTGAGCCGGCCGGATGCCTCGAAAGAACGGAATGAGCCTGGTGCGCGTCAACACCTTCAGCGCCGCGGCGTACACCAGCAGCGGGTGGACCACCAGTCCGACCAGGACCACGGCACAGTATGTGATGAGCGTCAACAGGATGCCGAGCCCGAAATCGGCCACGACCGCCGCGATCAGCGCGAACACGCCGTACGGGGCCACCTGCATGATGACGTGCACCATCTTGACGATGACGTCGTTGACGCCCTCGAAAAATCGGATCACCGGCCCGCTCTGTTCGTGCGGGATCAGCGTCAGGCATACCCCCATCAGCAGGGCGAAGAAAATGATCTGGAGCATCTGGCCCTCGGCCAGGGCCTTGATCGGGTTCGTGGGGATGATGTTCAGCAGCATGTCCCGGAGCGAGGGTCTCTCGATGGTGGGCGCCGTTCCGTCCTCCCTCTGAGCGGCGGCCAAGACGACGAGCCGCTCTTTCGTCTCCTGAGGCAGCCGCGACCCGGGCCGGACGATGTTCGCCAGGATCAGGCCGATGCTGATGGCCAGTGCCGTCGTGCACAGGTAGAAGATAATGGTCTTGGCCCCGATCCGACCCAGACTCCGGATGTCCTTGAGGCTCGTCGTCCCGATCAGCAGCGACGCGAAGACCAGCGGCACGACGACCATGCCGATGAGCCGGACGAAGGCCGTGCCCACCGGCTTGATGTAGCCAACCACGAACGCCGAGAACCCCAGCCGGTTGGCGATCACGCCGAAGCCAGCCCCGGCTATCAGACCGAGAGAAATGCGCGCGAGCAGAGAAAGCTTGAAATACCACCGCAGGAGAATGTTGAGCCAGGGCGCGAAGAATAGACCAAGCAGCATACTAACGCCAGCGGGATTCGGGCTACCTATTCGCCACCAGAGTACGAGTAACACGACAACGGCGGGGCTGATGATTATCCGCGCGGCCAGGGACACCTTGGAATACTGCTCGGGGGTTTTTCCCATGGGGCATCGATCCTTTCTGTCATGCATACGCGGCGCTCAGTCGCACGGTCCGGGTGGCTATGGACAGGGTAGCATATCGCACCGGGTGCCAGAATCCCCGCCGGTTGACTGGACAGGCGAGGGCGGCGATGATAGGTTCGCGTGGCGATGATCCGGACGTCGGTCAATGAGGACTGTCTGGCGCTGCGCACGGGCACAGGCCTGGATCAGAGCATCGTAGATCGCGTCGCGGTGGGCGTGATCGGTCATGGCTTCGGGGTGCCATTGTACGAACAGTCCGAACCGGCCGTCGGTCCGCTCCAGGGCCTCGGCGACCCCGTCCTCGCTGCGGGCGATCACACGCAGGTTCTTGCCCAGGCTGTCCACCGCCTGATGGTGGCTCGAAAACACCATCGCCTCGTCCGCTCCGAGAATGTCGGCCAGCACGCTGCGTTTGTCGATCACGACGCGATGGTACTTGCGATGGTCCACCGTCTTGCCGATCTCCGAGGGGATGTCCTGGATCATCGTACCGCCCGAGACGACGTTGGTGAACTGCATGCCCAGACAAACGCCGAGCACGGGTTTTCCGCTCGCGAGCCAGCGGGCAATGAGCTTTCGCTCGAACTCATACCGCTGGGTCGTCAGCGGCTTGACCGTCTCGTGGGGCGTCTCGCCATATGCCTCGGGCGGAATGTCGTCGCCCCCGATGAGCACGAGGCCGTCGAGATCCTCCAAATAGGCCTGCAGGATTCGCTCGTCGTCGATGGTGGGCAGCACGAGCGGCACGCCGCCGTTCTCCGCCACGGCCTGGGCATAGGCGAAAGGCGTGCTCGTCTGTGCGCTCTTGTCCTTCTGGGCGGGCTCGTAGACGCTCGTGATTCCGATGAGCGGGCCCGACGACGTCTGGGCCTGTTGGCAGCCGGCGGCCATCCAAAGGAAAATGATACACAAGGACAATGCCACTCGGCTCACGGTGCGTTCTGCATGGCTCATGGGGTTTCCTATCTGTTGTCCACCATCTGGATCTGCGGCCACCGACCTCGAGAGTGTACTATTCCCCGCCGCGTCTGTCCAGATGGACGAAGCGGACGCCATGGTTCGGTGTTGTCTTTCGCCTGCCCAGGTGATAGGCTATCTTGTTTGCTATCCGCCATTTGCGATCCAGGAACGAGCGTCGGGAGCCTGCGGCACACGGCGCGAGGCCCAATCGTAAACAGTAAATCGTAAACTCCAAGGGTTGGATGCCTTTATGGGAAAGCTGCTGCGACTGTACTTCCGGACGTCTCTGGTCCTGCGCATCTTCATCGGCTTCGCCGCCGGGGCGGTGGTCGGCATCGTGTTCTGGTACCTGTCCCGAGCGACAGGCGACGCGGCCGCACCGGGCTCGACCCTCGCTGAAAGGATTATCCCCGTTGTTCTGCCCTTCGGACAGGTGTTCGTGCAGATGCTCAAGATGATCGTGGTGCCGATCATCTTCTTCTCGCTGGTCGTCGGCGCATCGAGCCTGCCGATCAAGCGATTCGGTCACATCGGCATCCGAGTCATTGCGTGGTATCTCGTGACGTCGCTGTTCGCGGCGGCGCTGGGCACGTGCCTGGCGCTGGCCATCAGCCCGGGCTCGGGCGCCGAACTGGGCGCGTGGCAGAAGCTGGCCCAGCTCAAGGTGACCGAGGCCCAGGAGGTCGCCGCGGACATCCCCGCGCAGGGGGCGCTTTCGCACGTCCTGCTGAACTTGTTCCGCAATCCGTTCGAGGCGCTGGCGACGGGCAACTTCCTGCCGATCATTGTCTTCTCGATCCTGTTCGGCCTGGCGATGCGGGTCCTGATCGAGGCCGGCGACGAGCGGCGGGCCGGGCGATTGCGGATGCTCGGCGACCTGCTCGAAGCCGCCCGAGACGCCATGTTCAAGATCGTGGACTGGATCCTCGAGTACTCGCCCATCGGCGTGTTTGCCCTGACGATCGTGAACTTCGGCCTCTACGGTCCCTCCATCGTCGGTCCCTACGTCAGTGTGACGCTGGGCGTGGTCCTCGGCATCCTGGTCATGGTCCTGGTCGTGTATTCCGTTTTGCTCTGGGTGGTTACCCGCCGCAATCCGCTGGATGTGCTCAAGCGACTCCGTGAGCCGATGATCATGGCGTTCATCACCCGCAGCAGTGCCGCGACGCTGCCGGTCTCGATCAAAGCGGCCCAGGAAAAGCTCAAGGTCCACGGCGAATTGGCGAGCTTTTCACTGCCGCTCGGCGCGACGATCAACATGG
>DCUI01000323.1 GCA_002327785.1 Phycisphaerales bacterium UBA2218
GGCGGGATTCGGGTTCTCAGCCTTCGCGAAATTGGGGGTGCCGCCGACGTAAAGCGCACTGACGTGCTCGTCCGCGAGGACTCGGCTGTAGAGACGGACCTCATCGATCGACCCGGTGTAGTAGCGGGAATCGAGGGTATTGGCCCCGATCATAAACTGATTGTTTGCATTTAGTGCGCTGGTGTTGGAGTGTGAAATGCTTTTGTCGAACTCGCCGTTGACGTAGACGTTGAGCGTCTTGGCGGTCGTATTGCGGATCGCCGCGATGTGCACCCATTCCTCCGTGACGATATCGTTGTCAGAGGTCACGGACGTGTCCGGATTGCCGGCAAAAAAGGAGAGCTTCGTGCCCAGGGCCGCGACGACAAAATCGTTGGCCGTGCCGGCGACGTCGGACCAGAACAGGCCGCTGCCTTCGTAGGCATGGGTGCCCGCCAGGCCCGGTGTGCTGGTTTTGACCCAGGCAATGATGCCGAAACTGTCTTGAATCACGCGGTTCAACTGGACATAGGAGTCGGTCCCGTTGAAGGCGAAGCACTTCCCGAGATAGCCCGCGTCATCGAGTGTGACGCCGCCGTTGATCGTCCCATTGTTTTTGTTGCCCGAGAGGTCGGTGACCACGGCGTCCAGCGTGTCAAACGAATAGTAGACGACGGGCTGCGCCGCCGTCGCATGAGTGGCAAGGCCGCCGACGCACAGCATCGTACAGATGCAGATCGGTACAGGTCTCATGTGCATTGCTTTACCTCCTCAAAGACAGAGATTCGATAGGAATAGCGCTCGGTTCACATCATTTCGCGACCTGGCTCATTTGAATAACGGCAACCCTCCTTTCCCTCAGGCCGGCTTTCACCGGCCTGCCGCCGCCCCCGGCAGAAGACCCGAGAGGGGCTTGTCCGATTGGTCCGTGATCGTTCACTTGTCCAATTCCGCCTCCCGGGAGACGGCCCATCTATTATACCAGAACCTGCCGATGGCGGAAAAGGGATAAATCGCATCGTTTGTAGTGATGCCGTAAGGCGTTATCTTCGTCAGGGTTGGGGCAATCCTTCTTGTTTTTGAACAGCAACTGCGCGATGAGGTACGGGTCGTTCTTCCAAACGGGCCATGTGTGCCCGCCGGCATCCACGTGCCAGATGTGCGGGACTTCCATCCGGGCCAGGGCCTCGTGGAAGGGCTTGCTCACGCTCATCAGGCCGTCCACGTCGCCGCAGGAGACCCACAGCAGGCGGAGCTTGCCTTTCGTCGCCGACGGATTGGGAATGAGCAAGCGGGCAGGTTCGGTGTTGGGGGCCGAGGAGAACCCGCCGACTCAGGCGAACGCGTCGAGGTTCCGCAGGCCGAAGGACAGGGACTGGCCGCCGCCCATCGACAATCCGGCCAACGCGCGGTGCTCGCGGTCGGCCTGCACGGCGTAGTGCGATTCGATAGAGGGGATCACGTCCCTGAGCAGGTCCTTCTCAAAAGCCGCATAGGTCTCCATGGGGTTGCCGTCGAACGGGTTGGCGGGGGCCGGCTCGGCCGACGCCCGGCCGTAGGGCATCACGACGATCATCGGGACCGCCTTGGAATCGTATTCGACAAGCTCCAGCCTGCCTCGTTCGATCCCGTCGCGGGGAACGTCGAATCCGGAGGGAGCGGGTGGGAACGCGGGTTTATCGTTCGGTCCGAGCGGAACGAGTAGGCCAAAGTTCGGTCCGCCGCCTTTGCGCTGCGGCTGAGCGGCCCTTCCTTCGCCCGGCGATACAGCCGCTGTCGTCTCGCGTTTGGCGACGAATTCCTCCGTCGCGAACTTACCCACGCGGCGGGTGAACCGTATCTCATCGCCGGCGACCGTGCCCTTGTACGCGATGCGGATCTCCGTGTCCTGGAAGTCGAGCGTCTCGGCGAAGGCGATCGTGTCGCCTTCGAGGTTGACCTCGGCGGCTTGGAGGCTACCGACCGCGAACAGTCCAAGAACGGCCATCAACAGGCATAAGGTCTTGATGTCCATTTTCGTCATCATGGCTGCCACCCGGCATTGAATTGCTGCCTTGTGGCAACGTCCAGATCATCAGTTGAACAGTTGCGGCGCGAACTCGTTCAGATAGTTGCGCCAGTTGATCCACGTGTGCGCGCCGGGCGTCTCGTTGAACACCACGTCGAACCCGTGCTTCTTGAGCATGTCCACCGTCGCGCGGGAGGTCTGGATGAGAAAATCTTCCGTCCCGGTGGCGAACCACACAAGTTTGAGGCCCTTCTTGAGATCGGCGTTGTCCAGATTCGCCTTGTTCTGCTCTTCCCAGCTTGGACCTTGGGGAGCCCCGCCGGGACCACCGCCAGTGATACCGAAGATCCCGGAGCTGAAGACGCCGAAATACGCAAACTTGTCCAACTGGGGGATCGCGATGCTCAGCGTGTGCGCGCCGCCCATGGACAGGCCCGCAATCGCCCGGTGCGGCCGGTCGGCGTACACTCGATAGTTCTTCTCTACATAGGGCATGATGTCGTTGTTGAAATCCTGCACGAACTCGTCCATGGGTAGTCTGCCCCCGCCGAACGAGAACGGTCCGGTGTGCCCGGCCGGCATGACCATCACCATCGGCTTGGCCTTTTGGGCGGCGATCAGGTTGTCGAGGATGAACCCGGCCCGGCCGACGGACGACCACGAATCGTCGCAGTCGAACGCCCCGTGCAGCAGGTAGAAGACCGGGTATTTGCCTTCGCCCAATTCATACCGCGGCGGGGTGTACACGTGCATCCGGCGGAATCGCTGGAGCGACTTCGAGTAATATGTGACCTCGGCCACGGCCCCGTGCGGCACGTCCTTCGTGTCCATGAAATCCGAGCCTGGAACGTACACGAGGCTCCACGTGTTGGCGTTGGCCTCGCTGGTCGAGGGATTGCGCGGATCGATCACCGAGACGCCGTCCACGTTGAAGTTGTACCGGTAAGCGCCGGCTTCGATCGGGCCGAGCGTCACTTCCCAGACGCCCTCGGCGCTCTTGGTCATCTCGGCGCCCCGGCCGATGCCGGGGATGTCGCTGCCGCTCAGGGTTGCCGCCTCAGCCTTCGGCGCCAGGATTCGGAATGTCACTCGCCGATCGGCGGCGACCTCGGGTGAGACGACCCGCGGACCCATCGGGCCTCGGAATCGAGGGGTTTCGGCCGCCGGTCGTTCCGCTGCGATGGATGTCGGGACCAATGCCGTCAACATCGTGACGGCCACGATTGGAATGACTGCTTTTCGTGTACCCATCGTTTTTCTCCTTGTGTCGGCCGACCGCCCTGCCACGTCTGCTGCCGGTTGTGCCGACGGGTTTCAAATCGTGTCGATCTTCGCTCAAGCAACTACTTCGCACCGGAATCGGTGAGGAGAGCCTGGGCGATCTGCTGGAGATACCGACGCCGGTCGATCCAGGTGTGACCGCCGCCGCGGGGGGGCAGATCGTTTTTGATTCCGTGTTTGGTCAGCATGGGAATCCTCCTTTCCATCTCTCAGTCTTCACACTTCACGCTTTCGGCAACGCGGGTCAGGAGCTGCACCAGCATCTCTGCTTCTCGAGCCCCAAAGGCGGCCAGTATCCGCTCGCGCAACGGCTCGCTTTGGGCCCAGAGTCTTTCGTATGTCTGCCTTCCCTTACGCGTCAGAGCGACGCTGCGGGCGCGGCCGTCGGTGGGATGTCGCCCACGCGTGACGAGGCCGCGCTCTTCCAGGAGCACGAGCATGGCCCGGATTGTGTTCGCGTCGGAGGAGGCCCGGCGAACCAACTCCTGCTGGGTGGTCCCATCCCGTTCCGCCAGCAGGGATAGAAGAACGAATTGATCGGCCGTCGCCGTTCGTTTGGCGAAGCTGGCCTCTGTGCTGCGGTGCATCGCCCAGTACGCCGCTCGCAGAGCCATCGCAATGTCATGCCCGGATGCCATCGGGTACCTCACGCAGACTATACGTATACGTATGACTGTCTCCGGCTACTCTACCGATCCTCCCAATCGCCGTCAACAAGAAAGTCTCTCTGAGAAGCGATCGACAAGGTGTCGATACCGGTCCGGCGGGACCCGACTTGGCTACTCCATTCTCAGGATCGTGAACGAATTCGCGCCGAAGGTGCAGGCGATTTTAGTGCTGTCGGCGTCCTTTGAAAGGGGGCAGACGGTCTGCCCGGGGGCAATTCGTCGCGTCTGGTCCGGCGTGTTGATTTCTTCCAATCCGCCGGTGAGCGTTGTGATTTGGGCCGTGGTTGCCTGGGGGGAGTAGCCAGCGAATTGGATGCGGGTCTCGACGGGGTGTGGAGCTGTGTTCACGACGCTCAGGACCATTGTGCGCCCGTCTTCGCTGCGTTTGGCCGTGACATCCAGCGTGTGGGACGGGCACTGGACCGTTGTCTCCAGACGCAGCGGTGCATAATGGGCGGACACCATCTGTGTGACGTAGTACGGCGGCTGGGCCCAGATCTGCGATGGGTCGAGGAAGAGCAGGCCCTGGTCCCAGCCATTTTCATTCTGCCGATACGGCTGGAGGCAGTTGGCCGAGCAGACCACGGGCACATCGTTCCCCAGACGCTCCAGCTCGTTGATCGCATGGGCGTTGGACAGGGCCCGGCGCAGGGCGTGGTTGCCGGCGTTCAGCTCGAAGACCGCCACCTTGAATCGCGACTGCGGACAGATGCGACGCAGGGCCTCAATAAAACTCGGAATGCCGCCCAGGCCGTCGGGGTCGTTCGGTCGATCGGTCCCAATATGGACGTCGAACCAGACCTCGCGATTGTGCTGGGCGGCGAGGTCCAGGATCTTCTTGTGTGCCGCCAGGCTCTTGATGCGCGGGGCGCCTTTGAAGTTGTAGGGATCGCGGATCGGCCGGCCGTAGGCAAAATCGCCGACCACGAGCGTGACATTGGGGTCCTGTCGCCAGATGGACTCGGCCATGGGCTGGAATCGCCGCCAATACTCCTCATCGACGGATTCCTCGTTGCCAAGTTGGATGTATCGCAGGCGATAGGGCTCCGGATGGCCGTCCTCAGCGCGTCGCTGACCCCATTCGCTGGTGGCGGGGCCGTTGGCGTACTCGACGAAGTCGGCCATGTCCTGCGGCGTCTCGCCCATATTGAACGCCGGGATGCATAGAAAACCCGCCGCCCGACAGAAGTCCATGAAGTCGATGATGCCCCAGCCGTTGCTCGAATGGGCGAACCAGAAACCGCGGTACGCAGGGCGCAGGTCTCGTGGCCCGATCATGTTCTTCCAGCAATAGGTGTCGATGTTGACCATGCAGCCGCCGAAACGCAGGACGCTGAGGCCCTGTTCGATCGATGCCTCGGCCACGTCCTTGCGGACGGGAAGGTCCTTGAACCGCCCCCATGAGCCTGGCTGGAGAAAGGCGTAGCCCAGGACGATGGAGCCGTTTTGCGTGAGCTTGATGGCGAAGCGTGCATTCTTGTCCGTGGTGTCGGGGGTGAGCATGAAATCGAGACGTTTCCAGCCGCCGGGGCGGAGGGCCAGACCGGCCTCGGCGTAGACCTTCGCGCCGTCGGCGCTCTCCAACGCCACGGTGATGGGGGTCTCCTTCTCGCAGCGGGCCCAGAGAATGCCCTCATACAGCTTGCCCGCCTGGACGTACAATCCCCAGCGGTTCAGGCCCTGGTTCCCGATGCCGACCTCGCCCCGGCCTGTGACGAATGTCACGCGCTGGCTCTGCACGCCTTTGAACGGATCGTTCGTCTCCAGGTCGTATGTCCCCTGTGCCGAGCCTTGCTGAATGGGCCGCCACACGCCGCTGACGCGCGGCAGATCCTCTTCGGGCTTCAGCGATAGTAGCGTCTCTCGTCCAGCCTGGCGAATCGACAGGTTGCGGAACGATGCGTCTGCATCCCAGGTCCGCAACCCGACGCTGCCGGGCTCAAACGGGTGCTCGCGGTCCTGGTACTGGACGATACGTTTTTCGTCCACGCGGACTTCGAGCGCCGGCCCACTACAAGAGACCGCCAGTCGTATCCCCCGGTCGAGCGGGACGCTGCACGGCGTGTCGCTGATGAACTCCCAGTTGTGACGGTGACGCCCGAGCCGGAGGATCTGTCGGGCCGGGTTCAAGGCGATTTCATAGCCGATGAACGCATCCGCCCCCGCAGCGGCCTCCCGAACCTTGACGATCAATCCCGCGAAGCCATCCTGCTTCTTGGGCAGGCGGATCTCCAGGTCGATCCGTCCGTCGCCGAGCAGCAGGTCCTTGGCCACGATCTTGGCCCCCTCATTGGCCGACACGGCGAGGACATCATCCGCGGCCGTCCACTCGCCCCCATACACGTCGAACTGCCGAAGGGCCGGCGGGGACACCGGCTCCTGGAAGCTCTCCCCGTAGAGCATCTGGCTATAGATGCCGCCATAGACCTCGTGGTTGACATCTGTTATCCCTGCCATGCGATAGGGAGGATCCCACGCAGACAGACGAGCGCCACGTTGTCGGCACGTTCCTGACAAAGGCCGGGCAGTACAAACCGCAGCTTGTCGGTTTCAACTCCGCCTCGGCGGATCTCAAGGCCATGATCCAGCGAGGAGTGGTCCTGGGCCTATCCATGCCGGACTTCTGCAAGCGCCCCAACAAGCCGTGGGAAGGCGACGACTACTTCGACAGTCGCAATTCCGAAGCCAGTGTGGATCTCAAAGACGTCATCGGCGGCTGGGGTAAGACCACGCCCTCCCTCAATGAGATTGCCACGCTGTCCGGCATCCCCGGCAAGATGGACGTCGATGGCGAGCAGGTCGCCTCGCTCTGGCTGGACGGACATCTCGACAAGATCATTGCCTACAACGAGTGTGACGCCGTGACGACCTATCTCCTGTGGCTGAGAATCGCCTATTTCGGCGGCCATTTCACGGGCCCACAGTATGAGCAGGAACAGAAACTCGTCAGGGACATGATCGAGGGGGAGATAGCCCAGAGTGGGAGGGACCACATGAAGGGCTTCCTCGCGGAGTGGGACCGGTTGACCGGAGTCCTCGGACAGACAAGTCGGACATCATAGCATATGAGCATGGACTCGCAGTACCGATCTCCGCGAACCCGCGCGGCCCCGGTAGACGCACCAAGCGATTGCGACCGCAGGAGCAGACTCCAGGGGCCATTCTACCTCCTGACCTGCCCGAAGCGAAGGTTCAACGACCGTATCCGTCCGACGAAGTACGCCCAAGACGCTGACAGGATTGCCACAGGTCACTTCTGCGGAGTCAACTCTCACCAAGGCCGTGAATAGTATTTCCCTTCGAGAATCCCATGTCCTGCAAATTCAGCAGCCGCAAGGCGCTCCGACTGTCGCCCAGGAACCACGCTGTCGCTATTCTTCTGCTTGATGTCTCCTCAATACTTTGATGGTGTCGGCGTGGCCTCCCAGTTCAGCCCAGTTCAAAGGAGTCCGGCCATACCGGTCCTTGACGTTAGCGTTCGCCCCCTGCGAGATGAGGAACTCCACTACCCCTTTGTGTCCCGCACGGGCCGCCCCATGCAGAGGCGTCGAGTCCAGCATCGTCCTGGCGTTAGCATTACCCCCCTTCGCAATAAGGAGCTGGACCGCCTCGAGCTCGCCCGCCGCGGCCGCGTAGTGTAGGGGCGTTGCGCCATCCTTTTCTCTTGCTTTGATGTCGGCACCCCCGGAGATGAGCACATCTATCAAGCGAACAGCTCCAGTCCGAGCCGCTTGGTGCATCACGGTACAGCCGTCGGTCGTCGTGGCATCAACCTTGGCCCCTTTCTCCACCAGAAATGCGCCTACTTCTTCCTGCCCGGCGGACGCAGCCCAATACAAAGGTGTCCAATCACACTCGTCCTTCACGTCAACCTCACTTCCCTGATCCAGCAGGTTCTTCACCTGAGCGAGATTCCCCGCGCAGGCGGCCCCATGGAGAGTAGACACGTCCAGCCCTTTGGCGACAAACACGTCAATCATGACTCGGTTCCCCACCGAAGCAGCGTGCCGTAAGGCAGTCCAACCCTCAGTGTCTTTGACATCGAACCTCGCTCCTGCGTCCAGGAGGAGCCGCACGCTGTTGACGTCTTCATTGTAGACCGCGAAGTGAAGCGGCGGATCAGTATCTTTGGCCGTGCCATTGACGTCCGCGCCTTTGGCCACGAGGAGTCTCGCCATGCCCTGATCTTCGTTCCAGATCGCCCAATACAGTGGCGTGTAGCCGTTCTGGTCTTTGCCATTGATCTCGGCCCCTCTGCCGATAAGCAGTTCAGCAATCTCTTTCTTCTTGTTGTCGACCGCACAGCACAAAGGGATCATCCCTCCCTTGCCTTTGGCATTGACATCAGCGCCCCTTTCGAGGCAGAGCCGCACCTGATCTACGTCTCCGAGAGTCACGGCCGTGTGAAGGGAGAGTTCCGCGCCCTGGTTGATCAGCCATGCCACGATATTCCTGCGGGCGCGGCTGAGGACCCAATCAGGAGATGTCTGCCCGGCGTTATTCCTGGCGTTGATGTCCGCGCCTTTCGAGATCAGGAGTTCGGCCACGTCTTCGCGGTCCGCGTCGCTGGCATTGAAGAGGGGCGTTTGGCCGCAAAGATCTCTAACGTTGACATCACCGCCCCTGATAAGGAGCAACTCCAGGGCTTGTTTCTGGCCGTTCTGGGCGGCGTAGTGCAAAGGCGCATAACCACGCCGATCCAACTTGTTGATGTCGCCGCCGGCCTGAAGGCATGCGTCTATCTTCGCCATATCTCCTTGATAGGCCGCCAAGTGGAGCGGTGCATCGGTTCCCATCGACTCGCCCTCCAGGGGAGAGGCGTGTTCCTCGACGGTAGATTGCACTGTGCCGAGGGCGGCATACTCATAAGCTCCAATGTCGTAGCCCGCGCCTACCGGCCTGTGGTGACCATCGATGTCTGTGCCAACGAGGCGGGGGACGCCGCGATCGATGCAAAGCGATCCGGCGAGGAGACACAGGTTCTTGTCGAGGCCGGGCCCCTCAAAGGCGTAGCCGTTGCCGGCGTTGTTCTTCGAGGCCTTGTTCCAGGCGTCGGAGGTCATAGACTTGCCATTCCATGATCCGACCGGTTCGGTGTCTTCGGTGGTGCTGAGGCCGAAACCACACGGGTATCCCTCCTTCCTGAAATGCGTGAAGAACACATTGTTGGTGAAGACCAGATTCTCCACAGAGGAGTTTCGCACGTCAATGCAGTAGCTCCCCGGCGTCGGCCAGAAGATGTTGTTCTTGATCTGCACATGCTTTGGCGTCGTGGTGAAGACGAGTACTTCACAGCGCGCATGATTATTGAAGAACGTGTTATGATAGACCTTCGTATGGTCGGAGTTGTTAATGTGCAACGCCGCTTGCCAGCCCGTCGAAATCGCATTGTCGTAGAAGAGGTTATTGACGACGACATTGTCTGTGTTCAGCCCCTCGATGTTGACCAGGATGCCAGCTCTGGGGTTCGCCAGGTTGACCGTGTTGTGATAGATTCGATTCCCTTCATAGAGCAAGCTGAAGCCGTGTTGTTGATTCGGATTCTCGGCGAACTCGGAGAGAATCCCGACATTGTCGTGGAAGCTATTCCCAACGATTTCAACTCTATGTCCGGCCGAATTCACAGCATTGTGGGGACCCGCAACCACCAGCCCCGCATTACGCTCCGGACCCGGTTCAGTGGGCTTCTTCTTGGCAATGAAGTTCCTCACTTCATTGTTGCGGAAGATGGTGTCCACGCGGCAGTTGTATATCATCAGGGTATTCCGAGTGTCATAGGTCTGCCCCAAACCATCGAAGACACAGTCCTCAATGACAATTCGGCCGGCGGTCAGATTGGCTTGGCCATTGGCAAGAACCGGCATCTCGGTGCTTCTCTCCGTGCCGGAGGCGTTGTTGGACATGATGAACCCCTGGACGGTTACGTAGTTGTTCTCCCCATCCCGCTGGCTGTCTCCACCAATATTGAGAGCCGCCTTGCCTTCGGCGGAGGGGTATATCGTTGGCCTTCCCTTAAGGGCCGGATTCCTTCGTATGGTGAGGGTAGCTGTGGCGCTGGTCTTGAATCGCATGATGGTTACGGAGTCGTCATACCGAGCTGTATCATCGACTTGGACCACCCACGGGCCCTCGTGCCCATCGGCCTTAATCGCGTTCAAGGCGTCACTGATGTCATGCCAGCATTCCTTGGGCTCGGGAATCGTGTAGCCTTGATGCGCCGTTCCCACATTGCCCACAGCCGCAGCGGAAGTCACGTGATAGTACCAGGACGGCCGTCCAGCAGAGGTTCCCTGCAACAGACCAGTCAACACGAGACTCACGCAGAGAAGATGACTTGCGACTCTCACGAAGTGGCTCCTTTCTCTGTCTCAGGAAACATAGCCATCCGGAATCTGTAGCAGTATTGTAGGGGCACATCAGCAAAGGAGCAAGGAGGGCTTCTCGAAGGACGGCGAGACTTGGGAGATGGCAGGCCAGAGCGATGGGAAGTAGCTGCTTATGCTGCCCCAGAGATGAGATCAATAGCGCACCAGATAGGCGGGTGCCTCGCCTATCTCAGAAACCCAGGGATGTTTATGCCCAAGCAGAAGGGGTCAACTTGGCGAGGCAGCTGGCCGGATGGGTTCTGGTCCGCTGCGAAATGATTACCGGGACATGTCACTACCTCGCCATCTTCGTGTCCAATGACCTCTTAACGGCGCCAGCGAACAGGGAGAATTAACCCTCGTCACCTGACATGCGGCACCAAGTCGTGTGGGTCCATGCCCTCAGGGCCCTATTCCAATACGACCACCGTCCACAATCGCAGTTGCGGGATCCGAACCCTGGCCGTGTCGGCACTCTGCGCCAGGTCCACCTGCTGTGGAGGTCTGTCATAGGAGAGCAGCTTGGCCTGGGGGTTGGTCGGTGAAACGAGGGACTTCTCCACAGACACGTCTACATTCGAGAGCGATCTCATGCTCTTGGCCTGGGAATCATAGTCTCGATTGAGCACGTGCAGTACGACCTGATTGGATCCGCTCTTCTTGCGAACGGTGACCAGCACATTGGCGGGAGTCTCGGGCTCACGGTCTGTGATTTCGACCGTCTCGAACCCGTCAAAGCAATCCGCATTTGCGCGAATGAAGCGATAGACCGGAGCGTACGCCTCAATCGGTGCGGCGTACCAATGGGTCCCGAGCTCGTTGTTGAAGCACCACTGACGCTGCGGATGCGGCACCATGAACCGCTGGCCGTGCGCATAGGCCAAGGCGATCCAGAAGCGAACGAGCTCTTCACAACTGTTCTGCTTGACGAATGCCCAGTCCTGGCCCGATGCGGTGGCCGCCATCGGCTTGCCCAGGCTTGCGACCAACTCGTATGCCTCGACGGCGTGATCGATTCGGCTTGTTCCCGCCGAAGCATTCTGGCCTACTTCGCAGATCACGTGCGTGAGATATTTCACAACGTGGGTGTGGGTCCTATTCGGCAGACACGCATTGGCACTGAGCAACACCGGCCGGCCCACCACCTCTGCCGCCAACTGCCCCAACTGCCGCGTGTGCTCGGCAGCAGCCTCTGCGTGGAACTG
Source organism: Phycisphaerales bacterium UBA2218 (assembly GCA_002327785.1). Lineage (GTDB taxonomy): Bacteria > Planctomycetota > Phycisphaerae > Sedimentisphaerales > Anaerobacaceae > PLanc-01. Next base: position 11,507 of record DCUI01000323.1, read on the forward strand.
AAGGAACAGGTCCATCAAAGGAATCCGGCTCTGGACCTTCTTGTATTCCTGACAGGTCGTGGCATACCCGCGAACTAGCGCGCGGTAGTCGAAGTCGTCGATCTGCTCTACGCCGGCCTGCTGAAGCTGCCCTTTCGTGGCATGGTCCTTGAGGTAATCGCGAAAGCCCTTGATGCAGTAATCACAGAAACCGCCGCCTTGCCACCACGCGGCGCCGGCTGTTCCCAAGTGGTCGTCCACATGCAGTCCATCTGCCTGGCCCGCCATGACCTGGCGGACCCGTTCACGGCACAGCTTCTGAAACTCCGGATGATTCGTGCAGCCGAAATAGGTCCTTGTGCCCTGATACGTGTGATCGAACAGCCAAGGCACCTCCACAGGATTGCCCTCGATATCCACCGCACAGGCGGCTCGCAGCTTGGGGTCCTTGTGGATGTTCTCGGCCCCGGCCGTCAGACACCACATTGAGCCGGTGCAGCGAATGCCCAGATCGTGATGGCGTTTGACCCTCTCTGCCGTGTCGGCCCCGCCCCAACCGACAAAGGTGGCATTGTAGGCCCGATACGCCTCGTCGGAGGCGGCGTACATGAAGACCACTTCAGAGTGGCGGAGGGGGCCCGGAATGCCCTGAATCACGCCTGGCGCCCCAGACGCTGTTTCCGAGGCTGATGCATTTGTCGCGCCCATCCACAGGACGCCGGTTATCGAACAGAAAACAAAACACATCCAGCCGCGGTGCGATGCCACGGACCTGCTCTCCATATCACTCAAAGACTTCATATCTCTCCTATTGTCTCTGTTCGCCATGTCAACCAACTCACCCGGTTCGAGCAGTCCGCCGATCGACAATGCGTCGCTCTTGATCCTACTGGCCCCCGGCGCCGCCTCGAGAGTCAACCACAATCACACCGGACTCTTTCTCGACAACCACGCCTTCGATGAATCTGTGTTCGCCCGCCTTCTCCCCTTCGATGATGGGGTACAACATCGAATAAGGCACTCTCCATTGGGCATTGGGTGCAACGGATACCGTAACCGTCCTCGGGTTCAATCGCACTACCGTACCGTGGGGATTCTGGTTCGTTTTGCTTCGGAAGCCAACTTGATCGCCGATCCGTATTTCGTTCTTCCTCATTCCCTTGGGCACGGTGGAATACGTGATCTCCGTGGCAACCTGCTCCACGTTGAGCATATGGAATGGAATATTCCAGCACTTCAGATCCTGCTTGTTCCTGACAAGAACGCGGGTCCTTCTTACCTCGATGACCTCGGCCTGGATGAGCCTGTTCTCCGACCCCTCGAAATAGGTGATGGTGTCACCCTTGCCGATCACGCTTCTGACTGCTTCTATGCGCCTGGGATTCTCCATCTCTTTGCGGATGGCCACGTCCACGCGGTACAGATCAAACAGGGACGCCTTGTCCAATTCGCTCATGAATCTCGAATAGTCCATCGAATGAATCCCGTAGCAGTGCAGCCAACTTCATAGACACATGATACACTGGGCAAGACATCGATGGATAGCTTGCCCGACCCAGCCGCTATGGTACACGACCTTCCCAACACCCTGTGGCCTCGTCGATGCGAGACTACGTACCGTCTTGACTACCCTACCAGTTATGGCTCGCCTTGTGAACTGCAATTGTCACCGTGGGAGTGGCACCGATCTACGGCGTGTGCCCGGCCTTGTCCACGGCTCTACCGTTGGCTCCCCGCAGCCCTCAGGACGCCCCGGATTATGGTGGGATTGACAGCGCCACACCGTGTGGGAACCGTTTCTTCTTGGACTGTTGCGGCTCCTGTGCCATAATCGTACCTGCTGACGCGTCGGCCTTCTCGTCAGTTCTCAGACGTCCAGGATGGGAAAGGAAGAACTGCTATGCGACTGGTGCCAAGCTCGCTGCTGGCCGTAGGCATTGTCTTGATCACGTCGTCCTGCCAAAACCGCCCAGCGAGTACCGCAGACCCAGGAGCTGCTGCCCCGGCAGACAAGAGTCAACAGGCGGGTTTTACTCCGCTGTTCGACGGAATCAGCCTGGATGGCTGGACCGTGCGAGGCTCTGACAATCAGGACTGGCGAGTTGTCGAGGGTGTCATCGACTGTGATCCGCATGAGGGGCCGGGAGACCGGAACCTGTGGACGGCCAAGGACTACGGCGACTTCGAGCTCCTCGTGGATTGGCGCATCAAAGAAAGCCCGTACATCAACCGGGCCGGCAAGATCATTCTCCCCAACGGGACATACAAGAAGGATGACTCCGGCAGGGACGTGCTCATCGAGGTTCCGAATACAGACTCCGGCGTCTTTCTCCGCGGCCAGCACAAATCCCAGGTGAACATCTGGTGTTGGCCGATCGGCTCCGGCGAGGTCTGGGGCTACCGCACCGACCCGGCCTTGTCGCCCGAAGTCCGGGCGGGGGTGACGCCAAAGGTCAGAGCGGATCGGCCGATCGGTCAGTGGAACACCTTCTATATCATCATGAAGGGTGACCGCCTAACAGTCAGGCTCAATGGACAGCTCGTTATTGACGACGCTCAGTTGCCCGGCGTCCCGGCGCGGGGCCCAATTGCCTTACAGCATCACGGCGATCGCAAGGATGGGGAATGGGGTGCTTCCTTTCTCCAGTTCCGGCGCATCTCCATCAAGGAATTGGACCTGCCGTCCAACCAATGAGATTTCCCCTGAGTGCGGGTCACGAGTGCCAGGGGTAATAGTGCAACCAGTCCGGTGATTGGGCATCGTAAGTCTTTGTGAAAGAACGATTAATACAGGCCCAATAAGAAGTTATGAGATCAGGCGTAGATCAGCCGAAGACCAGCCGTAGCTCAGACGCACATGTCTGGCACGCGCGCTTGGCACGCGTCTGATCGCCGACGCTGGTAAGGCCGGTCCTTCACACTATCACTAAAACTCGTAACGGATGCCGCCGGTGAGGGCATGGGCCTCATAGTGGCTGCGAAGCTCGCCCGTGTAGCTCACCGAGAGGCTCACGTTGTTCTTCCGGATGGCGGTCAGGCCAGCCCCAAGGACAACGCCATCCCTGTCGATATCACGACCTTCGGTGACAAAGGTCGTTGTGGGCGAGCCATCGAAGGCCGCTACGATGCGGCGGTCGTCCAGATCGAAATTATGATCCCATGCGACACTGACCTCAGGGATACACAGCCAAGCACCTTTCTGGAAGGGGTAAGAGAATCGCAGTCCAAGGTCAGAGACCAAGGTGTCAGTCTTACGCTCTTCCACATGAAGGTTGATGCCGTCGACACCGGACTCATCATAGCTTTCCTCATCGAGGAATGCGTATCTGAGAGCGGCGAAGGGCTGGAGCGTCCATTTCCTCAGACTGAGGTTCCAGCCTGTTTCGACATGGGCCGAATAGAGGTCGCCGTAGTGGTTGCTGTGAGCGACGCCGCTCAATGTCCCGATCTCGATCCTGCGGGTGTTCACATAACGCTGTCTTCCATAGGAAACGGTTGCGTCAACATACATGCGGTCGGTGAAGTAGCTGCCGTATAGAGAGCCGAAGTAGCTCTCGATGTCGCCTTTGCCGAGGTTGTTGTCCATATCGATGTCGGCATTCGACTGGCCATAGCTGACGCCCACGAGCAGGTCGTCCTCCATGAGTCGATCGGCGCCGACGGCCACTCCGGCCAGGCGGTAGTCGTAGCCGGGGAAGCTGCCCTGGGAATCCTGTCTGGCCCAATGGCCGAATCCGTCCATCCATACAGCATGTCGTTCTGTCTGGCTGTACGCCAGACCGGTGTCGGCGTTCTCGATGTGCGAACGCGTGCTGTGCATTCGTTTGAGGAGCGTCTGGCTGTACTGGTTGGTTACATTGAACGTGGTTGCCGTAGCCGACTCATACACAGCGGGACTCAGGCTGGCGAAAGCGGTACGGAATTTGTTCGCCGATAACGCCTGAAATGCACCGAGCGTATTCGCGAGACTGCCCGTGGCCTGGGGCGCGATCCTGTCCAGATGTTCGCCGATGTCTCTCTCCCCTTGGCTCGACGCCACAGAGGTGTAGCTCTGCGGCATCACAGAGACTTGCACGCGATCCGATGTCTGCTCCATGGAGAATCCGAGCAGTGGCGAAGATTCGGGCAACAACACATCCGTGAACGACCCGTTCAGCGCGTCGGCCGCAATGATATCGTAGATCGCTTCCCGGTAGAGTCCCTGCTCGCGTTCGACGGCAAGGGTCCCATTTAGACCGCCCGTCCCAATGATCGTCAACTGGCCGCAGCTTCCATTCGGCCGAGCCACGGTTGCGAACAGGCCGCTCTCTGAGAACTGGTAATCACTGCCGATCTCAAAGACACCCTCCCGGACGTCCAGTCGTGTTGCAGGCGTCAGTCCTGAGACAGTGTAGGTTCCGGGTCCCTGCTTCATCGCACGGTCAAATCCTGCCAGGTGGTGCCCGAACCATCCGGCGCCGTCCAGCACAAGCGTGTCGGAGTCGTCACCGGCTCCGATCAGACCCTCGACGATCGGGCTACCCATCAATACGAGTGTGTCATCGCCGGAGCCGAGAAGCACATCGCCGCCGACGCTCGATCCATCCGCGAGTACGACCACATCATCGCCCGCGCCGGCATCGATGCCGATTCCGTAGGCGGTAGGCACAAGAACGCCCAAACCTAACACGCCCGTGTACACAGACGTGGCTATCTCACCCTCATTGACGATCACATCATCCCCGCTGCCGCCGAGGATGCCGACGACATGAGCCCCCAGCGTGGGTGTGCCGTTGGTGTAGAAGGCCGCTGCCAGCGCATCGATCGATCCGCTATTACGGATGAAGCTGCCACCGTCACCTACTGTAATACCCGTGGCGGATGCCGTGGCATTCGTCGTAGCGGTGACGCTGGCGTGGCCGCCGCCGGCATAGACCTGGGCCAGTGCCGTGGCACTGACGTTGACAACACCTTCGTTCTCAATTGTGTTAGTGCCCGCGCCGCCGTCAATGCCGATGACAACAGCTTCGCTTGTGGCCCTTGATGTCTCGTATTCATCGGCAAGGTTGTTGTCGCGGGTATCGGCGTAGGCATAGGCCTTTGCTTTGGCCGAGGAGATAACCGTGAGCGAGCCAACGTTTCTGATCTCATCGTCGCCGGATCCCAGGCGGATACCTTGTCCCGTTGCCTCCGCATTGCTCTCTGCCTTGGAATAGCAGGTGCTCCAGCTTGAGTAGGAGTCACTCCAGGCGTAGACATCCAGGGTCTGGGCCTGCACGTCCATGGTGCCATAATTATAGACGTGGTTTTCTCCTCCGGCGGCCAGGACTCCCGTGGCGGTGGCGGTGCCCGTTGCGTATGAATTCGCCTCGGGATTATAGTAGTAGGAGCGTGCGTAGGTATGGGCGCCGCCTGCCGTGGTAAGATCGGCCCGGGCCCGGCCCAGCACCGTCAGCGTGCCGTTGTTCGTGATCTCCTTGGCTCCGTCACCGACCCGGATTCCCGCCGCATCGACTGTCGATGTCCCGCTGCAATTGGCTGTTGAATCCCTGGTTGTGATATTCGTGTTCACCCAAGCGATCTGCTGTGAGTTCCCCGCAGCATCCTCGCCGGCCAGGGCGCGTACGGTGGCGGTGCCGTCATTGGTGATGCGCTGGAGCTCCGTCAGGCCGGTATCGGTGAAGGTGGCAAAACCGGTGGCCGTGGCGTTCACAAAGGCCGTGGCGGTGGCAAACTCCGACTCTGTCGGCGCATTGGCCCAGCTCGTGGCTCGTGCCGTCACGTCCAGGACACCCGGGGAGGAATTCGTTACCGTACCATCTGCTTCAATGCCGACCGCCACCGCATCGGAAACGCCATCGGCATCGGCGGTCGCTTGGTAGTCCCTCGACCACGCATACACCTTGGGGGCGGCGTAGCTCACCGCCTCTACCGTCACCTGTCCGTTGTTGGTAACACTATTGGAACCTGCGCCTGCGGTAATGCCGGTGGCCTCTCCCAGGACAACGGACCGCGCCGTTGAGAAAGGATACCTCGTCCAGGTGTTTGTGTAGGCGTACACGGAGCCATCGACATAAGAGGACACAGAGATCGAGCCATCGTTGATAACGAGGTCATTGCCATCCGCCAAGGCAATGCCGAATCCCTTGGCACTGAGAGGGGTCCATTGCTTCGTGCTCGGGTTGTAGTACCCGGCGTCGATGTTTGCATCTTCATCCGCTTCAGCGTATCCGATATTTCCGATTGTGTCATAGGTCCCTGCCAGAGCGCTGACTGAAATACTCCCCGTTTCATGGTTGGTGACGATGTCGTCGCCATTTCCCGAAGCAATGCCCAGAGCCGTGGACTCGGCCAGGCCATAGCCTTCGGCATGCGTTCTCATGAAATCAGACGCGGAGTAGGCATAGGGTCGGGCGCCGGCGTTCGCCACGGCGTTAATCGCACCGAAATTGCTGAGTACCTTGCTGCCTCCGGATCCGCCGTCAATGCCGGCCGCGCGCGCCGTTGCTTCTGCCTCGCTTTCGGCATGAGGGCTGGAGAACGTATCGACCACCGCGTCGGATGCGGCGTCGGATACCGTCAAAGCATCTGTCGTGATGGTCCCGTGGTTTTCAATAACATCCGATCCACTTCCGCCGTACATGCCGGTTGCCTGCGCGTCGCTAACGGATTCCGACTGCGCCAACGAATCCAGCAATCCGATGGGAACGAATGTCTCGCAGTCACCATCCGCATAAGAACGGGCCTTTACCGTTATGTCCCCTGAGTTCGTAAGAAGATCGTTCCCGGCGCCGCCGTTAATCCCGAAGGAGGAAATCCGAGCCGAGGAACCGGCATAGGCGAAGCTCGCACCCGCAAACTGTCCTCCGAAGCCGAATGATCTCCCTATGACCATAGACCGCGAGTTCGTGCAAGCATCTGTCGCATCCTCATCTCCAATGAAGATCGCGCCACTGTTGGAGATGGTGTCATTCCCGGCGCCGCCTTCGATTCCGGTGACGTGCGCGCTGGCGCCCAGCGAGGTCGATATGAAGGAAATGAAATCAAAGGCAATGGCTGTCGTGTCTGCCTTGACCAGGTAGCTGTCACCGGCATGGATCGCACCGGCGTTGATGCTGCCTTCGTTCGTGATCACATCATTGCCACCGCCGGAGTTGATGCCATCAATATCGCCCGACGCCAGTGCATTCACCAAGCTCATGGAAATCAGACCGATCGAAGCACCCCCGGCTTCACCGAGTGTGTTGGCTGTGGCGTTGATCAGGCCTCGGTTGAGTATATCGTCATCGTCACTACCGGTCAGAATCCCACGGGAATACGCGTCGGCTGTAACGCCCGAGTGGACGAATTGGACGCCGATGCTCGCTTCAGTGTTCAGAGCCGTGGTGTTCAGGTCGGCGTATGTGTGAATCTGCCCGTTCGTATTGTTCGTGATGGTATTGGCACCGGGACCCCCGTCGATGCCGACGGCCGTGCCCGTCGCGTTGACGCCGACGCTGCCCAGTTGAACGCCGAACAACTCGAAGTTGAAGTTGCTTGCCCTGATCTGAGAGTTGGCAGTGGACAAGATCGTGCCGTCGTTTTCCATCGTGTCGCCCAGCGCGCCGCCTTCCATGCCAATCGCCTGGGCATCTGCCTTGGAACCGACTTTGGCAAATTCGACGCCGCCGCCCTGAACGACATAGTTGTCTGCATACGCATTCGCGGTTGCGGTCACCGTAATGCGTGCGCCCGAGGTATTGGTGAGCGTGTCGCCGGTAGTCTCGCCTGCGGTTCCACCTCCTCCGCTCATGCCGGTCGCAGTCGCCTTCGAGGCGGACTCGATATCACCTCTGGCATAGCCCGCGAAATTGGCGGCGGCACTGGTGTCATCAGCTATAGAGGTTGCGGCCGCGACGATAGTCCCGCTGTTGGTCAATCCGTCAACTCCTTCGCCACCTTCCAAACCGGTCGTCTCCGCCCGCGCCTCGGACGAAACGTCCGCTATGGCGGCACCTGCTTCCGCAAAATTGATGGCCACGGTCTTCGTTTCTGTGGTTGCGGACGATGACGTCGAAATAACGGAGGCATTCTCGATCCTGTCGTCTCCATTTCCGGCATCGATCCCCGTGGCTTCTGCGGCTGAATTGGTCTCGGTCTCAGAGAATGCCACGCCGGCACTGAAACCTTTTGGTGCCACGGCGGCGGTAACGGAAATGGCTTTGGATGCGACCGTAGCGGTTGCGGATGTCACAATCTGCGAGCGGTTTGTAATGACGTCATTGGAGTCACCTGAATCCACACCGACAGCACCCGCCGTCGCCTCAGTGTTGGCCTCTGCATAGGAAGCCCCCATGGCCACGCCGGCCCAGCCGCCGCTTACCGCCACAGAAACGCTGTTGCTCGAACTCGCTGCCGTTGCGGTTGTAGTGATACCTGCGGCTGTGGGACCTCGGTTTTCGATCGTGTCTTCTCCGATGCCGCTCCGGATACCGGTGGCATGAGCCTCCGAGGCAACATCTGTCTCGGCCAGCGCGACGGATACGGAGATTCCCTCCAGCGAGGCCGCAACCGAGACGCCAACGGCGTCACCGTGGGCCGTGGAGCCGGCCGTCGACCGTATTTCGCCCTGATTCGTGATGATGTCGTTCTGCGATGCGACGCTCGTAGTTTCGTCCCCGCCGGCGTTTTCGCCGTCGATACCCCAACTTGAAGAAACGGCTCGGGTAACCGCGTCGGCGAGTGTCACACCGACAGCGACGCCCACCTTGTCGCCCGCCAAGGTCACGCTCACACTGGTCGAGCTGTCCGATGATGATGCGGTGGAGGTCACCAGACCCGTGTTCGTGATGGTATCGCCACCGGTGCCCCCGGTGATCCCCTTGCTGGCGGCAACCGAGGTCGACGATGAATCGGTGACCGAAACGCCGGCTGATAGACCTTCCACGCTGCCCTTGATCGTGGCCGCTATTCCGAGCGAATCTGCATCGGATATGGCAGATGCTGCAACGCTGGAGTAGTTATTGATCGTGTCATCTCCGGTTCCGCCGTCGATGCCGCTGGACGCGGCGACGGCCCTGGTGGACGCATCCGCCACGGCGGCTCCCGGAAGCGGTATGAAGCTTGTCTTGTCCAAACCAATGTCGACGCTCAGAGTCAGGTTGCTCGCTTCGGATTCGGCACGCGATGTCAGGAAGACGTCGTTCGTGATCGCGTCATCACCCGCGCCGCCCAGAATTCCGGCTGTGCTGGAGGTCGCCACGGTGCTTGCGTCTCCATAGGCGGAGGCGGGATTGTCGTCGCTTGCGGGTGCCGACGCCAGCGCCGGAAGAGCGAGGCTGCCCGCCACAAGCGCGCCGGCCGCCTGTTCACCACCGCCGAGGGGCGGAGAGATCGAGAAGGTGTAGATCTCGGAATCCGCTTCGGCCCGGGCGTATGCCTCTATCTCGCCGGTCCCGCCGGAACCGGCATTGATGATCGTATCGTCCCCGACGTTCCCGGCGATGCCGACGGCCACCGAATCGGCGACCGTCTGGAAGGTCCCCACGTCGAGACCGAACAGATCGAGGGCCGGCTTGAGCATGAACCCTTTCATCTTGATCTCGACCGATGTCATATCGGCCGAAGAAACCGCCTCGGAATAGATCGTCTGGTAGTTGGTGATCTGGCTGTCGTTCACCCCGGCCACGATCCCGGCAGAGGAGGCGCTGGCGGTCGTGGAATCATCGACCCGGGCCGCCCCGAACAGCTCGACCATTCCCTGCTCCGTTGCCGAGGTGGCGCGGGATACGGCGGACAACGATCCATGATTCGTGATGATCTCGGTGGTGCCCGGCACCACGGCCGAGGTCCCCGCCAACGTGTCTGCGAGGATTCCCACCGCAACAGACGTTGCCGAGGTCGTGGCGTCGCCGAAGGCGTACGACTCCAGCGGCACTTCGACGGCGCTGATCCGGGCCTCCTTGACGAGGGTCTGCGCGGTGGCTTCGGCGCGCAGCACGCCCGTGCTTTCGATGTGGTCCGGGCCGGCACCGCCCTCGAGTCCGAAAGCCTCTGCGGTCGAGGCCGTCGAGAAATCCGTCGCTCCAACGTCGAGCTGCAGGATCACCTCCATGATCTCGGCGTGCGATAGGGCGGTCGTGAAGATCGAGGCCAGGCCTAGCAGCAGGTCGGCCCCATCGCCGCCCCAGAGGCCCTTGCTCGAAGAGGCCGCCGTCGTACCCGCCAGTCGAAATGGCACATAGGGCGCATTCATCGTTGAGGAGGCGTTGGTGGTGACGCTCGCGGCCGCGACGATGGAGTCGTCGCCGGCAAGGCCGTCAACGCCCACCGCCGCCGTCGTCACGTCCTGGTCGGACGTCGTCTCGAGGATGGCATTGACGTCCACAGGCTGCGTACTGAGGATCACATCATTCCCGCTCGTCCCGACTATTCCGGTCTTGGTGTCCTCGATGCCAGCGGCATCGGCACATAACTGAAAACCGAAAGGAGGCAGAGAGAAGAGAACGCACAGAACATACACAACGGATAGGGCACACATTCGCCTCGACACCATATTTCTACCCCTTCGAAAATCGGAGTCTCCCCCCACACAAGATACAATGATACCGCGAATGGTGCGGCGAGTCAAACGAATCCGGCGCTGCGTGAGCGGCTTGCGTTGTGTGGAAGTCGTTGGAGACAGGGAGATTGCGGTTGGCGCCTTTTTCGGGTTCCCCGCCGTCAGGGCCGATTTCGACGAGATTCTGGACTTCGGGCGTTTTTTGGTATTTTTCGATCCGAACAGCCTTGCGGCGGGGATTGGTTGCGGTGCATAAGGGCGGCGTCCGTGTGAGTAAGGAGACTCGTGATGCGAATCGCCGTGCCGCGACAGTTGTTTGCCTGGGTACGATCAAACACCTGCTGGCTTCCATCCCGGATGCGACCCTGCTGGCCGACCTGCGGCACCATTGCCACCGGAGACGCAACGACTATTCGGTGCACGTGCTGTGGGGCTTCGTGCTCTGCCGATCATCCTGCGGCACGTCAGCTTCGAGGTGGTGTTGGGGGAACTGCGTCGCAACGCCGGCCTGCGGGCGTTAATGACGGCAATATCACCGGTGCCCGGCGGTTTCACGGGATGGTCGGGGCGGTGATGGTGGTGCACGTGGCGTTCCCGACGTTGCTGGTGGCGGCCCCGCGTCGGGAGGGCACGCTGGGGCGGCTGCATCTGGGCCCGATCCAGCAGGCCTTACAGGCCAGCGGGTCCACGTAGGCCAACAAGCACAGCCGCGGCAAGATCGGTTCTCTATCTTCCTCGGCCGATGGAAAGGGGGTCGGCGGCGCCACTGGGTGTGGAGGTGATCACCCATGACAGAACAGAAGAAACGCGTGCTGCGTCAGATCGAGCAGAAAGCTCGCCGGAGAATGGCCCAGCTCGCCAACAGCTACCTGCACGTCCCGCCCGAACAACGCGAGGAAGTCCAGGCGGGTATTGAGATCGAGCGATGGCTCGCCGAGACCTGTCGAGAAGGACTGGAATGAGCCCTGGCGAGCCGGCTGGCGAATCCGTAGATCGCCAGCTCGCCAGTTGCGGATCACAAGGCAAGCGAATCCAGGCAACGCATGCACCACAGTTCTTGCTCAAACGAAGACGGGGAGACAATAGCGGCCATCCCGCACTCCGGGCAGACCGTAATCCCAGCCTGCTGGCACATCCGCTGCCCCTGTTCGCTGGCAAAGTCAACGTAGTCGTGTGGGTCGTCTACGCTACGGAACTGCCGCAGCCGCAGATCCGCGAAGTACATGGGCTATCCCGGTTCACGTAAGGCCTGACGTCAGCAGGAGCGGTAGACTCCTGCCATACAGATCCGCTCCGAAACAATCGGTTGAGGACTGCTGCACCCATTCCGTCAATATATGTCCTGAAGAGATCACGAGAATAGTCTCCTTGTCGGATGTGATGCCGGCTAACACATAATGGGTGTGACGTTACGTTACACGACCCGGGGAGCATTTGTCTTCAGAATCCAAAACGCAGCCCGAGATAGACTCTCAGATCCCCGTGGGTTTTATCTATGTCGCTGATGGACTGGTATTCATACAGCGCCCCCACAAGGAAGTTCAGAGACATCTCCGGGCCGAACAGATAACTCCATTCCCCCGTAATTCGGGCCCGGTAATCGTCAAGATCGCCCACGACGGAGTAGACATAAGGCGCGAGGGTGAGGCTCGCCTTGTCCGTCATCTTCCATCGGAAATCCGTCCCGATCAGACCCTCCAGCTTGGCGTCCTCGTTCTCCGATCCCCACTCCTTACGAGCACCCAGACCCAGGCGGCTGTTCAGCGTCACGTTGTCCGTTCGGATGAGGTGATACCCTGGCCCCCCCTGTATGTTTGCCCGCTGTTGCCACGACTCGAACGCATCATAGTCGTATCGTCCCAACGCAAACCAGAACCAGACGGACTCCTGATCCAGCCAATCGTGCCCATAACCTACGGTCACCTTGTTGTCGGAAAGCGCATCGTCGCTGAACTTCCGGTAGTAGGACAGGTCCAGCTTCGTCCGTCGATCGGGAAGCTCACGAGAGACATAGGTGCCGAGCCGTGACACCTGCTCATTCGTGTTGCCGGACGAGGTGTCCATGGAGATGTCAAGAGCATATCCCCATCCTTTCTCCTTCTTATGGGAGGTCCAGGCAGCCAGCTTCCTTATATAGGGATCGAACGGCCCGACCCGCTGCTCTTTCTGGGCTGCGGGAGCCTCGATCTCCAGGGAATCGATCCGTTCTCTGGGAATCTCGAGCCGTCCCAGGGTGGGATGCTCAATCACGATGGCCGATTCGGTTCGCTGTAGCACTCTGCCCTCGATTATGTCCCCCCCGGCCAGATGAATCTTGGCCTGGGGCAATCCAACCTCAGAAGATACAATACGTTCTCGGGGAATCGTGATGCGTCCGAGGTCCTTGTGGTCCAGAACGATGGTGGAATCACTCTCTTCCATGATCTTGCCGCGCAGTGTCTTTCCATCCGTCAGCTTGATCTCGACGTCAGGGGTATCAATCTGGATCGATTCGATGCGATTCCTGGGAATCTCGATCCGCCCCAAGTCACTGTGCTCCAATATCACAACGGAGTTCGTCTGTTTCGTGACCGTGCCTTCCATGACGTCCCCGCCGACCAGGATGACCTTGTCGGCATAGCCGTGCGAAGCGGCGGACAACCCGATGGCAGCCAATGCCACAAGCTGAAGGCCCCAACCATGCCGGACGCGAGATCCGGCCGACATACCGGCCGACGGGACTATACGCTTGTTCGTAAATAGCTCTCTTCTTCGCAGATCGGTGTTCATAGATTCTCTCCAAAAGGCACAGCACGGTCCTTGCGTCTCCATCAATCCGCAAAGAGACCTCGGCCTCAGGACCCCATGCTGAGGTCACAACGTCGGCAGGATCTCCTGTGCAGCCTCATCTATCACCTATGCTCCCGGCAACGCCATATCCACGAGCCCGGGGCAACTCCGAGGGGATGTCCGAGTCTTCGCGTTTGGCCGCAAGCGGCAACTCCTTCTCCGAGACAAGTCGGTAACCCCTCTGTTGCATGCAATCCTCCATGTACTTGCGTTCGTACTCGCCGAGCTGGCGAGTGTCCGCCCGCTTGAGAAGCTCAGCCCGGCACGCAGCCCGGTCGGCCTTGCATTCTTCAAATGTCTTGCCTTCCTGGTACCAGTACTTCTGTCCGCATCCCGCAACCAGAGACAACCCAAAGCCAACAATGAAAAACAGAACATATGACCTCATAATCACCGCCTTCCCAAACGCACATTTCAACACACTCAGCGGCAACAATACAATGGTCGTCTTCCTCATGAACCTGCTCCTTTCATCCTCAAAAACACAACATCAAAACGCTGCTGAATCTGTGCCTGAAAATAGATACCCTGCAACGTATCATCCCCCGGGTTATACGTCAGGTCATACGTGCAACCCGGATACCCCTCGTCACGCAACTCGATAAAGAGTTTCATCGTACTCCCCATTGAGGATGCGTTCGCGCGCATGACATGGATCGGGCGAGGATTCAGGTAAGTCGCATCCACATGCCCAGTCCCGTCAACCGTACGGACACCAAGGATGTAACCCCCGTCGGGGCGGACCCAGTTGCCCACGAGTCGTTGCACCTCCGGCTTTCCCTCGCTGCGTGGGATAGGGGCAGAGGCGACGGGGGCTGCGAACGGTTTACGGTCTCTCGAAGCGAGCAAGGCGGCGCCAACGGCAACCACCACCACGATCACACCACCTGTTGCGACAAGTCGCTTCAGGCCCGCGGTTCTCGGTCGCACTCGTCCATCCGGCTTCTTTATCCCGTTCTTGCGTCTGTCTTTGCTCATTGGATTGGCACTCCTATAGTCTGTTCGCTCGCATGTTTCCTTTGGGCCCGTTGATAGTCACACACCTACTGCACTCTCCTGGCCGCCGGGGGCGTCGATCGATAATCACCGCCTTTGTGATAACCACTGCGCCCGCGAAGAAAATTGCCGCCGTACCTCGGCCGGAAATTGCTCCACCGCCGCGGCCCGTCGGTAGAGCTCGACTGCATCATTCTTTCGCCCGCCCTCTTCGTAAGTCCGTCCAAGGAGTATGTACGCATCAAGATAGGCCATGCGTCGGTCCGTCACCGTGCGTAGCAGCGTGACCGCCTCGTCGCGTGCTCCCCTTGCATACAGATAGAAGGCAAGCGTGTATGTGAACTTCGGCTCCTGCGGCTCCAAAGCGTGCGCCTTGCGGCACCACTCGAGTGCTTCGTCGGGTCGCTCCGCGGCGAGCACAATGCCCAGGTTGTAGGCGGCTGTGGCGGATTGCGGGTCGTTCTTGAACGCTGCCCGCAACGAGGTCTCCGCCTCCGCCAGCCGCCCCTGTTCACCCAGCAAGAGCCCCAGGTTCAGATTGGCGGCGGCGTTGGCCGGCTCGACCTTGAGCACCCGTCGAAGACAGTCCTCGGCCTGCTCGTTCCGCCCGGCGAGATTGTGCGCAATGGAGGCGTTGACCAGTGGTGCGACATTGTCCGGAAGCAGTTGGACGGCGCGTTCAAACGACGCCACCGCGGAGTCGAACTCGCGGCGCGCCATGTAGTAGTTGCCCAGGTTGTAGTGCGAGGTGTGGTCGTCCGGTCGGGCCCGGATGACCGCCAGGAATTCATCGGTGGCGTGCTGCAAAGCGAGCTGGTCCGCCTCGCTCAACCGCTCCCGCGGGACGCCCGCCAGCGCTGCCGCCGCGCGGACGCGCACGAGACGGTATTCGTCACTTATCGCCGCCAGCAGGGCGGCAACACCCTCCGGAGTGGGGCAGCTCTCCAGCCCCTCAGCGGCAGCGGCACGCACGAGCGGTGACGAATTCTTGACAGCCTGCACAAACGCGGGCCATTTGCGCGCGTCCTCACACGCACGCATAAGACGGATCACTGCGGCAGCGAACACCTCGTCGCGGTCTTCGTTCGTGATGTACGCCAGCATCTCCGGTAGGCGGGTCCAGTCGTGCTGCCGGGCTGCGGCCACCAGGCCGGCAATGTGCAAGACAGGTCCTTGATAGTCGCGAGGACGCCACTGACGCACGTAGCGATCAGACCACACTGCGTCTTTGTCTGCATGGCAGACGTTGCACGCGTTAGGCGACTTAAACGCCAGCGTCGTCGCTGGCGTGGGAGGCCGCATCGAGTGATCGCTGCGCCGCATACGCGCGAATTCGGTCATCGGCATGTGGCAGGCAACGCACTGGTTGCCCGTGCTGTTAGGCTGGTGGTGTGTGTGATCGGTTGCGTGCTCGACGTGCGATTGGTGACACGGCAGGCACGCCTGGTTGCTGTTCTCGGCGAAGCGGTATCGCCCGCTCGACGTGTGGCAGTGCATGCAGCTCAGCGTGCCGGACTTGACACATGGGCTCATTCGCCATGATGTGTACGTGTAATTCTCGCCCAGGTCGCGTCCATCGGGGTGGAAATCGCTGTGCTCCGGCCCCGCCAGATCGTAGTTGTCGAAGTAGCGATCGCCGGGTCGGAAGGAACTGGTCAACGGCATCGACTTCGCATGGCAGGGCGCGCACAACGCGTTGAGCTGCTCGACCGAGAACTTCTTCGTGCTGATGATCCGGATGTCGTCCGGCTTCTGCCCGACGGGCAGGCTGCGAAACAGGTTCACATGCTCGCTGCCGCCTGCGTGACAGGTCTCGCAACTGATGCCCGGCTCCGCCCACTCGCTGTGGTAGACGTCGGTCTGCAGGTCGTAATTGGACGAAAACTGGCTCACATGGCAGCCGTAGCATGAAGTGTTGAACGTCAGTTGCGGGGCCCGCCAGTCGAGCACCTCGTCCTCAAAGTGCATCTGTCCGCGGGCGGCGCTGCCCGTCGTGTCGAACCATTCCTGTCGGCGTACGTCATACGCAACGGGCAGCACCTGCAGCCGCCCGCGTTCCATCGGCGTCAGGAAGTAGAACACGTTCTTGCCGCCCAGAGCATGCTCCATGGCGTATCTCTTCGCTCCATCCGGGCCACTCTCCACGACCCAGCCTTTTTCGCCGACGAACTCGACTCGGTAGCGGCAGTCGCGAACCGTGATGGGGTCCGACAGCGGCTTCAGTTGCCTGGCTGCGAGGTGCGGGGTGAACGGCTGCATGGCCAGGCCGTGGTGCGAGGTGGCCCACTTCTCATAGAATGGTGCATGGCACTCGCGACAGGTAGACGAGCCGGCCAGTTGCGGTTCCGGGCCGGATGCGACAGGAACCGATGTCGGCGCGATCTGCGCCACGTCGACGGCGAACGCCAACAATGCGAAACCGGCAAGAGTGCCGACAGCGAAGGCCAGTGTTCTCATGGACCTGATCTTCATGGTCGCATCCAGGCGCTGCCGAACTGNNGCGTCTCGTCGAAACGCTCGAAGTCATTCCACGCCGCACCGCCGCCGACGAAGCCAACCAGGCTGAAGCGTTTCCAGAACTGCCATCGCAATTCCGCCTCGGCCTGCGCCACGTGCTCGCCCTGATAGCGCATCGCCGACACCCCGCGCATGAGGATGAAGGGCCGCAAGTAGAAAGGCACGTCGCCAAAGCTCATCATGCCGTCGCCTCGGATGCCCAACGTGAGTGTCGGACGCAGCGGGAGATAGTGTATGCCAACCAGACTCACTCGCTGGAATTCATCGTCGCCGCCCAAGGCCTCGCTGAACAGACCCGCCGTCGTATCGACATACGTGCCGCGTGTCGGCGTGAAGATGGTGTCCCGCGAATCATAGGTCAACGACGGCATCAACCCGCCCACCTGAGACTCGTCATGGAAGTCAGGCAAACCGGGCGTTGCGGCCGGGGCGTCGAACTCCACTTGCACGGTGGCCAGAGCATAACCAAGCCCGCCCCAAACGCGTGAATCCCCGAGCCGATACTTCGCCTGCACGAAACCGGCCAGGGGTTCTATATTGTAGCTGAGCGGATCGCTTTTCAATCGGCTGTCCTTGCCGATGCCATAGAAGTCGAGATTCACGGACGCATAGGCCCCTCCCACCAGCGTCTGCAGCCGGTCATCCAGCCAATAACGCGAGTCGCCCGCCATGGCACCCCAGGTGCCATTCTCGGTGGCCAGCCCGCCGACGGCGGTGATGTTCGGCCGGCCCAAGCCCGCCTTCCCTTCGCCCAGTGGTTTGTCGATGTACGCCACTCCGCCGGCGGCGCCGTAGCCAATCGCCGGCTCGGTAATGGGTATCACCACGGGAATAAGGTGATCGATAAACCTGTCGTGGTTGACCCGGCCGTCCTCGGCCGAACGCAACGTTGATGGCGCATTCGTGGTTGCGGTGGACCGTGACGGCTCATCATCTGCCGCGGTCTGGGGCGCCGAAGCCATGGAGACCGCCGAAAAACACAACCACACGGCGATCACACCTCTTCCAATAACAAACAACCTTCGTCGCGGTGGCACGATCGCACACGGCAGCCATGCCAGTAACCGCCAGGCGAAGATCCTGGGATAGGTAAATTTTAGCATGTCAGTCAAACCTCCCAATCATCCCGGATACGTCTTTCTCCACTCATCCTTCATGCTCACAATGGTACAAGCCTTTGGCCTTGGCCTCGTCGAGGCCTCTCTCGATGCAGGCATCGCCGTCGTCACATCGTTAGAATTGAATATGCAACCCGAGCTCCGGGCCGACCATGGTCAGATCGGTCTTGAGCTTGCTGCCCTTCTCCCTGTCGAGACCGAGGGCCCAATAGCCCGCCACCAGGGTCATCCCCTTCGACAGTTGCCAGGGTGGCGTCGACGATCTGATCGTTTCGTACACTTGACTAACGCGGCATGTTTATTCCTTTGCCATCTTTCGATAGCCCGCGTTCTCCATTTGGACTTTGACCTTCTTCTTGGTTGCGTCGAGCGTGGTGGTTTTCGCATAGCTGGTGCCGTCGGCCAGCTTGGCAAACTTCACGTCGAGAGTCACGGCGTCCTCCGTGTTCTCCAGATAGGAACTCACCTTCAGGCCCACCAAACGGTTGCTGGCGGTGTCGATCTCCACGCCCAGCGTGTCGCCGGGCTTGTGATAATCACGGAAACTCAGACGTACGCGTTCGCCCTTCTTGAGGATGTCCACGGTGACCTTCCCGGCCTCCTTGGCTGCCTGAATTCGACTCGGGTCAGGCGGGACATAGCTCTTCACCAACCCGACGGCCTGCTGCATGTAGTCTGTCATCTCCTCCGTCTTTTTCTCGATGATCTTGCCTCGCAGGCCGCGTTTCTTCTGCGGCGCCGGCGGGGTGGTGAGCGGGACTTTCGTCAGGACGCCATCCGCTCCGTAGTAGCAGCGGTTGAGCTTGCTGGATTTCTCCTTGCCCTTGAGACTCACCACGGTGGTCTCAACCCACTCGTATTGCTTCAGGGCAGTCTGGCTCAGGATCAGGGAGGCCTTCAGCGTGGCCACGCGCTCCGCGACGGATGGTTGTTGTTGGGCGCAGGCCCGCGATGCAAGGCCGACGGCCAGCAGGGCCGTGAGGGCCGCGATGATGCATTGTCTGTTTCGTCTCATGGTTGTCGTCCTTTATTCTGTTCGTTCGCTTGGCGGTGCACTGCACGACAGCGAGCGAAGGTTACGGTGATGGCCGAAGCCAGCAGCCACGGCCAAGAACACCTTTTTGTTTTTTCTTCGCGAATCTGCTCCTGTCAGCCGTAGGATTCCAGATCACTGATTCGCGAACCGATCGTTGCGTCTCAGTTGATCCATCCCTGTTCCTGGAACCGCTGCTTGAGCAACGCCCGGCGTCTCCAGGATACCGATGGTTGATTCTCCGAATTCAGATCCCCCCTGGCGACCCTTCGGGCGGATAGACCAGTGATCCGCGAAGCTGGTCCTTTTGCTCCGGCGCAAAATCCGGGAAAGGCAGCCGCCCCTGGTCCCGCCAGCTCCGCACTTGGGTTTCGGCGGCACGGGTCTGGTCTGCGTCCAGTCCGTCATCACGACCGAAATACAAGGTTTGCGACGGAAAGGCAAAACCGGTCCCGCTTTGCTTCACGATGTCCATAATCCGCAGGAACACGTCTTCCCGGATGCCAAGGAATTCTCCCGAGTCGCGGGTCATCGCATAGGCGAACACCTCCACATCCAGTGAGCACGCCCCAAATTCACTGAACCGCACCCGCGCGGGGTCCGAGTGAATTCGCGGATGGCCCAGGAGCATCTCCCGGATCTTGACGAGCAGGTAACGAAGCTGGTCCGGGCTGGTTTCGTAACGGACGCCGATGACACACTTGAGCAACATCCGGTCGCGCATGGTGAAGTTGACGACCGGCATCTTCGAAAGCGCCGCGTTGGGAATCGTCGTCAGCGTTCGATCGAGGCCTCGAATCCGCGTCGAGCGAATCCCGATGGCTTCCACCGTCCCGACATCGGCGCCGTATTGGCAGTAGTCACCTACTCGGATGGGCTTGTCCGCAAAGAGGCTCAGGCCGCCGATCAGGTTCTCGACGGTTGGCTGCGCGGCCAGGGCGATGGCCAACCCACCGACGCCCAACCCGGCCACGACGCCATAGAGCGGCATCCCCAAGCGTTCAGCCCCCAATGCCAGCAATCCGACTCCGGTGACGATTCCGAGCAGACGTGCGCAAATACGGATCAGATGGGCATCAATGCTTTCGGTCGGGATTTGGGGCGAGGCGATAATCGCTTCGGCGACGACCGGCGCGAGACGCCAACAGATCCAGGCGCCGGCCAGGAACATGACTGCCGTCGTGGCCAGTTCAATCGCACTGCCCACGTTGCCGAAGAAGTTGAGCTGTGCGAGTGTCAGATACGCAAAGGCGGGCGCCGCCAGTAACAAGAAGGTTGGAAACATCAGTTGCGCCAGCGCCTGCAGAAACGGGTGCTGGTCGCTGCCGCGGTGCGAAATGCGGTGCGCGACGCGCAGGGGCAGTGCACAGACGAGTAGCACCATCGCCATTCCGATCCACTTCCACCCAGGTTGTTCGGCCAGTGGGACGCGTAGCGCCCTGGGCAGCGCTTGGATCCAGCGGGTGGGAATCATCCACCCTCCCCCGTCGCTGAGGATGGTTTCCTTCAGATTCTCCAAGGGCACCGGGCGGGTGTAGGACAGATCGTGCACTCGCTTGTAGAAGTCTGCGGCATTGGCCACGGTCTTGGGGCTGAACAGAAACTCGCCCTCGTGCGGTCCGCTCTCTGCGCGCGCCAAGACGATTTTGGTGTTCGGGATCACCCACCGCGCAGCATGGGTGCCGGTGGTCTGATTCCACTGTTCGGCGTCGGGGATGGCGTCGAACGGTGGAAGCTCGATCCGGCTCAAGGTCTCATACAAGGCCAGGGCTGCCGCTCGTCCTCTTTTCAAGCGGGCCGCCGGCGGCACTTCGCTCAAGTCCAGAGATTCGATGACAGTTTTTGCCTGCGAGCGCAGTACCTGGTGTTCCGCACGCGAAGGAGATGGAATGTACTCCCGCGCCAGAAACGCACCCAGAGTGTCACCCGCATCGAGAAACGTCTGCAAGGCGGCGCGGGGGCTGGACCGATCTGCCGGCTTGAGCGGATGCTCCGCTTCCTGTCCCCGGGCCATGCTGGCAACGCAGAACAGCGCCAACCCGACCGTTCGCCAGGGTGAAACGAACAGGACGGCGGCGATGAGATTGTTTCTGCGGGTGGTCTTCATGGTTGTGTCCCCTGGAGGGCGCTTCCTTGCCGGAGCGGATCTCTCAAGAGGCGTGTGGTGTCAAAGCCGAGTTGGCTGGCCTTGGCGACCAGCGCCGCATAGCTTGCTTCGGAAGTCGTGGGCGTGCGGGCGAGCAGCCAGAGATACTTCCGGTTCGGAGTGCCGACGATGGCTTCCTGATACTGCTCATCCACGTAAAGGATCCAGTAGTTGCCTTCCTTGGGCACGGGGATCAGCGGTCCAAACCAGGTTTTGAAGCGCACGGCGAGCTTCGTGTTCTCCGGAGGGTTCAGCACCTTCGCATAGCCACGAATATCACGCTGCGAACCATCGGGACGGATCGCGATGTTATGCACCGAGATCGTGCCATCGGCATTGGCGGCGTACTCCGCGATGGCTGCCTCGTTCGCCTTTTGAAACGGCATCGGCAGCCGTGCGAGCTCATACCAACGGCCAGCGTAGCGGCTGAAATCCACCGCCGCCGCAGTGCCTGGAGCGATCACGCCACTCCTTGAGGAGGAACAAGAGGTTAGCCCCAGCCCAAGCAAGACCAAGGCAGCCGGACGTAGCATGGCGAAGCTCCACGTCACCCCGCGGTGCGAACAAGACATCCTGAAAGCCCGCGTCCTGCCACGAAACGTCTCGCATTCATTCTTCATGGTAAACCCTCGATCCGAAATTCGTTCTGGGTGTCATCGAGCCAACCCCGGATGATGAGCCCAACGACTCCTCCTTCGCGGGTCTCGTACTCCAGGTCTGTCGCGGTGTCCGTTGTCACAGTCTCACCTCATTCACCTCGTGATGGTCACCGGCCGTGAATCTGATCGAGACGTTCCCGAAACTGAACGGCCCAGTCCTCCATGCGCTTTCACCACAGAAGCACACACCCTGTGCTCACCTCTGATCCCTCGCCTCAGTCCAAGGAAGGCTGACAGCGCGGATGTACAATGCGCTGTCAGCCCCGGGGGAGTATCACGCTGCACCTGTTACACTGAACACTGCAATCACGATATCGTGGCTCTCAATGGCGCTGCCCATGCCGGTCATCAACCTTGCTGATCGCCCAGTCAATAGCATCCAGAAGCGCCTCATCTTCCACCGGCTTCAGAAAACACGCCACAGCGTCCGATGGCGGCGCGTGACGGCGGACCCGGCTCAACAAAAGACCGCGCTACTCCTCCCCGAGCCGCCGCGCGCCTTCAAGGAGCGGGTGCCACCCGTACACGAGCGAGACCATGAACATGTCCATGCGAAGGTCATCGGGATCGTCATCATCAATGGTCGACTTGTAGCTGAAGGTGAGGTTCAGGTTGTCGTTGATGTTGTACCCGAGCGTGAATCCCAAGCCGACGTTGCTGAGCTTCTCCCCCGAGACGCCATCGATGGTCGGCTCACCGCCGCTGTACCAGGCGCCGTCGAGCGATCCCCAGAAGTGCTCGGTGAAATCCCGCGTCAAGTGCGCGTCCAGTTGGAACATGGGATCGGTCTCCATCGTCTGTCCGACATAGTCGTCGTTGTCTCCGAAGAGCCACACGGCGGGCAGGAACTCCAGGGTCGTGCGCCGGCCTGGCACCCACGCGCCGAGCTGCCAGACGATGGGAATGCCGAAACGCCCATACCAGCGGTTCTGTCCGAGATTCAAAGGCTGGTCGTCATCGTATTCGCCAACCGGCACCGCCAGGTCGACGAGCAGATCAACGGAGAAGCCCGGCTCATAGCGCAGGGCATCGGGGATGCTCTTCTGCGCCGGCGGGCCCAGCAGATTGATACAGAACTCGAGCATCGGATCGCCGAACCCGCTGACCGATTGGTTGAATGTCCGACCGGCCGCCGTGACCTCGCCCGAGATTCGTCCCACGGGCTCCAGAATCGCGATCATGGCCGCGCGATTAAACAGAGAGAGGGTGCGAGCGTAACCCGCCAGGGCCAATGTGGCTTCGAAGTCCGCTCCCGGCGTGATGGTGTGAGCGGAGTCGAACGGGTTCGTGTTGCCATCTATTGACTCAACGATGAGCGGCACCGCACTGGCATTCGACAAGGTCTTCCAGTAGAATCGCGCCGGGACCTGGGCCAGCACCTGCGATGGACACAGCACCCCCATGGCGAGCATCGTCGCGACGACCAACCACAACCAAGCAACCGGTTTCATAAAACCTCCACAGTTCTTCATGAGATATCTGTCCTTCTTAATGAACTCTCAAACTGGCGACGCTCAAGGCTTGGGATCAGCCATCATATCCTTGGGCGGCACGAATTGCTTCTGATAGAGGACCGGGGGGTAACCGTCCACCACCGGATAACGGTCCGGCAGTTGTTTCTCCTGTCCTTCCCACAAGACGCGGCTGGGCAGGACCACCTTGTTGGCGAGGGCATAGTCGTCCCAGAGCGCCAGGAGCGCTTTGGCCTTGTCAGGTTCCTGGGCGGTCAGATCATGGCGTTCTCCCGGATCAGCGGCGAGATTGAACAACTCCCATTGTTCCGTGCCATACGGCTTGTATTGCCACACCAACTTCCAGTCACCCTGCCGGACGGCGCGATTGCCGAAAATTTCCCACGCCAGGTAATCCTGGCCGGAACGGGGCGAATCCTCCTGGCCCGCCAGCATCTTGATCCACGATTTGCCGATCAGCGGCGGCGGCTCCTGACCGTTGACCGTCTTGGGATAACTGGCGCCCGCCACTTCGAGCAACGTGGGCATGAGGTCCGCCACGTGCATGAGGCCACGATTGATGCTCCCCGGAGCCCGCTTGACAATCGGGCCGCTGACGATGAGGCCATTGCGGATGCCGCCCTCGCACATGAAGCCTTTATACTGGCTGAACGGCGTCATCGAAACCTGGGCCCACATCGGGCCGTAGCCGACGTACGTATGCGGATCGCCCCAGGCATTCGGGTGAGTCTGCGACCATTGCATCGCGGCGAACAGAAAATTGCGCGTACCGGGCGTGCCCGCAATCATCTTGAAGAGGTCGGCTCCTTCCGCCCCGTTATCGCCGAACACGATGAAGATGGTGTTGTCGTATTCGCCGATCTTCTTCAAATAATCGATCATGCGGCCGGTGTGGTAGTCCATATTCTCCACCATTCCGGCGTACAATTCCATCTTCTTGCCCAGGATCGCGCGCGCAGCGGGCGCCAGCAGAGTGGCATCGGGGATGAACCACATGCGCTCGGCCAATTCAGTGCCTTTTGGCACGATGCCCATTTCAATCTGGCGTTTGAGCCGTTCCTGGCGCACCACGTCCCAACCCTTGTCGTATTCGCCCACGTGGCGGTTGCGCCAGTCGCGAGGCAGATGATACGGGTCATGCGGGGCCTGGTGCGAAACGAAGGCAAAAAACGGTTTGCCGTCTTTCCGCCCCTCCTCAATGAAGCTGATGACCTTATCGGTGTAGGTCTTAGTGGCGTAGTAATCCTTGGGGAGTTTCTTCAGGTAGCGTCCATCTTCGGTGAAGGTGGATTTCGGATTGGCGGCGGTGAAACTCCACATGTCCCAATAGCTGCCCGCGCCGTCGAGTAGCGAGAAGTCGCGTTCGAATCCGCGCGCGGCGGGGATGTGATCAGGTTTTTTGCCCATGTGCCATTTGCCAACCATGTAAGTGTGGTAGCCGGCGTCCTTGAGCACCTGCGGCAGGGTCGTGACGCGCTTGTTGAGGTCGCCTTCGTAGCCGTCCACACCCCACTGGTTGGGCGCCGCCCACTCGTCCATGCAGCCCAGGCCGTTGAGATGCGTGTCCACGCCGCTGAGCAGCATGGAGCGCGTGGGGGAGCAACTGGCGGAGGTGTAGAACTGCGTGAAGCGCACCCCGGCTTTGGCGAGCGAATCCAGGTTCGGCGTCTTGATCTCGCTGCCGAAACAGCCCATGTCCGAATAGCCCAGATCATCACCGAGGACGATGATGATGTTCGGCCGGCGAGGTGCGTTTGCGCCGAAGGCGATGGCGGGCACGGCAAGCGCCATGATCAGGCCGACGTTGCACAGTGTTCTCAGGAACGGGCTCAGCATGGAGTTCCTGCCGAACTCAACGGAGACCACATTCCGGGGCGACGCGTCGGACACTCGGGGGCACCGGGTGTAGCCCGCCTGGTTCCAGCTCGAGCATACCGTGCTCAATTCTTCTGTTGGGTTAGCCATAGTCACATTCCTCAATCCATTCCATTCTATTGTTCGTCGTCGATTGAATCACACCATCAGTTCGATCTCACAACGTTTCCAGACACACACCTCAGGGGAGAAGCCTGCGATCTATTTGGGAAACAGGAACGTCAACTGCAGACGTGCGCCCCAGCCCTCCGGCCCGTAGTCCGGCGAGTCGGCCCAATACCGGACACCACCACCCAACTGAACCGGCAGTTTTCCCATCTTGAGCAACTGGTAGACCCCGAAGTTGATGGGGACGGACCACTCCTCGGCTTCCCAGTCGTAGGTCGCCTCCGTATTGAGCGACAGCGTGGTCTTGGTTTTCGTAATGTACGACAGGAACGGCTGCAGGAGGGTCGCGCTGACATCGTCACGGTCGTCGTCTCCCGCGACCGACCAGATATGGTTGGCCAGTGCACCGTAGGTCCAGGGCCCGACCTGCTTGAGCGCCACGAGGGTCGGCCCAATCCCGAACTTCTCGCCGCCCAGCGCATCGTCGGAGGCGGTCGGCAACAACCATACCGGACCGGCGCCCCAAATCCATCCCCCTGCGGTCGGTTCCTTCGGAGAGAAGAACTGACTGGCCGTGATGTCGCCCAGCCCAGATTCCCCCATGCCGTCGATCGGGACGTCCTGTTGATCGATGAGCGGGACGATGGTCCGCGTGATGAGGTTCCACTCCTCATTCAGCGAAAACGGGATCACCGGCTGCACGTTGATGCGCCACTGGGAGCCGTCCCCATCCGGACCGATGCCCTCATCGTAGTTCGCCTGAATCGGCACGCTAATCAGATTGGCAATCGGGTTGGCCAGTTTCTTGGCCAGCTCCGTCGCCTTCTCGTCTTCCTGCGCGGCTGCCGGAACGGTCAACGTCCATCCGAGGATCGCCATCGCTGTGATACACACCCACGTTTGCATACTCGTTTTTTCCTTCTTCTTCACAGTTTGTTGTCTTCATTTGTACGACACAGTCCCGGCCGCCGGCGCCGGGACTGAGGAACTCATGGGCTCGGCTCGGAGACATGCTCCATCATCTGTTTCACCCACAGCATGGGAGTCTGTTCGACGTGAATCGATCCGCGGCGCGGCGTGTCCAGGTCCAGGATGGTGAAGACCGTACCGCATACAACGAGCGTTATCATGACCCTCAGAAGCATCCCCCGCTGCTGGGTGAGCCCGCCGGAATAGCCCACGGCAAACATGGCGGTCATGGCCGTCCCGAAGAGCATCGTGATAATGACCTCCGGGACGCGGCTCCCATAGGCCCAGATTCGCTGGCGGTGCAGGGACTGGACGTCGCCCAGCAAGGTGACCATGGCTTGTGCCCCTCTCGCGGGATGCTCACCTTGCACCTCCGTCTTGACCACCTCCCACATCCGGCCATGCAGCGTTGTGGCGAGTTCAATCCGGTTCGCCAGCTCTGCGCCCGTGAGTTCACCCTTGACAATCGCTGTGTCCGCACGTGCTTCGATGTACTGTCGCAAGAAGGGCTCGAACTTGCTTCGTTGTGGCTGAGGCAGAAGGCTGCTCTGCATGCACAGAACGCCGAGCACGTTCGCGTCATCCATCACCAGCCGCCGCCGCGTTTCGTATCGCTGGGTCGACATGTTGAAGGTAAATCCGAGCAACAAGGACAGCAAGGCCAGCAACGAGCCTTGTACCGCGATGAAATACCTGCCGCTGGTCTCGCCGGCACGCATAGGCCAACGCCGGCCTACTCGGGAACCGATCTCGGCCGCCAGCATCATCGCGACCATCAAGACCAGGACGATTACCCAGGAATCCCGTTCGTATAGCCAACCCAATCGCATCGTTCGTCTCCGGGATCGGGAAACTAAGGTTTCTCAACCACAATGGCCATCGCTTCCGTGGTGAGAATGACCACCTCTTCGCCGAGCTTCACCTTTGTCAGGTCCACGTCGGGTCGGACTGCGACGGTCTTGGACTTGCCGTCCGGGAATTGGAGAGTCGCTCTATGTCGCTTCAGGTCGATGGCCTTGACCGTGGCGATGACCTCCACCGTGTCGGCCATCAGCACGCCCGGCTTGGCGCCTTTGGGGGCCAGGGCAACCATGCTGGCCTGGCTGTCGCCGGCGGGCGTCCCGTTTTGCCGCAGGAACACGACGAGTTGCTCCACCACCGTCGCTTTCACCTGGTCGCCGACGCGGATCTGGTCGAAGTTGCGGACCTCGGGACTGGCTTTGAACATGGTCTTGGTGCCGTCCCGACCGACGAGCGTCACCGCACGCTTAGCTGCATCGATGGCGGTCACCGTGGCTGTTTCCTGGTACGTCCCGACCATGACGCCGCCCGGTACTCCCTCCCGGAAGGCGGCTGTCATAGTCGCTTCTCCTCTCGGCTTCGATGTCGTCGAGCACGAGGCGACCACCATCGCGACCGCCAGCAGGGCCAGGCCCAGTGCGGTTCTTGCCGTCATCCTGGATTGCGTTGGGTTCATCTGAGTCATACTATTTCTCTCCAATTATCCCGATTCGATATTCCATGCCGCACCGGCTCATCACCTTCCTCTGCCACCCGACCAGCTCTTGGTGGAACGCGAGCTGGAGGACCGCGTCTGGCGGGTGCGCTGCGTCTGCTGATTACCCCGCTCCCTCGCCTGGGCCTGCGAGTTCAGGCTCTGCGTGGATTCGCGTGACGTGCTGCTGACCTCGCGGGAACCTGAGAACTGCGGCGTTTGCGTTGTCGCGCTCGGCTGGGTCCGGGTAGTAGACGACTGACTCCGACTACTGGCGCTGGTCGTCGTGGTGCGGGTTGAGCCCGCCTGCGACCTGTCCACGCTCTCCCAGCCGCTGCCGCTGTTGCTGCTCCAACTGCCGGAGCTGTCCTTCTTGTACACGGTGCCGTCCTTGCCGGCGTAGACGTTGCCTTCCTTGTCCTTGGCGACCATACCCTGTCCGTAGCGCGTGTCCCAACCGACCGCCCCGGTGCCTTCGCTGGTTCCCACGCCGCCCACGGCGCCCCGTGGGCCGGAGCGGTAACCACCCCATGCCGAAGTCCCCCCTTGTTCAGCGTAGAAGCCTCCCGCCGAACCGCGGCGGGTGTTGACTCTCCCACCCTGGGCATAGCCGCCGGTGTAAGGATTGTAGGCTTGCCTCACCGATGCGCTGCCCGCAGGGCCATAGGCGTACGCTCCACGCGAATAGGTACCCGTGCGGGGATTATAAGCCGCCGCCCGGCCTGCCCCACCATAAGGTCCATAGGAAGCGTGCGCCGAGACATAGTACCCGCCATGGCCGTGGTGATACACCGCGCCGCAACCGTAGGAGTAATGACACGGAGGCGGATAATGATAGTAGTGGTAGTGATCGTCGTCTGCTATGGCGGCCCCGACCAACACGCCCATGCCAAACATCAGCACGCCGGTAGCGGCCACGTACTGGCCGCTGTAGCCCGAGGTCTGGCTGTAAACAACCGTGGTCGGAGTGGAACTCTGCACCACCACGTAGGTGACGTTGTATGTGGGGTGCGTGGGCGGAATGGTATAGATGGCCGGCGGCACACTGGTGCAAAATGACCACGGACCATTGGCTGTGCCTGCGTAGAGCCAGACCCCCTGTTCACACCAATAGTAACGACCGTCGACCAGGAATACGGTGTTCGGCGAGTTGACGGCATACTGGACGGTGGTCCCCTGGATGACTACGAATTGTGGCGCACCGCTGTAGACCACCTGCTCCGTGACCGGGGCCAGTGTGATGGTGGTAGTCGTCGGCACCGACGCCAGCATCACGGCGTCTTTGGCCTCCCGCGTGCCCGGCACGGAAGCTTTCACGAACGCCGACGCATTATCGTCGGGAATCTTGGCGAAGTCCGCGGGCAGGTCAGCACTGGCCGCCGACCACGGGCCGTCCAGAGTCTTGGTGCGGAACCAACGGCCGGCAGCCAGGAAATAGTACTGCCCTTCCCCGGAATGGAGGAACAGGATGCTCTCGGTGTTCGCCACGCTCATCAGGCGGGTTCCGGGAATGGGCTTGTAGCTCGGCTCCCCCTTGGTAAGAATCAATTCCGCGGGCTCCGTAGTTACAAGCACTACAGGCACGTCCTTGGCCCGCTTGCCCGGTACGTTCTTCCGCACGTCGGCCCAGTTATCATCCGCGGGTAGCGAGGACAGCGCTGCCGGAAGCTTCTTGACGCCGGTCCAGGGGCCCTTGACCGGGTCGGCGGCACTCAACCAGCTTACCCCATTGAGCAGATAGTAGCGAGATTCGATCGTGTCGTAGAACACGTCCCAGTTCGTGTTGATCGCGAACATCAACTCCGGCCGGTTCGGGTCCACCGGCTGTAGCTCCGGTTCGCCCATGAACATGACCAGCAGAGCGGGCTTGCCGCTGTAGAAGATCTTCGGCGGCTGGATGTTGACCTCCACGGCGGGCTGAACCTGGTGCTCTTCCGGGTCGAGGCAGGCCAGCACGCGGTCGAGG
>DCUI01000129.1 GCA_002327785.1 Phycisphaerales bacterium UBA2218
CGGGGTGCAGCCGAGTTCATCCTGGCGAATCTGGTTGAGGACCGGGACGGCTATTTCGTGGTGGTGCCCTCCACATCGCCTGAGAATGCCTATGTCCATCCCACGCTCAACAAGGCGGTTCGACTGACGAGAGGCTCCACCTACCACACTTCGATTGTCCGGGTGGTCTTTGAGGCCGTGGCCCAAGGCTCCAAGATACTGGACCGCGATACCCCGCTGCGGGAAAGACTGGAGAGCAGCCTTAGGAAGCTGCCGCCGCTGCGGATTGGCGGCGACGGCACGATCCAGGAGTGGATCGAGGACTACCAGGAGAGCGACCCGAAACACCGTCATGTGTCCCATTTGATTGGATTACATCCGTTCTCCTTGATCAATGAGCACGATCCTTCCTTACTTGAGGCCGCCAGAAGAACGCTCGACAAACGGGGCTTCGGCGGTGATGTGGGATGGAGCAACGCCTGGAAGATCTGCTTCTGCGCCCGACTTGGTGATGCGGAACAGGCTTACTGGTACCTGGATCGCCTCATCGGGCGCAACGCGTTTGCCAACCTCATGAACGGATGCTGGCCGGGCCGGGTCTTTCAGATTGACGGCAATTTCAGCGGCACAACCGGCATGGCGGAGATGCTGCTCCAGAGCCACGCCGGCCAGATCCATCTTCTTCCAGCGCTGCCCAAAGCCTGGCCGGACGGCAGCGTTAAAGGTCTGCGCGCTCGGGGAGACTTCGAAGTGGATATTGAATGGCACGGGGGAAAGCTCGAACGCGCCGTTATCCGATCGGTGGCGGGTGGCTCCGTGCGGCTCAGATACGAGAATCAGAGCCGGACGGTTGATATTGCCAAAGGTGGGAGCTACCGCTTCATTCCTTAGAGACTTTGGAAATGGGCGTGTATGGTGGAACCGACGTAAACATTGCCACGTCGCTTACGTGCCGGGGAGAATCTGAAAGAGCACCTCGGTAGCATACGATTGTACAGCAAAGGGAAACCAATATGAACAAGGCCGCCTTCCTCATCTTTACCGCGTCACTGCTGACTCCTTTAGCCACAATCCAAGCTGCCGGCAGACCCAACATCATCTTCTTCCTCGTGGACGACATGGGGTGGCAGGAGACCTCCGTGCCGTTCCACCGCGAGACCACCGCTCTCAACCGCCGCTATCGTACGCCGAACATGGAACGACTCGCCGCCCAGGGGATGATGTTCACGCAGGCCTACGCCTCGGCCGTTTGCTCCCCCACGCGGGTCAGCGCGCTGACGGGTATGAACGTTGCGCGGCACCGCGTGACGAACTGGACGCTGCGAAAGGACCGTTCGCCGGACAATCCGAGCCAGCTCATCCAGCCGCCGGACTGGAACCTCAATGGTGTCTGCACCGACGCCGGCGTCGCGCGGACGATGCAGGTTACGCCGCTGCCCGCGCTGCTGCGCGATGCGGGATATCGCACCATCCACGTGGGCAAGGCGCATTTCGGCGCCAAGGACACGCCGGGCGAGAATCCCCTGCATCTGGGTTTCGATGTGAATATCGCCGGTCACTGCGCTGGGGGCCCGGGCAGTTACTGGGGAGAAAAGAACTTCAGCGCCGCCTGGCGTACCAACCCGCCGGATCTCATCTGGGACGTGCCGGGCCTGGATGCCTATCACGGCAAGAACATCTATCTGACCGAAGCGCTCACGCTGGAAGCGATCAAGGCCGTCGAGAAGGCCGTCGCTGACCAGCAACCGTTCTACCTGTACATGTCGCACTATGCCGTCCATGCCCCCTGGGAGAAGGACGATCGATTCTACCAGAAGTATGTGGACGCGGGCCTTACACCGTTCGAGGCGACGCTCGCCTCGATGATCGAGGGTATGGACAAATCCCTGGGGGACCTGATGGCGACGCTGGACCGCCTGAGCGTCGCGGACAACACGGTTATTCTGTTCATGTCGGACAACGGCTCTCCCTCGCAATGTCCACCGAACCTGCCCTTGCGGGGGCACAAGCTCACGCCGTACGAAGGCGGCATCCGGGAGCCGATGATCGTGAAGTGGCCCAGCGTGACGAAACCTGCCACCGTTTGTCAGGACCCCGTCGTGATCGAGGACTTCTTCCCGACGATCCTCGAACTCGCCGGTGTGGACTGGCGCGGAAAGACCGTCCAAACGGTGGACGGCGTCAGTTTCGTGCCGCTCTTGAAGGGCGAGGGCAAGACGCCGGCGGATCGGACGTTGATCTGGCACTTTCCGCACAACTACGGCGGCCAGGGGCCATTCAGCGCGATCCGCCAGGGGCCATGGAAACTCATCTATCACCACGCCGATCGCCGGGTGGAATTGTTCAACATCGATGAGGACATCAGCGAGACGCACGATCTGGCGAAGGACAACCGGACAGAGGTCACGGAACTCGCGAAGCGGCTGACAGAACGGCTGGTGGCGGAAGGTGCCCAGATGCCGATAGACAAGGCGACCGGCAAGACCATTGAGTTTCCCGCGCAGGCTGTTGGCGCGCAGCGAGTGGTCCGTGTGGCATGCATGGGGGATTCAATCACGTTTGGCGCCGGCGTTATGGCCCGCGAGCAAAACTCGTACCCAGCGCAGCTAGCCGACTTGTTGGGTGAGGGGTACGATGTTCGCAACTTCGGGGTAGGTAGCGCAACACTCTTGGCCGAGGGTGACAAGCCTTACGGCAAACAGCCCCAATTCCGCGCGGCGATGGCGTTCGATCCGGATATCGTTCTGCTATTGTTGGGTGCGAACGACACCTGTGGTGCGCCACGCAACAATTGGGCTCACTGTGCCTCCTTTGTCTCCGACGCGCGGGGTCTGCTGGAATCCCTGCGTCGTCCTGGTCGCCGTGTCCTGGTGGCCTTGCCTTCGCCCATGTTGCCCGATACGCCGGGCCTGAAACCAGCACGGAAGGCGGACCTGGAAATCCGACGGCCGCGACTGGAGCAGATTCGGATGTGGTGGCGAGAAGCAGCTCTTGCAGAGGTTGCGGAGGTGGTGGACCTGGCTGGCACGTTGGCGCCCGACCTGCAACTGGTGAGCGATGGCGTGCATCCAACCAGCGCTGGATATGGGCGGATCGCCGCACGATTCCGGGATGCAATTCTTGGTCGTCCTTCCTCTGACCCGAAAAAGGAGTCCATGCTGTCCGCATCCCGACGAAGCGAGTTGAAGGTCCCTGAATCCTCACTTGCGATGGCTCTCATCTGGCAAGGGATTGCCATCGAGGATCCCGATTTCACTATCTGGGGCGCGTCGCCCATTGTAGCTGACGGAAAGTACCATCTCTTCGCTGCACGTTGGCCCGAGGCGAACGTCGATCCGGCCTGGCGCCGGTCGAGTGAGATCGCGCACTACGTCTCGGACCGGCCAGACGGCCCGTTCCGCTTCCAGAACGTCGTCGTCCGCGGCACGGGACGTACCGGCGAATGGGATGCCTTTGCGTCGCACAATCCGGAAGTCCGGCGTTTCGGGAATACGTTTGCACTCTGCTACATCGCCAACAGCGATTTCCATCAGCCGCCGCACCCGTTAAACCAGCAGATCGGTATGGCGGTGTCGGACAGCGTCAATGGGCCGTGGAAGAAGGTTGGTCAGGGCGGCTTGATCCTCGGCCCGTCGCCCGATCCCAACCACTTCAGCCACGGCAAACAAGTCGTGAACCCGGCCTTGCTGAAGGTCGGCGACAGGTTCCACCTTTACTTCAAGACCACCGGCAAGGTGCGCGGCACCACGCTCTATGGTCTGGCCATTGCCGACCAACTGACCGGGCCCTACCGGATGTTGGATGAGCCGATCACGGGCGACGGTGTCTTCATCGAGGATGCCTCCGCGTTTCTGTGGGATGGGAAGGTGTGCCTGCTGACCACCGACAACCATGGTAGAGTCACCGGCTTGCGCGGTGCGGGCGCGCTGTGGGTTTCTGACGATGGGATCCACTTCAAACCCGAATGGACCCAACTGGGTTTTGAGCTCATTCCGCGCTACTACGCGGCGTATGACCCTTTCGCCGTAAAGAAGATCTACGGTGGCGATCCGAAGTTCGAGCGTCCGAAAGTCCTTTGCCTCAACGGCCGTCCCGAATGGTTCTATGCCCCTTCCGGTTGGAACGTCACCGGCGGCCAGCGTACGGTCAGCCACGTCCTGAAAATCAACCTGGAGCCAGGCGATGGACCTCTGAGTGGAATGCAGCCTGCGACACCGCTTTCCGAAAGCCAATAGAATCAGCGGACACTGCCTGAAGACCTCACGTTTGGGCAACCTCTTGCCGCACGAGAGCCCCGGCTATCCAGCAGCCGTTCATGCTCAGGCCCACATAGACGCTTTGTCCAGAGCGCACAAGCCGTGATTCGTTGAACCGCTTCGGTCCAACACCCCCGCAGAGTGTTGATTCTGCCGACGCTGGGGGGCCGAACTTTCCGCCGAAGCGGCTAATTGGGATTTGTGGTTTTCAATCATTGGGACGGAAAACCGCGAAATCCCTTACGCAGTTCTGCAGAAAGTCCATCGCCAGCCAGGCGCTATCGGCAAAATCAAAGCCGTGCTTCCCCCTTCTCATCTAATAGGGAGAGTCGGCGTACCAGAAGAGAAGACCCCGCCGACTGCTTGCTATTAGGTTCGAATGCGGACTCCACGGCTGTATTCCGACGCACCCCGCCCTTTCGCCAAGGGTGTCGAAAGACGGAGGTGGTCAACATGGACCAATATGAATCTGAAATATGTGATGGCATCTTTGTGCCAGAATCTGCACTGCGGCAGGAACAACGCAGAACCAAGTACGGTACCTTGGCGGACTTGCCTGATGAGGAACTGGCAGACCCGGACGAGCTTGAACGGGTTGTGTACAAACAGATGTGGTGGCCTATCCTGCGATTGCCGCAGCAGCGGTGGGAGTGCCCGATTCGGCCGAACATGGATGAGGACGGCAGGCTCGATTGGGGTGCATTCGGGACCGTGGACTTTGACAGCTACAGGCCCGAGCACAGCAAGCTTCGGTACAAGATACAGCAGCTCAAGGAGCGGCTCAAGGATTTGTCAGGCCTGCTTCGACTGGCTTCAGACCGGATTCCGGGCAGGACCAAGTACAAAATCATGGGGCTTGTGCGAACCGGGGTGCTCGACATCGGCGACATCAAGGACAACGCGATGTACTTCCTTGTGGAGAGCTACCTTTACGCGTACCGGCTCAAGCAGCGGATTGAGAAGCTGCAGGCCAAGAGCAGGAAGGAGCAGGAGGCCAAGGTCCAGGAGCTCTGGGCCTCTCCGGGGTGCTGAGGCACCCCATTTTACGCCCCGGGATTGGCGCGAAGTGCCACGCTTCTGCGTCAAAGAGTGGTACGGTTTACGGGCGTCAGAGCGTGCACTGACGGTGCAGTTCTGTGCTCGCCATGGTTCATGTCCGGATCGGGTTCCGGCGCGGGATGGGTACAGTTTCGTGCTCGATAACGGCGGGGCGGTGGTGCATTTCGCAGTCGGCTCCCGGACAGATGGAGGGCGGTTTACAAACTTGGGAAGTGCGACAAAGGTGTGTGGCAGAGCACAATCGAGCACGGGTGGTGAAGTGCCTTCGGCACTATGGCGACCTTCGCTTACGCTTCGGTCACCCGCCCGGGTCCACTTCGCGTCCCCGGGGGCGGTGATGACATACCGCAGGTGAATTAATACACCCCGCTCCCTCGGTCGGTTGCGGCAGTCAGATGGTCTGGGTCCGCATCAGTGGCGGGTGCAGATTGGACTCGGAAGCCGTCGGGTTGCAGTACACGTTCGGGTCAAGATGGTGCTCCATCGTGGTGCTGTTTCGGCCATGAGCCGGTACAGTTCGGCGCTCGGTTTCGACAACGTCGCGGTA
Source organism: Phycisphaerales bacterium UBA2218 (assembly GCA_002327785.1). Taxonomy (GTDB): domain Bacteria; phylum Planctomycetota; class Phycisphaerae; order Sedimentisphaerales; family Anaerobacaceae; genus PLanc-01. The sequence goes on from DCUI01000129.1 coordinate 5,842, forward strand.
CGTTTTCGAGTCGGGTTCGTGTAGGGCAGTGGTACAGTTCAGGGGCGGGTTCGGTACGAGGAGAGGACAGATTCGGGGTTTTCCAAGGGCGGCAAAGGTACGTGGAAAGGGTTGTGGCAGGGCACAGTGGGGCGGAACGGTGAAGTGCCTGCGGCACTATGGCGACCTTCGCTTACGCTGCGGTCACCCACCCGGGTCTGCTTCGCATCCCCGGGGGACAGAGAGCGAAGGGATAGATATGCCTGGCTCGAGGGTGCGGATGACCCGGTTGGACGGCAGAGAAGTGCGGATAGGGGCTCAGAGGGCATCGTTTTGAGGTTTCTGGGAATCACAGGGGTGGTGAAACTCAGAAGTATAGGTTTTATAAGGGGTTAGGATGTGGATAAGTGTTGAGAATCACTCACATAGGCATAGTAAATGCCCGTGAAAGTGAAAGTCACAGAGTGCCCAGACTGACAGGGTGGCGGCTGCGGCATGGTGATTGTGGATAACTCGGCTGCATCGCCGGCGGTAGGGTGGTGACGGGGATCGAGAGAGAGCGTGCATAGGGGCAGAATCGAGCCAGGAAAGGCTAAATAGGATTCGTTCAGAGTTACGGTCGTTGGAAAGGTGAAAGATTGAGGATTGACAAGGACTTAGGAGCGCAAAAGGCATTCAGATGTTCAGGTTTCCAGGATAAATGCGAACGGAAAGGTGAACGTGAATGTCGCCCCAGATTAACAGTCTCAGTCCTTCTCCAGGCAAAAGGCGCAAGTGTCGGCCAGCCATCGCTCGAACTGGATCCCGGCCATGATCTCCTCCCGCTCCTCGGGCCGGGTATGTGGATAACTGTTCGCCAGTGCCGCCACCCGGGCCCGTGCATCGAACTCGATGAGGCGCACGATGCGGTCTTTTCGTTTGCTCATTGGAATCACCTCCGCAGGGTCGGGGTGCGGCTGGATTCTTAAACCTTGCGCTTGCGGACCCGCGCGGTTTCGTCTCCATCGGGTGGCTTCGAAAAAGGAAAGGCTTAAATACCAGTGGCGCATTACCACCTCCAAGGAGTGATTGGAGGTGGCAAGATGTACCCGAACCAGACTATAGGAAGGCCGCATTTCGGCCCTGGATATGTACCGTATTTCTACGCAGCAGGCCGCTTTGTGTCCTACGATCTGCCCCGGTCTGCTGCACCTTTGGAGGTACGATTCGTGCCCGGTTCCTCGTACGATTTCACTTCGGATCTGACCCGGAGGCGCGACTATTCGAGACCACAGACGGTCGAACAGGTGATCCGCCGAGGGTACCTGGCCATTCCCGAATCAGAGCCTGAGACCGCCCTGATCTCCGACAAGAAGCACACGGCTGGCCTCGGTTTGGATGATGTCATCTCTCAGATTCGCAGGCGCTATGAGGTCTATGACAAGAACATCTACGAGCTCGAATGGTCCAAGTGTGAGGCCATCAACTGCCTGTACCGGCACGAAGGCTACCATGGTCCTCCCGATAGCAAGGTCGAGTACTCCGTCAGTAAGAGGATGAACGAGCTGTACATGGAACAGCGCGCCGAACGCGTCAATCTGTGGCGGGATGTCTCGCGGTTGAGACTGCAACTGCCGGAAAACGCGCAGCAGTATCTGTCCGCCTACCGCAAGGTCTCGATCCTGGAGGATAGCGAGGGTGATGCCCCTTGATCACCCGCATCCAGGAACTGTGCCGGCAGCTCAAGCCCGTTCTCGGCGCCAAGATCGACCGGTTATGGTCGGCGTATCTGGCGGAATCGGATGCAGGCGGCAAGGCCGACATCGAGCAGACGCTCGAGCTCCTGGCCGCCAAGCATCTTGGCAAGAGCTACGAACCGGACCGCTCGCCATTCCCGCCGCCGTCGAAGAAGTTCGCCTGCAGCGGCGATATCAAGCTCGGGACCGTGTCGTATGGCGGCCACGACTTGTACCCATTCTATTTGAAAAGCGACCGGCTGAAGGAGCACATACTCGTTGCCGGACGAAGCGGCTCGGGCAAGACGAATCTCACGTTTGTACTCATGGAAGGCATCATCGGCTCGCGGATCAAGGTCCTCGCCCTGGACTGGAAGCGCGGCTACCGGGACCTGGTCAGCCGCCACAAGACACTGCGGGTCTTCACCATTGGTCGCGATGTCGCGCCGTTTCGGTTCAATCCACTGATCCCGCCGGCGGGCTGCGAACCGCACCTCTGGATCAAGCTGATCGTCGATGTGATCGCCTCGGCCTATCTCGGTGGCGAGGGTGTCATCAGCTTACTTGTCGCCGGACTGGACCACCTCTATTCGCAGTTTGGCGTCTTTGATGAGACCCAACGGGGCTGGCCCACGATCCAGGAACTGCTCGCGTGGCTGCGCACCGCCAAGCTCAAAGGCCGGGCCGCCATGTGGCAGGCGTCGGCGGAGAGGATCCTCTTGGGCATGACCTACGGCGAGTTCGGCGCGGTCCTGAACGCCCAGGACAACAGTCACGTGGCCGAACTGCTGGACCACAACGTGGTCCTGGAGATGGATGGACTATCGAGCGCTTCCGATAGGGTGATGTTCTCCGAGGCCCTGACGTTGTACCTGTACCGCTATCGTTTGTCGCAGGGTCCGCAGAAGCAACTGACCAACGTGATCATCCTCGAAGAGGCGCACAATCTCCTGCTGAAAAAGTCGAACGAGTCCAAGGAATCGGTCTTGGAGACATCCATTCGTATGGTTCGTCAATACGGCCTGGGGTACGTCTTCGTGGACCAATCGGCATCGCTGCTGAGTAAGGTGGCGTTCGCCAACTCCTACGCGACGCTCGCTCTGAGCCAGAAGCTCCGCTCCGATGTCCAGGCGATTGCCGGAGCCATGAACCTCTCCGATGAGCAGAAGGAGGCGCTCAATACTCTGCCTATCGGTACGGCGGTCGTCCGTCTGGCGGACGAACATCCGGAGCCATTCGTGGTCAAAATCCCCCTTTGCCCGATCCGGGAAGGCAGCGTGTCGGATTCACTCGTCAGAGCCCGATTTGCCGGTTGTTACGGCGATACCGCCTCGAATAGATTCAACCAGCGCCGGCCGGAGGCGATTTCACCGATTCCACCGCCGGATAAGAACAGCGTAAGCAATCGGATCAACCAAGCGGCAAAAGAGGAAGATACCCGCCCACCATCCCCCCAGGAATCAGCAGAAAGCAATGCCTCTTCTGATTCCAAACCGAAACCGCCCAAGAATCTATCTCCAGAGGAGAAGAGATTCCTCGCTGATATCATCGCCCGGCCGCTCTCGACCACCGTCACGCGCTATCATCGGCTGAATCTGTCCCGCCGCCGCGGCAATGCTGTACGGGAATCACTCGACTCCGCCCGCCTGATCGAGCGGGTCACCATCGCCACCCGCTCCGGCCAAGTGGTGCTGTTTGAGCTTTCTAGCGCCGGCAGGGTCCTCTGTTCGGCGCTCGGGATCGACCCCGGCCCTCAGCCGCGCGAGAGCCTCGAACACATGTACTGGGTGGACCGGGCGGCTAGGCACTTCGAGCAGGAGGGGTATGAAATCCGCCGTGAGCACCCGGTCAAGGGCAATGGCGCTGTCGATATCCTCGCCCAGCGTCCCGGCGAGAAGGTCGCCGTTGAGATTGAGACCGGCAAGTCCGACACGAAGGAGAACCTGACCAAGATCGCCCACGCGGGCTTCGATCGAGTCGTATTGGTCGCCACCTCGCCGGCGGCGAGTGAGGTGTGTCAGAGGGTCGTGGCGGAGGTTACAGGGGGACCGCCGGTGCAACTGCTCAGTTGGCTGGATATTTCATAGTGCCAAGGCGGCACATGCCTGGATCGCCAACGATCGGCCCACTTGTGCCGTAGCGTGGGCGGGCTTACAATCCTCGACTGTGTGTCCGGCAAAACGTTCGACGCCGAGATGTTCTCTGAGTGTGCGCGCGACCGAAGGTAGATTATGAAACACATGAAACGCTCCTTTGCAGTATGCCTCGTTGCCATTTTGGTCTTGCCAGTGGCGCCGACGGTTTTTGCTGACGATTGGCCCAGTTGGCGCGGCCCAATGGGCAACGGTAGCACCTCAACCGGGAACTATCCCACGGCCTGGAATGTCGAGCGTGTATCCTGGAAGTTTGCCTTGCCAGGGAAGGGGAGTTCCACTCCGATCATATGGAAGGACCGCATCTACCTCACCACCCCCGACGAGGGGCAGGATGCCGTCCTGGCGCTGGACCTTCAAGGCACACAGATGTGGTTGACTCGGCTCGACGCCCAAAGTCCGCCCAAACACCGCATCCTCAGTTCGGGCTGCAATGGGTCTCCCGTCACAGACGGCAAAGGGATATTCGTGCACTTCCGTAGTGGGCGTCTCAGCGCGCTCGACTTGGACGGGTCTGTTCGCTGGACCATTGATCTGACCGCCAAGTTTGGACCCGAGAAGCTCTATTGGGACTCCGGCACTTCACCCGTGCTGACGGACGATTGCGTGATCCTGAGTCGGTTGCACCAAGGTGATTCCTGGATTGCAGGATTCGACAAGGCGACCGGAGAACTGCGTTGGCAACAGAAACGCAATTACGAGGTGCCGAGCGAGAATGACAATGGATACGCCACCCCGGTCTTCTTCACGTACCGAGGACGTACGGCATTTCTCATCTGGGGCGCCGATCATTTAACGGCCCATTCTGCGTCCGATGGCTCACTGCTGTGGACATGCGACCAGTTCAATCCCGAGGGTAGAGCGAATTGGCCGGCCATTGCGTCGCCTGTTATCTCCGGGAATCTGGCCATTGTGCCTGTGGGACGAGACGATCGTCCGAGGCAAGGGCATCTGTATGCCATAGGCCTTGACGGCTCCGGAGATGTGACGAACACACATCACGTCTGGAAACGAGACGATGTAGGAGTATTCGTGAGTTCACCTGCGGTGTATAAGGATCGCGCTTACCTCCTGCGACCGCGTGGCGGCATCGTCTGTCTTGATCCGGCTACAGGAAGCACGATTTGGACCGGGTCACTGCCCCGGGGAAACGCGACCTTCTACGCATCACCCGTGATCGCGAACGGAGTCCTCTACGCGGCCCGTGAAGACGGCATCGTTTTCGCCGTACGCGTGGAGGACAAGTTCGAACTCTTGAGTGAGAACCCGATGGGGGAGCGAATTATTGCGTCCCCGGTAATCGCCGACGGTCGGTTGCTGTTACGGGGCGACGAACACCTGTTCTGCGTAGAGGCGGGCCAGCGTTAATGTCGGGAGTGCTTGGACCAGAGCGTATGGAAAGCGTCACGCCCATTTACGGGGTGAGAAGCGGGCAAGACGGGTTTGGGCAGAAAGCAGGGGGACAAGCGGAGGAAGCTGGATAGCGGCAGGAACTCATGACTGATGGGGCGAACTCCTACTGCCTTGGAGGGGGTATTCGTTCTGGTTGAACGTTTACCCCCCCCCTGTGTAGATGGCACTCGGCTCCCTGGAATCGAGACGGGGCACGGCGAAGAGTGGGGGCTCCACGATGGATGGTGTTTTCTTCTTGTTGGTCAGTTGTTTTTGGGCACTGACCAAATGGTCGCCGTGATGAATCGCTCGCTGCGGGGCTCGTCCAGCCAGTAATAGATCGTGACAAGTCTGCCGTCCGGTCGTTGCACAGTCCGCGTATAACCGATATCAGGTTCGCCCGCACCGCGGCGCAGAACATATTCCTGCCCCCAGGTGGCACCCTCATCGCTACTGAACACTGCGCGGATGGTGCGTGGCTCGTTGCGGTTGGCATACGTGATACAGAGGCGCCCATCGGCGAGGTGAATCATGGTGGGTGGATTACCGCTGTGCCCACCGGTGTCCTCGACCGGATGGGCGAGCCACTGCCAACTGAGACCACCGTCCCGCGAACGGAACAGCTCGATGAAATTGTGTTCCCTGGGGTCGTTGTCGCGGCGGCGAAGGGCGACCAGGAAATCCCCGTTGGGCATCCGAGTCGAAGATGGCATGATCGAGTAGCCGCCGTGAGGTTCTGGTCCGATCCAGGCGAACTGGTTCCAGTACCTGCCACCAGTACGCGTGCGAGCGCAGAAAGGCCGCCCCTCTCGATCATTGGTCTTTTGCGCCGTGAGAAAGAGGATCAGATCCTGTGAGCCCAGGACGTGATAGTCTGTGCGCGCACGCAAATGCAGATCGGCAAAAGGCAGGCGGAAGGGGCCTTGCCAGGTTCGCCCTCGGTCCGGGGAAATGAAGGCTGTGTCACCCCGGGCGTTCAGAGCAAACCCCGGGGCATCGAAGGCAATGTCCGTCGGGAATGGCTTAGGTTCGCCCTCAGGATAGCCGGCGGGGAAGACCGACCAGGTTTCGCCGCCGTCCAAGCTTCGTGCCAGCATGGGACGCTGCGGACGTCCAGGGTCGATTTGGTGCAAGCCTTGTTGTGCCGGCGGTGCCAAATAGCCAAGGTTGAAGCCCACCACAATTTCGTTGCCCCACTGCCAGATGCCGTTGTTGGCAGGCCATCCCGCAAACCGGCCTTTCTCATAGAACACCTTCAGGTGCTGGGCGGTTTCGATCGTGACGGCCGTGTCGTTTGTCATGGCAGCCACGGGAGTCGCCATTGCTATCAGCAAGGCAAAGCCGAGCCAGGGGCATCCGCGAGGGTGGGTCATGAGTCTGCAACTCCTTTTCCGCAAGTTCTATCCTTTGCCCGGGTCATGTTGCCCGATGCTATCACCAAACAGATTCGCATGCTTCATCCCTCTCGCTATTTCGGTTTCTTCTTGCCCTCGCTCTTCAGTTGCTCCAAACGGGCCAGGGCCTCCCGTTTGCCCAGCTGACGAAGAGAGGCAATCCGTGCCACCTGCTGCTTGCGCGGGCGGGATGCCTCCTGCTCCCAGTTGTAGATGGTCTGGTCAGCCACGCCGATGAGTTTGCCGTAGTCACCAGCGGAAAGCCCAAGGCGCTGCCGCTGCGAACGCAAGCCCTTGGCAGTGAATCGCACACGCCCCGCATCGACCTCAGCGACTTGGGACGGGACACTCTTGAGCATCTGCTTTTCGAGTGGGGCGACCTTGCGTTGAAGATAGGACACCCGGCGTTTCATTTCGGCAATGTCTTTGCGTTACTCGGCCGAGGCCCTCTTAATAGGCGAAAAGCAATCGATATCGCCATAATCGCCTCGAACCTCGATTGGTCAAACGCATCCGGCAACGTTACAGCCTTCTGAAGATCCCAAGAGAACAAGCCCAAAGGACCTTAACTTGGGGCCATTGGGCAATATTTGTAGCCTACGACCAAGACAGTCGCTACTGGATCACGGGCTCAACCGCAGCATCACGACCAGCCAACGATTCACGGTGGTCCCCGCACCGCGCACGGAGCGACCGAAGGGTGTCGACGTAGATCGGATCACCGGCTAGGTCCTTCTCCTCAAGCGGGTCTACGTCCAAGTCAAAGAGTTGTTCCAGCGGCGGTTCGGGGTCGGTGTAACGAATGTATTTCCACCGGTCTGTACGAACGCCCTCGCACCGGGGAATGGGGCGGCGGGGAGGCGACGTGTTGTACACATGTTCGTAATACCAATCCTCACGGCCCTTCGCTTCCGGATCGCCCAGCATGGGCTGCAAGTCCATACCCTGCATGGTGTCCGATGCTGGAATGCCGGCCATGGCCAGGATCGTCGGAGCCAAGTCGATGTTTAGGGCCATCTGTTTACGTCGTCCGCGTGCAGACACTGGCAATCGCGGGTCCATGATTACCAGCGGCACCCGGATGGATTCCTCGTACATCAGCCACTTTCCCCCCAGTCCGTGTGCGCCGTCCATAGAGCCATTGTCGGACGTGTGGATGATCACTGTGTTCTTGTCCAGCCCTCGTTGCTTCAGGGCTTGCCGGATTTGACCCATGGCCAAGTCCGCCCGGCTATTGTAACCGTGGAGCTTACGCATTGTCTCCTGATAGGCTTGCGGATTTCCTAGCCAGTTCGATTGGTTGTTGAGGCCGTTACGCACAATCTCCGGTAAGGCCTCGAAAGAGTTGGTGGTCAGATTCGTCGGCAGCGGGAATATAGTGTCGCGGTAGGGATCGGGGAATTCTGGATCCCAGTAATTCAAAGGCCCGTGTGGTTCCTTGAAGGCCATGATCAGGCAGAACGGTCGGTTCGGGTTTACCTCGTCGAGGAATGCCGTCGCCTTCTCGGTCATCACCGTGGTCAGGTAGCGTTCCTTGCCGCCCACGACCTGCTTGAACTCAATCATCTGGGGGAATCCGTACCAGAGATCGAACTCATCGGCCGGCATCGACGGGACCTTCCCCGAAATGGGAGCGCCGATGGCGTACTTGCCCAGCAGGGCTGTACGGTACCCGTTTTGCCGGAGGAGGGCGGGGAACGTCTTTTTCCATTGTTCGGCCGCGAGGGGTGTCCTGAAATCCCGCACACCGTGACAGCGCATGTGCTGGCCTGTGTAGAGACTGGCCCGACTGCAACAGCAGATGGCGGTGGTGACGAAAGAGTTTTCGAACAACACGCCCTCGGAGGCGAGTTGGTCCATGTTGGGAGTCTTGAGCTCAGGGGCACCCGTACAACGCATCCCGTTGTACGGCTGGTCGTCGAGGTAAAACAAAACGAAGTTCGGCCTCGAATTCACGGCTGCAGAAGCAGAACCGCCAGTTCGACCGACGGAACATCCCGACAATGCCGCTCCCGTAGCCACCGTCCCAGCAGTTCTGAACAAGAAGTTCCTTCGATTCATCTTCATATTGGTCATGTTGTTCTTCTGGTCCCTGATAATCCAAACACTGTTGATTCACTGACAGGCCTGCTGCACCAGGCCCGTCAGCATACCCTAGAACACATAGAAAACCAAGTAGACAGGCGGGGCAACGGTCGGATGCCGCCCAAGTCCAGCCCGAGTTCTGACATCAACTCGTTGCAGACATACGTATTGTGCACGGATGTTGGCGCCCATGCGGTCCTGCCTGGAGACGCCTCTCTGCCGTATGGCGGTGCATAGTTCTGGCTGAACTGTGCCCCTCTGTGAGATTGGCTCATGCGGTTGCCGGCTACGAGCAACGCAGCAACGAGCGATGCGGGGTCGTACCGTTGACAGTGACTGCCCGGGAAGCGACGGGTTCTCTGGGATGCAAGTGCCTTTGTCGCAGAGGAATCGGTACGTGCCCATGATGCCCGGCTGACGCTCGACAGGCGCAGGGCCTTCGAGGGAGAGGGGGCCACCCTCTTTCCGCTTCACTTCTTGCGTTTCGTGTTCCCGTTACCGCTTGCTTTCGGTTCGCCACTGGCCCCGGAGGCCACGGCGGCCGGACGCATTTCCCGCTCCAGTCGGGTATCGATTTCTTCGAGGAGTTTCTGCAGCCGCGCCACGATTTCCGGGTTCTCGGCGGCCACGTTGCGCGTCTCGCCCGGATCGGCCTCCAGATCGTACAGCCAAGGCGGGGGCGTGGCAGGTTTTCTGTCCAGTAGTGCCGCGGGTGGCAACTTACCGGCCCAACGTTCGCTCGGGACGTCGACGTGCAGCTTCCATTGGCCGTCCCGGATGGCGGCCATGCGACCGTCCCGGGCGCAATAGACGAGCGTATGGCGTGGGGAGCGGGCCCCGGCGGCGCCGAGCAGCAGCGTGCTGAAATCGAGGCCGTCAATGACCCGGTCTTGCGGAACCCCGGCCCCCGCCAAGCGGGCCAGCGTGGGATAGAAGTCCATCATGGCCAGCAGGCCACCGCGGACCTGACCGACGGGTACATGTCCCGGCCAGCGGGCGATGCAGGGCACGAGGTGACCGCCCTCCCAGGTGCTGCCTTTGCCGCCGTGGAAGGGGGGCGCGGCCTGGCTAGAGGGGCCGTTGTCCGAGGTGAAGATCACCAGCGTGTTCTGGTCGAGGTCTTCCTCATGCAGTGTCTTGAGGATCTCGCCCACGCTCCAGTCGATCTCCTCGATCACATCGCCGTAGAGGCCACGCGCCGATTTGCCGCGGAAGCGATCGGAAACACGCAACGGGGTGTGCGGGGCGCCATGAGCGAGATAGAGAAAGAAGGGTTGGCCCTTGGACTTTTTGATGAACTGAATCGCCTCGGCCGTACAGGTCGCAGTCCACTCGTCCAAGTCGACGTCCTGGTTCGCCGCCAGCCGTTCTTCGCCCCGATAGAGGTCGGAGATGCCGTGGTTGGGGCCCGGCATCCCATAGTAGTAATCGAAGCCCTGGCGGGTGGGGAGGAATTCGGGCCGCGTGCCGAGGTGCCATTTGCCGACCATGCCAGTGGCATATCCCTGACCGCGCAGGAGCTCGGCCAGGGTGATCTCGGCAGGGTTGAGCCCTCTCTTGTCCGTGTTGCCCAACACCGCCACGTGCAGCCCCACGCGCTTGGGATAGCAGCCGGTCATCAGCGCGGCGCGGGTCGGAGTGCAGACGCCTGCCGGGGTGTGGAAATCGGTCAGACGCAGGCCTTCGGCCGCCATGCGGTCCAGGTTGGGGGTCTTGATGTTGCGGGCGCCATAACAGGAGAGATCCGCGTAGCCCAGATCGTCGGTCAGGATGAAGACGATGTTGGGCTTGGCGGTGGCAAAATTGACGGCTGCTTGGGGGGACGCGGTGCACCGGCCAGTTAGGAGCGCCGCCGTGGCGGCGGTGCAGGCTCTCAGGAATTCACGGCGTTGAAGGTCCATGGAATCAGCTCTCCTTGCGTGCCAGGCGTAAGATTTGCTCTTTGAGGACTGCAGCAATGTGCGGCATCGTCTTCTCCTGTTGATCCTTATCGCGCACCATTCCGCCTTGAGCGGCGCGCGATGTGACACACATAGTAGCACGGCGAAGCATCTTGTGAACAGCAAATCCCTGTTCTGAGAATACTGGGCACCGAGACGACTCACATGGATCGTGTGGGGTACGACAAGGATATTCATCCCGATCGCCGTGGCGGCGGTCATCCTGATTGCAGCACGTATCCTGGAGCGAAAAGGCTGACGGTACCAGAATACCCTGTCATAGGCGATCCACGGGCTTTGTGTTACAATCGCGGCCACGAATGCCCAGTCAGCCGCTACAACCTGTTGCCGCCATCCAACCCGAGACGATCGCGGGACTGGTCGAACGCGTTACGTTCCACAACGATGAAACCGGCTTCTGTGTGCTGCGCATCAAGGCGCGCGGGCACCGCGAACTGGTGACCGTGGTCGGCACGCTTCCAGAAGTGCGCGCCGGGGAATGGCTGGAGGCCCAGGGGCGGTGGATCGTCAACAAGGAATACGGGCAGCAGTTTCAGGCGGAAATCCTCCGCACCATGCCTCCGACCACGGTCGAGGGCATCGAGAAGTACCTGGGCAGCGGCATGATCAAGGGCATCGGCCCGGTCTTGGCGGGCCGGATTGTGAAGGTCTACAAGGAGCGGACCTTCGAGATCATCGACGCCGACCCGCACAGCCTCACCTACGTCACCGGCATCGGACCCACACGGAAGAAGACGATCAGCGAGGCTTGGGCACAACAGAAGGCCATCCGAGAAATCATGGTCTTCCTGCACGGGCACAAGGTATCCACCAGCCGGGCCTTTCGCATCTTCAAGGCCTACGGCAGCGAAGCCATCGAGAAGGTCCGCCACGATCCGTACCGCCTAGCCCGCGACATCCAGGGAATCGGGTTCAAGACCGCCGACGTAATCGCCGAAAGCGTGGGAATCGCCCAGCAGTCCGACCTGCGGGCCCGGGCCGGCGTGGAATACGTTCTTCTTCAACTGACCGAGGAGGGCCATTGCGGCTACGGCCGGGAGGAACTGGTCGCCATGGCCGCCGCCCTTCTGGAAATCCCCGACGAAATCGTCCAGACGGCGGTGGAATACCTGCTCCAGGAGAAACGCATCATCGCCCGAACGCTGGATACCGATGCCGGGCCGGCGGCGGCCGTCTTCCTGGCGAGCCTGGACCTGGCGGAAAGGAACCTCGCCGCCAGCCTGATTGCTCGGCAGGCTGGCAAGCATCCCTGCCCACAGATCGATATGGAAAAGGCCCTCGCCTGGGTCGAGGGCAAGACCGGCCTGCAACTGGCGGCCCAGCAGCGCCAGGCGATTGAACTGGCGTGCCAGTCCAAGGTGCTGGTCATCACAGGCGGGCCCGGCGTGGGCAAGACCACCATCGTCAACTCCATCGTAAAGATCATGCGGGCCAAGAAGCTCCAGGTACGGCTGGCCGCGCCCACCGGTCGGGCTGCCAAGCGGATGGCCGAGGCGACGGGGTGTGAGGCCAAGACCATTCACCGGCTCCTGGTCTTCGATCCAAAAACCTTCCAGTTCAAGCACAACGCCAAGAACCCCCTGGATGGCGACGTATTCATTATCGACGAAACGTCGATGCTGGATATTTCGCTGGCGTGGCAGTTGGTGCGGGCCATGCCGCCGCATGCCGCCGTGATTCTCGTGGGCGATGTGGACCAGCTTCCCTCCGTCGGCCCGGGCTGCGTCCTGCGGGACATCATCGATTCCGGCCAGGTGCCGGTCTGCCGACTGACGGAGGTTTTCCGCCAGGCGGCCCGTAGCGCCATCGTTACCAACGCCCACCGGATCAATCAGGGCGAGATGCCCCTCTTTCCACTGGAGAAGGCCGAGGCCCCCGGCAGCACGGACTTCTACTTCGTGGAGGTCGCCGATCCCGACAAGGCGGTGGATATGCTCCGGCGCATGATGTGTGAGCACATTCCCCAGAAGTTCGGCTTCGACCGGGTAGACGACATCCAGGTGCTCTCGCCGATGCAACGTGGTGTCCTGGGCTGCCGGAACCTCAACACGGTGCTTCAGGAGGCCCTGAACCCAACGGGCCCGGCCATCCAGCGGTACGGCTGGACCTTCCGCGTGCGCGACAAGGTCATGCAGATGGTCAACGACTACGACAAGGACGTCTTCAACGGCGACATCGGCCGCGTGGCCAAGATCGACGAAGTGGAGCAGGAGATGACGGTCCGCTTCGAGGACCGCCCCGTGCCGTACGACTTCAACGAACTGGACGAGCTTCACCTTTCCTACGCGACCACGGTCCACAAGAGCCAGGGCAGCGAGTATCCTGTGGTAGTCCTGCCCATCCATACCCAGCACTACATGATGCTCCAGCGGAACCTGCTCTATACGGCCATTACCCGCAGCCGCAAGCTGGTAGTACTGGTGGGCACACGCAAGGCCTTGGCCATCGCCGTCAAGAACATGGATGCCCGCCGGAGGGTAACGCTGCTGAAGCAACGGCTGCAGGCATCTCGTGCCCTCGCAGGGTTGTCCCCGTAGAATGCCGCCGTCCTGGACGACCGTGTCCTGACCTTGACGGCACCGACAGAAGTCTGACTTAAGCAGCCATAGCCATTCGACGAAATGGGTGACGCCATGGTAAAATCAATCCCAGAGGGTCTTTCCGGCTATCAAGGTGCTGCCTCCTGCCGGGGAAATGGCTATCTGTGGAGCCATGGTAGAACCCCTCCAGAGGGCAGTACAGAGCGGAGAATAGGGGGGGCCACATCGGGCCCGTTGGAGGGTGTAGCCCTCACTCATCACTGCCCGCCGGGGTGTACCGCATCGGGTCAAATGCCTGCCGGTACATCTTCTCCAGTTTGGCGTAGAGGTCCTCATCCCACTTCGGTGTATCGAGATCCTTGGGTCCGAGCACTACTGCCGGGATCTGGTTGTAGCGGTAGATCTTGTCCCGGGTCAGTACCTGCTCCTCTGGGTCTTTGGCGTCGGCGACATAGTCGATCACTCCGCCGTAGCTGTACAGCGTGAACGATGGTTTCCAGAGTTCATTCTTGCCCTCATGGTAGATGATGGTGGCCTGCTTGTAGAAGAACGGTACCCCATACCGATCCAGCATCCGACCTACCTTGAGCTCGTCCTTGGTCTCATACGGTGGGTCCAATTCGGTCAACATATCCTCGAGTTCTTCATTCGGGTTTTTCAACTTCCTTCACCTCCTTTGTGACTTCCTTGGCGATTGCGGAGAGCTTGTGCTCTGTCCGCTCGATGACCTTGATGAGCCTGGAGTTGTGATGCTGGAGCTTCTCGGCGGCCTTGATGGTCTCATACAACTTCTGATGGTCGTACCGGGCCGTGTATTCCTGGGCTTTCGCAGTCAGTTCCCGGATGCGCTTTTCGTTCTCGGCAACGGCATGGTCCAGTCGTTCCAGACGGGTCTCAATCCCGACCATCTGGTTGTAGCGGGCAGCAAGCTCGGCAGATGCTTTCTTCTTGGCCGGTGTTGGAAGCTTGGCGAAGGCCTGCCGTGTTTCCTCCAGCCGGGCGATATGGCCGTGTCGCACTTGGTGGGCCTTGGCCCGAAGCTGTGCCATTCGTTCCGTCAGATAGCCTTCTGCGGGCAGCATGCGTTTGATTTGGAGCATGACATTGCTCGCTTCTTGGGGACGTTCGTGGAGTGTCTTGGTTTCCTTGCGGAGCTTTCGCAGGCCATGGTCAAGCCCCTTGGACAGGTGACGCTGCCGATACAGATCCGCCATGGTGCGCTTGATGTCCGGCAATTCCGGCCCAGGCAAACGAACGCGAGGCTGAAGGCGATGCCGATGCGAAACGAAAGCAAGGAGCCCGAAGATCAGGGCAACGACAATGATTGTGTGGATGATTTCCGTGGCAAGAACAACAGGCATTCCAAGCAACTGGGCGATGATGATGGTGGCGCCAAGGGCAATTCCCGCCCCAGCCCAGGAGCCGCCGATCTGGCGGATGGACTGGTACATGACAAAGGCCAGGATGATGATGGCAAAGCCGACAGCAATCGGCCCGAGGTTTCTGATGGAGAGGTCATTTGCCTGCTCCCACCACACGAGGCCGATAGAAAGAGCAAAGCCAATCGCTGCGGACATCGCGATAGCCGGCCGCTGTTTCTCGAAGCGTTTGCCAAGCACGGCATAAACCGCAGAGGTAAAGAACGCAAAAGCGAGGATGAAGTCCGGGAGATAGCTGTCGAGCAGTTCTTCCAGACGCCAGTCGTACCACCAGTCTTCGAGTCTCATACGGGACCTATTGGCGCCGCTACTATTTATATGTTGCGCTTTTCTGGGCCAGTTCAGCGGCATTCTGAGCTGAGCTGGCCCGGGAGAGGGTGGCTTAGGGGAGGTGACGAGATGGGAGGGCGTTCAACATGTGGAAGGCTCACGAGCGAGTCCGAATGCAGGGTCAATGCGTTTGCTTCGGTTGTTACTCGGGAGAGGCGCGAAAGTCTTTTATAGTGAACTTTCGCACTTTTTGAT
>DCUI01000167.1:0-2948 GCA_002327785.1 Phycisphaerales bacterium UBA2218
TCCGAATTCTCCCGTTCTCCGTTTTTCGAGTCGCCTTGTTTAACAGCCCGGCTGCATCCGTGCATCCGCTTCGACATTTCGAACTCCCCTCCGGTAGGTATCCGACGAAAGCCGGATCAAGTGGTCCGGCGAAAGCGGATTACCAGACAGCGGAATCGGCCGTGAGAACGGAGACCGTTGTGGGTGCCGACGACATCGCCCTCATGCGGTGTCGGGCGGGCTCCAACGGCCCCTCTGGACGGCTGGTCTTATCCCGCCCAGGCGGCATCCACTGCGGTCCCTTCCGCGGCCTCCCGCAAAGGAGGACCGGATGCAGGCCAACGAACACGTTCCAGCCTCGCTTGAAGAGGTGACATCGGAGATCGCAACGATCCTGGCCCGGGGCTACATGCGCCATCGAAAAGGCCGCCGACTCGCCTTTGATTTGGATGGCGGGGCGGCGCATATGGCGCAAGTTGAAGAATCTGAGGCGTTTACAGAGAAACGCCTTGATGTTTCGGGCCACCGAAGCCTTCATTCATTCACGAGTTAACGCCCTGAGATTGCGGTGCGGACGGACCGCCCGCCAGGGCGTAGCCCATGAACCAAGGAGGTTTCGGATGGAAGCAACGACGTATCAAGAGGTCCAGGGACTCTCCAGGATGACAGTCGGAGAGCTACGGGGAAAATACCTCGAGGTCTTCGGGGAGGAGACCCGCTCCTACCACAAGGAGTTCCTTCGCAAGCGCATCGCTTGGCGTATCCAATCCCTGGCCGAGGGCGGCCTTTCCGAGCGAGCCCGGCGCAGGGCCGAGGAACTTGCCAATGACGCCGACTTGAGAACGCGGGGTCCGCGTGATCCGGTCGCTTCTGGTTCCGCCGATGTCAAAGCGAGAACTGCGACCGGCCGCATATCACCGTCGCGCGATCCGAGGCTGCCTCTGCCCGGCACTTTGCTCGCCCGCGAGTTTCAAGGGCGCGATGTCGTGGTTAAGGTCCTCGACAACGGATTCGAGTTCGACGGCCACCGCTTCAAGTCCCTCTCCGCAATCGCCCAGGAGGTCACCGGGAGCAAGTGGAACGGGTTCCTCTTCTTCGGTATCGCCGATGGCGCGGCCAAGGGCGGAAGCCGAAAACACGAGAGGAGGAACGAATGAGCAGAAACAACAACCGTGGCCGGGGAGAAGCCCGGGAGTCGGTATCAAGGATCAACGGGACAATCCGCTGCGCGATCTACACGCGCAAGTCCACCGAGGAAGGGCTGGAGCAGGAGTTCAACTCGCTCGACGCCCAGCGGGAATCCGCGGAGGCCTATATCGCGAGCCAACGTCACGAGGGATGGGTGTGCATTCCGGATCGGTTCGATGACGGCGGTTTCACCGGCGGTAACATGGAGCGGCCCGCCCTTAAGCGGCTTTTTGCCGGCATCGAGTCGGGCGACATCGACTGCGTGGTGGTTTACAAAGTAGACCGACTCAGCAGATCCCTCCTGGACTTCGCCCGCATGATGGAAATCTTCGACAAGCACTCCGTGAGCTTCGTCTCGGTTACCCAGCAGTTCAACACGACCAGCTCCATGGGGCGGCTCACCTTGAACATCCTGCTTTCCTTCGCCCAATTCGAGCGGGAGATCATATCCGAGCGCACACGCGACAAGATGTCCGCTGCGCGCCGCAAGGGCAAGTGGGTCGGCGGGATGCCGGTTCTCGGGTATGACGTGGACCCTAAAGGTGGAAAGCTGATCGTCAGCGAGGACGAAGCCGCGCAGGTCCGGGCGATATATCAGCTTTACCTGGAGCACAAGGCCATGATCCCTGTCGTCCAGGAAATCGACCGCCGCGGTTGGCAGACCAAACGGTGGACCACCAAGAAGGGCCAGGAGCGCGGCGGAAAGCCCTTCACCAAGAACAGTCTCTTTCGGCTCCTGACCAACGTGATCTACACCGGCAAGGTCGACTACCAGGGAACCATCTACAACGGCGAACACAGCGGGATCGTGGACATCGACCTTTGGCAGCAGGTGCAGGATGCGCTCCGGCGGAACGGCAGGACCGGAGGAAAAGAGGTGCGCAATAAGTACGGAGCGCTCTTGAAGGGACTACTCTACTGCGCTCCCTGCGGCACCGGCATGGTGCATACCTACACCGCCAAGGACAACGGCAAACGCTATCGCTACTACGTCTGCCTGAACGCCCAGCAACGAGGATGGGCGTCCTGCCCGACCAAGTCGCTCAACGCGCACGAGATCGAGACCGCGGTGGTTGAACACATCCGAAGCATCGGCAGGGATGAGGAAATCATCGCGGCGACGGCTGCACAGGTCCGGGAGGAAAGCGGCAAGCGCATGGCGGAACTGGAAACTGAACAACGCGGCCACGAGCGTGAACTCAAACGGCTGCACATCAGGGTCCAGAAGTTGGTGAGCGAGTCCTTCACCGCCGTCTCGAACGGAGGGGCGGCCATGGACCAGCTCGCCGACCTTCAGGATCAGATTCGAACCATAGAACAGCGGATGACCGCCATCCGTGAAGAGGTCATCGCGATCCAGAAAGAAGCCGTGGACGAAGGCGACCTGGTCCGGGCGCTGGCGGTATTCGATCCTGTCTGGGAGTCGCTGTCTCCCCGAGAACAATCCCGGATAGTCCGACTCCTCATCGAGCGTGTCGGGTATGACGGGCGGGACGGCAGAGTGACCGTGACCTTCCGCTCGCCGGGAGTCAAGGCGCTGTGCAGCGAGGCTGACATGCGCAGTCGGGAGGTGTCTGCATGAAAAACCCTGCCTTCGACGGAACCGGGCTGAGCCGGCTGGAGATCTCCTTCAGCTTCAAACCAAAACACGGTCGGAAGAACGGCAACGATCTTCGGGACGAGGATCGTTGCATCGAGCCGGGGAATATCCCCCGCGTATCGAAGCTGATGGCCCTGGCGATCCGCTTCGACGGACTGGTCCGGCGCGGCGAGGTGCGGGA
>DCUI01000167.1:3064-4291 GCA_002327785.1 Phycisphaerales bacterium UBA2218
CTTCTCATCCCCCGCCGGCAATTTCCCAAACCTCCTGATTCATGTACATTTTTTCTATTGACCTGATGCCTATCAGGTCGTATAATATCAACCTGTAACGTGGCCGTAGTTTGCCCCGACCGGGCCCTGCGGCTGTGGCTGTTCACGACAAGCCCCTTGGATGGTTGAGGATACACATGAGTCAAAGACCACGAGGCAGACGCCCCGTTCATGAAATAACCGAGCCGCAGCGCCGTACATTGAAGGAGATCCGCCTCTTCACGAACCGGCGGGGGTTCCCCCCGACCATGAAGGAACTCGCGGACATCCTCGGGATATCGCACACCAGCGCCCATGGCCAAGTGAGCCAGCTCGTGCGGAAGGGCTATCTGAAGCGGGAGGCGAGAAAGGCCCGCGGCATCGTCATCTTGCGCGATCCGGAGGATGACGTTCCGGATCTGGTGGCCGTCCCCATCGTCGGCCGGGTGGCGGCCGGCCAGCCCATCTTAGCCGAGGAAAACATCGTCGGCGAGGTACTGGTCGAAGGCGGGATCGCCCGGTCGGGTCGGTGTTTCGCCCTTGAGGTGACAGGCGACAGCATGGTGGATGCCGGTATCCGAGAACGCGATTTGGTGGTGGTGCGCGAGCAAGCCGTGGCGGAGAACGGTGACATTGTGGTTGCCCTACTGGAAGACGAAGCTACGGTGAAACGGCTTTTCATCCGTGACGAGAAAATCGAACTGAGGCCGGAAAACCCGAACCATCGACCGATCCCGGTGGGACCCGACGACGGACTCCGCATCCTCGGCAAGGTCGTCGCCGTCAGGCGGCCCGACTCGAACACTCAAACGCCGGGGAAGGCCTGGCCATAAGAAACAAGGAGGAAAGAACGAATGGCGACGTATAACCTCAGGCGTTTTGCTCATGCCGACGGCCTCAAGGCCATCGCGCGTGAGCATCTACTGGCATTGCTTAAGCCTCACAAGTCCTACTTCGACGGCCGAGGGTTGACGTTGCCGCCGCCATCCGCATCCGACGGTATCGACTACGACCAACTCGTCAACGTACTCATGAACCCGGATACGGACACGCCGAAGGGACTGCTCGATGCACTTTACTTCGTGCATGAGATGGCGACGCCTGAAGCCATGGATGTCCTCCTCCAAGAGGCGGAGAACAATGGCATCTCTCTCGACGGGAACCCCGACCCCACCGCGGCCGATGTGGCCGTTCAGGTCTACCTGCAGG
>DCUI01000191.1 GCA_002327785.1 Phycisphaerales bacterium UBA2218
AACCCTATATGGATGACCGAGCCGCTGCTGTGACAATTGGCGATGCTGCCGTCCCCGTTGCTGCCCACGAGGCCGCCGACGTGCCAGGTGCCGGTGATCTCCACGGCTTCAAGGCCCAGATTGGAGAGGCTCGCCGGTACGCCTAATCGCCCGAAAAGCCCCAGAGAGTCCTTCCCCGTGATTGTCAGATGCAGGATCGTATGGCCGTTCCCATCGAACACGCCCGTAAAGGCAGTTCCCTGAAAGCCTCCTTTGGCCGGGTCAGTATCCGGTGCAATAACGGCCCTGTCGAAGACCTTGCGGCCGGGGAGGTTGGGGTCCAGGTCGATGTCCGCGGTCAGGAGGAAGTGCTTGTCGTAGTCTTCGGGCGTCTCGCCGAGGGCGATCAGATCGGCGGCCGTCGCGATCTGGTATGGGTCGTTCGGCTCCCCCGTCCCGCCGCTGTATTTGGCCGTGGCGGTGGAAACGCCGGTCAGGAGAAGGACAGCCGCGACATACGCCCAGGATGTGCATCGAGTAACCATAACGTACCTCCAATCCAGCAGAACCACCGAGTCAAACCACTATCATTCACGAAACCGCCGCTGAACCCAGTCCGGCCTTCAGCCGCAACCGACACTATTTTCAACCACGAATCACACCAATCACACGAATATTCGGGTGTCAATTTACCAGGCGCTCGTATTCGAGTTTCGGATAGTGCCCGAAGTAGCTCTCCTCTTTGAACAGGACCTCGTTTGCCATTTGTCCACGTCCCTCTTTCCATTCGTGTGATTCGTGTCATTCGTGGTTTCAAGAACAACACGATCAGCGTTCATCCGCGTTCATCGGCGGTTCCACGCCGTTCTGTGATATGAAAGAGCCTTTGCCTTCGCGAAGACAGGCCCTTGCGGTTGTATGCTCCGTTGACGCCAGTATACCACGAATCCGCCGGGATTCAAAGAACCCCTTCGGGAATCCACGTCATGGGGTGTGTCGGCATACTATTCAATGGCTGTCTCGCGGCGGGAAGACGATCTGGGCGAGTTTTTCGCGGACAGGCTTCGTCGCGCCGCCGTCGTGAGGGTGCGCGCGATTCGCCAGCAGGATCAGATACACGCCGGTCTGGGGGTCGCAGACGAGGCTGGTGCCTGTATACCCTGTGTGGCAGAAGGCCAGTGGGGAGGCATTCGGGCCTTTTACCCAGGCATAGCTCGAACTGACGTCGAATCCGTAGGCCCGGCCATGGGACTGCTCAGTCGTGAGCATCTCGACCGCGGCGGGACTGAGGATTCGTCTGTCCTTCCATTTGCCGTCGTTCAAGAGCATCCGACAGAAGACAGCCAAGTCAGAGGCAGTCGAGAACAGGCCGGCGTTGCCGCTCGTGCCGGCCATCAGGCGGGCCAGGGGATCGTGGACCGTCCCTCGCAGGGGCTCGCCGTCCACAATCTCCGTCGCCGCGATCCGCGGCTTCCAAGATGCCGGCGGATTGAACCGCGTGTCCTCCATCCCGAGCGGAAGGAAGAGGTTCTCCCGGGCAAAGTCGTCGACGCCTTGATTTGCGACAGTTCTCACGATTTCCGCGAGCGTGATGTAGCCCAGGCAACTGTATCGGAACTCCTCGCCGGGCACCGATTCGGCGTCGAGACTGCATATCTTCTCGAGCACCCGTTCGGGACAGGGGCTGCCATAGAGTCCCTTCAGCGCGTTGGCGTCCGTATACGCCGGCAGGCCGGAGGTGTGTGTCAGGAGATGCCTGATCCGCGCGTCGTCTTTGCCGCCGCAGGCAAAGGCGGGAAGGTAGTCACGGACGTAGTCATTCACATCAAGCTTGCCGCGATCCACCAGGACCAGGACAGACGCCGCTGTCGCCAGCGGCTTGGTCATCGAGGCCAGGTCGAAGACAGTGTCCTTCCGCATCGGCTCCTGCACAGGCTCGACAATTGCGAGTCCGAACGCCTCGCGGTAAAGGGTGTTGTCCCCCCGTCCGACGAGGACGACCGCCCCGGGGAAATGCCCGGCCTGGATCTCCTCCAGCACGACGCCATCAATCCTGGCCAGGTCCAGACGTGGCGCGTGGTCCAAACGACAGGATGAGCACAAACACAAGAACACCACGATAGCCAAACTCGAAATCCGAAGCACGAAATCCGAAACAAGCACAAATGACCAAAATCCAGAATTCAAAACGGGCCGTTCGACGGGTGACAGCGTTTCGGTCATTGGGATTTGAGACATTTGGATTTGTTTCGGATTTCGAGTTTCGATATTTGTGCTTGCGGTCATAAGGTCTTCTCCACGCCGGACTGTATCCGCTCGATGGCCATCGCCACGGGCGAGGGGACTTCCTCGCCTCGTTTGGCCCGCTCGGCCAGCTCCTCCATCGCCTCGTGCAGGACTTCGCAGGCGTGCTCGTAGCGGCAGCCGGTCTGGTGCACAATCAGCCGGCAGCCCCGGTCGATGAGCTTCTTGTTGCTGGGCGAGACCCAGACCATCGCGTTGCCGATCACCCGGCCCATCCGGACCATCGTCGCGGTCGAGAGCGTGTTCAGGATGAGCTTGATCGCCAGGTGCTCCCATAGCCGCAGTGGCGAAGCAGGCAGATCGCACGGGACATGGATGTGCTCGTCGACATCAAGCGGCTCGGCTGTGGGGCCGAAGGTGACGGCGGCAGTCCTCTCGAACTTTTGATCTTTGATTTTTGATTTTTGACTTTGCAGGTGGCCGACCTGCACCAGCATCGAGTCCGGGGCATTCGTGCGCGAAGGGTCGGGCTCGTTGCCGATGCGGAATCGCCATATCTCTGCGTTGTCGAGCTTCAGAGGGTTGGCCTGGATGTGCGCCGGGGCATTCAGCTCTTTGAAGACCGCCGGGCCCCAGGTCAGGCCGCGAGGCTCCCGCCGCAACATCTCGTGCCACGCCTGCTCTGTGGGATGCTGCGGGTCCTTCACGAACGCCCAGGACACGGGCGAGCTGGTATCACCGTGTCTGCGGAACGGCGGGATCATGAACGTCGGTGAACGCTCGGTCGTGTCCGTCAGGACATCGAGTATCAAGGAACCTGCGAGATATGTCACCAAGCCGCGATTGCGGTAGACCTGTTCCTCCAATTCCACGGCCCGCGCGATTGCCGCGACGGTTTCTGGGCGGGATAGCTGTATGAGCAGGTTCTCAAAGAGCCGACGGTAAGAGGAAACGGTGTGCAGGACACATCCTACCTGTTTCGCCAGGGCTATTTCCATCGCCGCGCCGACGACGAGAAGCTCCGCCGTCGTGGCCTGCATGCGGGTCGAGCCGGTGATGGCCATCGGCCCGGTCGCCAGATCCAGCTTGTGGATGCGGGGCTCGTCGATCACTTCGCGCGACCGCTGCACGTGCCGGCGGAGCAGGTCCGTGGGATTGTTGTAGACGAAGAACACGTGTGCCCCGACGTCGAGCCCCTGCCAGGCGGCGCCGATGACGAACGACGTCTCGCCACCCTCGGTGATCGCGACGACGACATCGTCCTTCTTCACCCCCGCCTCCTTGATCTGATGCCGGCCGAAGTCCGTGAAATCCTCGAACCCCTCCACCGACTTGATGAGCGCAAAATCCCCGCCCGCCATGACGCTGACGCATAAGTCGGCCATCCGGAAATCGTCCGGTTCGGTCCGCCGCCAAAACTCACGCCAAGCTGCTTCCAGGAGGATACTCAGTCGGCCTGTGGCGCCGCAACCGGTGAAGTAGATCCGATGCCCGGTGCGCATTGCCTCGTGCAGGGCCTCGACCAGCCGGCCGAACGAATCCTGTGCAAAGATCCGCTCCAGGGCGAACGGGATCTCGTCATCCACGGATTGCAGCATCCGAACGCCCGCCTGCACATCGCCTCCGATGGTCTGCGAGAGCCGACGGGTCTTCGGATGCGACGACTCCGTCAGCAACTCGCCCAGACGAAACGCCTTCTGCTGTTCGAGGAACTCTCTTGCCTTCTCAAGAGCTTGGGACATGCCCTATTGATAGCACCCCCTTCCCGCCGTGTAAATCCGATTCCCGCCGCGTTTGATGGCGGATACAATCCCAGGGTCAGACTGGCTCGTGGGCTTGTCATACCGAACGAAATGAAGCATCCGGCCTGCGAATGGAAAATCGGTGTCGCATTCGTCGGTTGCGCCCTCAGGATGACAGAAGAAGTGAAACCTGCACCCAGGATGGTTTCATCCGCTTTCAAGGGGAACCGTGTGGGAGAATACAACTCGATGACAGAGATCGTTTCGAAAGATCGATTGCGTGTCGCGGGGCTGATGTCGGGGACTTCGGCCGATGGGGTCGATGCGGCGATTGTGGACATCTGCGGCGGCAAGGTCGATCTGCTGGCGTTCGAGACGTTTCCGTACTCCTCGGCCATGAGAAAGAGCATTCTGGCCCTGTGCCGGCCCGAGACGGCGCGGGTGGACGACATCTGCCATCTCAACCACGTGCTGGGCGAGGTCTTCGCTGAGGCGGTCATCAAGCTGTGCGACAAGAGCGCTATCCCGCTGCGATCCGTCAACCTGATCGGCTCGCACGGCCAGACGATCTGGCACAATCCTCAGGGCCCCCGCTACGGCGGCCGGGTGATACGCTCGACGCTTCAGATCGGCGAACCCTCGCGGATCGCCCAGCGGACCGGGATCACAACGGTTGCCGATTTTCGGCCGCGCGACATGGCCGCGGGAGGCGAAGGGGCGCCGCTGGTCCCCTACGCGGACTACGTGCTCTTCTCCGACCGGAGGCTGTGCCGGGCCGTGCAGAACATCGGTGGCATCGCGAATGTGACGTTTCTTCCCAGTAGCATGGGCGTCCCGCCCATGATTCCCCGGGACATCCACGGGCAAGATGCCCGTGCTACGAATGTCCTGGCGTTCGACACCGGGCCGGGGAATATGGTCATCGACGGCATGATACGAATCATCTCGGATGGCAAACGCCAGTACGACCGGGGCGGAGCCATGGCGGCCAAGGGCACAGTGCATAAAGACATTCTGAAGGAGATGCTTCGCCATCCCTTCCTGCGGCGGCGACCGCCCAAGTCCACCGGCCGGGAGCAGTTCGGGCAGCAGTATTGCGAATGGCTCTATGGCGAGACCCGCAAACGGAAACTGAAGCCGGAAGATATGGTCGCCACGGCCACGGCGTTCACCGCGTCCACGATCGCGACCGCCTATTGCAGGTTCCTGCCGAGGATGCCCGATGAGATGATCCTCTGTGGCGGCGGGGCCCACAATGCAACGCTCGTGCGAATGTTGCAGCGACAACTCGAAGACGTTAGAATCCGCTCGACGGATGAATTCGGGATCAACATCGATGCCAAGGAGGCGGTCTCGTTCGCCATCCTGGCGTATGCTACGATCAAAGGGATCGCCAACAACGTCCCCAGCGTCACGGGGGCGGACGAGCCGGTTGTTTTAGGGAAGATCGTGCCGGGACGGTGAAATCGTGAAACAGATTTCCTTGAAGAGTATAGGCCGAATGTCCATTTTGCAGAACTCCCCATGATCAAACGCCTGCCAACCACCGAGAAACGCAACCCCCGAAGCGCCAACATCGACGCGCTGTCCACACTCGCGATTGTGGACCTTATCAATTCCGAGGACCGGATGGTGCCCAAGGCGGTCGGCTCTCAGCGCCGGTACATCGCGGCCGCAATCGATGTGATCGTCGATTCCCTCCGCGAAGGCGGGCGGCTCTTCTACGTCGGCGCGGGCACGAGCGGCCGGCTGGGCGTCCTGGATGCCTCGGAATGCCCGCCGACGTTCGGCGTCAAGAGGTCGCTGGTCCAAGGCATCATCGCCGGCGGCCGGCGGGCGCTGGTCCGCTCGATCGAGGGGGCAGAGGACTATCCACGGGACGGTGCTGCAGCCATCGACAGGAAACGCGTCACATCCCGCGACGTGGTTGTGGGATTGGCCGCCTGCGGCGTGACGCCTTTCGTGCACGGGGCCCTTCGGCGGGCTGGGCAGATTGGCGCGGCGACCGTCTGCGTGACCTGCGCTCCCGAGGTGGTCCGGTCGATCCCCGCGGACATCATCATCAATCCCGTGGTGGGTCCCGAGGCCGTCACGGGCTCGACGCGGATGAAGGCGGGCACCGCCACCAAACTCGTGCTCAACATGCTCACGACCACGACCATGATCAAGCTCGGCAAGGTCTACGGCAACCTCATGGTCGATCTGCAAGCCGTCAACGACAAGCTCCGCGACCGCTCGCTGCGGATCGTCATGGAGTTGACGGGGCTTTCGCGGGTGAGGGCCAGGGCCCTGCTCAGGCGAGCCGAAGGCAAGGTCAAGCCGGCGGTCGTGATGCACTTTCGCGGGGTAGACCTGCCAGAGGCCCTGCGGATACTCGACCAACACGGCCAGTCGCTGCGGAAAACCATCGAGACCCCTGTGGGAGAAATCCGAAGCACAAAGCACGAAATCCGAAACAAATCCAAAAGACCGAAACGCCGGCGCACTGTCGGCGCTCGGTCGTCTTGAGCTTTGGATTTTCGTCATTGGTGCTTGTTTCGGATTTCAATTGCAAGGATAGAGCATCATCGAAGGCGCATACAATCCACAACTCGTTGGCTCACTGGGCGGGGTCGATGGGTCCATCGTCGCCGGGGCGGTCCTGCTGCTGTTCGTCATCTCCTACGTATTCGGACGGGAGGAAAAGGACACCGAGGATTTCTTCCTGGGCGGCCGGCGGGTCCCGCCCGTCGTCGCGTGCCTGTCGTTCGTCGCCACGGAGATCAGCGCCCTGACCATCGTCGGAATGCCCCACAAGGCCTTCGTGGAGGACTGGCGATGGATTCAATTCATCATCGGCCTGGCCCTGGCGAGACTGATCGTGGCGTTTCTCTTCATCCCGGCTTTCTTCAAGTATCACTGCACGAGCATCTACGAGTTCCTGGGCCACCGCTTCGGCCCGGCCACGCAGTACACCACGTCGATCTACTTCCTGATCACGCGTCTGCTGGCCTCCGGCGTACGGCTTTACGTGACCTGCATGGCCGTCGGACTCATCATGGGCTGGCCGCTGACCGCAACGATCTCCCTGTTCACCGTGGTCAGTATCCTGTTCATCGGTTTCGGCGGAATCAAGGCCGTGGTCTGGGCGGGCGCATATGAGGCCGTCTTCTTCGTCGTGGCCGGCGCGATGGTCGTCGCCTGCCTGATCGGCCACATCGACGGCGGCGTGACCTCGGCTCTGCACGCCGCTCGCGAGGCCGGCCGGCTGAGCACATTCAACTTCCGCCTGAACCTCAACGACCCCGGCACGTTCTGGGCGGCCACCGCGGGCGGGTTCTTCACCGGCCTGGTCTCCTTCGGCGCAGACCAGGAGATGGTCCAGCGGCTCCTGACCGTCGAGACGCGAAGGGCCAGCCAGAAAACCATCGTTGCGACCATCGTCACCGCCCTGCCCGTCTATTGGCTCTACCTGCTCGTCGGAACGCTCCTGTACGTCTTCTATGCCCAGCATCCCGAACTGCCGCTGCCGCAGGAGGCCAAGGGGATCTTCCCCCACTTCGCCCGCACGATTCTGCCGGCCGGGGTCAAGGGCCTGGTCCTCGGCGCAGTCATCATGGCCAGCATCGACTCGCCGCTGAGCTCGCTGAGTTCATCGTTCGTCAGCGACATCTACCGCCGGCTGATTCGTCGGGAGGCATCGGAGAGACATTACCTGCTGGTCTCGCGGGTCGCGGTCGTGGTCTTCGGCCTGCTGCTGGCCGGGATTGCCGCCGCCTGTTCTCCCGTGGAGAGCCTCGTCGATTTCGCCTTTCAGGTGTTTGCGCTGCCGGGTGGCCCCATGCTCGGCGTTTTTCTCCTGGGCCTGCTGACGCGCCGGCGGGCCAATCTCACGAACATCCCGGCCATGCTCATCAGCACCGCGATCTGCGCCGTGCTGCTGGTGCTGATCCGACAAGACGTCCTGCACCTGGGCTGGACCTGGCTGATCGTCATCGGCACGGCGGTCACCATGATCTTCGGCTGGCTGTTTGCCGTGATCCATCACGCACGGACCAAGGGCGCACACCCTGTTCACAATGAGCCATCGGCAGGCTGATACGGATTGTGATCAATCCTTGCGCGGCAGATGTCATTCGGAACAGAACACAGTGGAGGAGCTGGCCTGCGACCGAGAGAACCCTCCTGTACGGTGCCCAGATGCTGCACTCCGTTCAGCATGACAAATGGGAGCCATCGCCGCACGAAACGCGGTCGCGCACCGGTTCGCAGAGGCTACCCGGAGGGCGGTATGGATGTGACGTCGAGTTCAAATGAGCCGGGGCTGGACAACACGGGAGACCCGAACCGA
>DCUI01000049.1 GCA_002327785.1 Phycisphaerales bacterium UBA2218
CCGTCGCCCCAGGCGAAGGGGCCGATGTCGTAGAGCGTGTTGTCCGTGCCCCAGTTGTCGATCAGTAGCACCAAGTCGTCCAGGTCCACGGCCCCATCGGCGTTGAAGTCCACGACCGGGAGGATCGGCGCCTCCATTTCCGTCCAAATGCCGTTGGGGTCGCAGACGATGATGTGTACGGCGGAGCCATCGGCACTCATGAGGGGCATATTATAAACCCCCCTGTTGACAACCGGTCCCAGGTTTACCGCCGGCTGCCAGGGAGCAGAGCGGCTGGCCCGTCTTGTCATATAGCCGTCCTCCTCCGCGCCGAACCCCCCGGGGCGGTCACTCCCAAAGACCATCAACAGCCCATCGGGTGAGAGCGAGCTGACGTCGTCACTGCCGGGACTATTCACCGCCGGACCGAGGTTGACCGGGGCGCCCCAGGGATCGTTCCTGGTCGCACGCGCGCTGACGTACGCGTCAGTACCGCCGGATCCGCCCGGACGGTTTGAACTGAAGTAGAGCTCCAAGCCGTCCGGCGACACCGCAGGACCAAGCTCCCGCTGCGAAGTGTTGACGAGCGGGCCAAGATTGGCTGCGGGACCCCAAGGGCTGGTTCGTGTCGCACGCGCGGTCACATAGATATCGGTCAAGCCGTACCCTCCGGGCCGGTTGGAGTGGAAGTAGAGTTCCAGACCATCGGCAGAGATGCTTGCATGTGCGTCCATGCCCGGGCTATTGACCAGAGGCCCGAGATTCTCCGGAGCGCCCCAGTCGTCCTCGACCGAGGCTCGTTTGGCTACCCAGATGTCGGGCCCGCCGGATCCGCCAGGTCGGCCCCCCCACGATTCGAAGTACACTTCCAGCCCATCGGCGGAGAAACAGTCGGTCCATTCGTCCGCTGGGTTGACGTACGGGAAATCAGTGTGGACGTCCACCGGCTCGCCGAAGGTGAAATCGGCCCTCACATTGGACGTGGCGCACACCGCCACGACAACACACGCCAGAATCAAACAGTTCCTTGTCGCATTCATACTGAGTGCCTCCATTTCCTGGTCGCCTATGCGACCTGTCTTCGTTCTTGACAGTTCCTACGCCTTCGCACGCGGGCGTAGCCGGATGGGAAGATCCTTGAACAGCGCAGACACCGTCCTTTCTCTCCCGCCGCCTGCGTACGCCTCGCGGGCCGATCTCCGAGCTCACTGGGCCCTCCTGGTTGCCCCAGTGTCTCAACGGAACTTGATAATGTAGTTCACGGCCATGTACGGCTGGAGGTTGTTATGGGCTGCGTCGGAACCTTTGGAGGCCTCCGATAGGGCGACCACAACGCTCTGTGCCGATGCGCCGACCGTCGTGCTGGCGGCAGACGCGGTAGGACTCGTCTGGCCGGCAACGATGCCGGTGGTGGCCTTGGTTATGCTCGTGTTGGTATAAGCCTTGTTCACGGAGATGCCGGTGGTGCTCGTGCCCGTCGACGTGTTTCCGCGCTCGTTGTCGCCCGAATCGTCGACATGGCCTTGTCCCAGGCGGTCGTGAATCGAGATCCAATGCTTGTGCCCGGGATCGGTGATGCTGTGGCTGTGCCCGGGATCACTCACAGAGTGGCTGTGCCCCGCGTCGACGATGCTGTGGGTGTGCGCGGCAACCGCGATCGCGTGCGTGTGGGGAGAAACGCTGATCTCATGGCTGTGACCGGACGCACTGACATCGTGCTTGTGCGACGGCATCTGGGATTCCGTCAGGGTCACTTCCGCCTCGCCACCCGTCTGTCCGAGTTCGCCGCAGTACCACGAGAAGGGTTTGACGCCCACGGGCACTCTGGCCGTCAGATCGGGCACCCCGAAGGCGGTCTTCGCCGGGTTGCCGCCGTAGGTGAATTCGACGACCTCGAACAGCTCAGGGTACTCGGACACGTCGTAGAGTGTGCCGTCGCACAGGAGCCACCCGTCCGGCGTCGCACTCGCGGCGTATGCGACGATCGACCCGATGGGCATGTCCCCGGCGGGCCGCGTCTCGAGAGCCGCCTCTGTGTCGCTGCGTTGAGCCAGGAAGACCATCGACAAAACCACAGCGACGATTCCGATGATTATTTGCGTCTTCATCTTTATATCCTTTCGACTGAGAGTCCCTCCAGATCGGTCATTAACGCTCCTATTCCGGTGCCTGCCCGAAGCCATTATGTCAGAACAGAATATCCGCTCCTGGATTCTCCGGTATCTACGTGCCGGTTAGATTGTTCCTGTGAGGTACGCATGCCGCTGCCTACCTTGCTCTGCTGATTCTCCTTTCCACTACGCTACGTCTTCTGCATCCCGCTCTGGACAGGAATGAAAACCATCCATTGGCTTGCGAGAAAAACAGCGAAGGCGGTTTCACCTCCAAGCCGCCCCAACGCTGATTGTTACTGAGTGACGATTTAGGTCCCGTGCGACGGTGGCGATGCGCTGAAGTCAGTCAAACGCGTCTCTACCCTCCGCGCATCACTACCGGATCAGTAAGTTAATGTCCCAATGCCCGAAAAGGTCTGTGTATTTATCATGAAATTACCTTCCGGGATCACGGTCGCCTCAGTAAACGTTAGAGTTAACGACCCACTGGCGCCTTCGAAGCGCCCCGTGCCGCCCGTATAGGTGAGGATATACGGGATATCCGGCGAGCCTTCCATCTCCCAAGACAGTTGGTCCCCGTTGGACGCGGTGTCGTTACCGCTGCCCGTTAAATATCCGGTAGAGAGGTCGATTGTACCCCCTCCCGAGGACGTGTACCGCCCCAAGTGGGTGGCTTCGCCCACCTCTGACTCGATCCACCAGGGGAAGATCGGGAATTGGCTCAAGTCACTCAAGTCAACGATAACAATGTTTTCACCGTGCAACTTGAACGGCCGTTCCACCTGTTTCTTCGCGATCAGGGTGGTGGGTAGTAAAAGGGCACAAACCGCAAGGCCCAATACGATGTTTCGTTTTGTCTTAAACATGTGATTTCTCCTTAAAAAGTAGTCTTTTGAATCTTAAGGGCCTGTTGCCCAGTTCAGTAAGTGCGGTATCCGGGGTTCCTGCGGCGGCCCACGGGCTGTCGCCAATCGCCATTGCGGTTGATGGAAGGCACCGTTTGTCCTGCGGATGCCTGCAATTGCTGAAAAGGCCAGAGCAGCCAGAGAAATCTCGCCTCTCATTAACGTTCTCATAGATACGGCTCCTCCTCCTGCATTACAGACATGCGGGAGAACTGGTAAGCTCTTTATCTATATTAGCGACTTTATCCTAACCGCCGACAAACACAATGGCGGCAAGAAATCCAACCAACACTAACCTGATTCTGTAACCATTTAGCCATCTCATTTCACACCTTCCTTTCCGCCCTCAGGGCAGAAAGTATGAATTGTTTTGTCTAAGGCGTCACCGCCCGGTCGTAGATCCGGACGTCGTCGATCATGCCGGACCAGAAGCTGCGGGGCTCCAGGCCTTTGTCGGCCCCGATGCACAGACCGCCGGTCGAGCCGGCGAGGCTGGTCTGCGTATCCCTGGCGACCTCGATGTCATCCACGTAGAGAACCCGGTTCGAGCCGTCCCAGGTGAATCCCACCCGATGCCAGTCGTCCTCTGTGATCCCCGTCTCGGAGGTCAATACGCGGGACTGCCGACCGCTTGATTTCAGCTCGGTCCCCAGTGAGCCATCCGTAGCACTCGCCAGCAGCCAGTTGTCCCCTCCCTGTTGAGAGACAATCACCTGGCCAGGGGCACCGCCCTTGACCCAGGCGAAGACACTGAACGGACCTTCGGACGGATCCCGAACGAACTCCGTCGTCACGCAATCATCGACGCCATCCAATTGCAGGGCTCCCCCCAGCTTGCCGCCGGTGGGTCGCCAAATCGGATCGCCGACCAGTATGCCGTCATTCGCCCCGCTACTGTCGGCGGCGACGATGCCTTCGCTCTCATCCAATCGCCAGTGGGCCTTGAGCGTGGGGTCGCTGACCTCCTGTCCCCAGTAGCTCATCAGGACTTCCAGGTCTGCCGCATCGACGAGACCATCACCGAAGGGGGCCGGCCCGATATCGACGGCGGGCTCGTCCCGGCCCCAGGATTCGATCAGCCGCAGAAGGTCGTCGATATCGACCAGACCGTCGCCGTTGAAGTCGACAACCGGCCGGGGCCGAAAGACAGCCAAGCCCCCGTCCTGGGTGCCGATCCAGATCTCTTCCTCGGCGCCGAAGGCAATACAATAGACGTTGTCGTCCGGCAATTTGGAATTGCCTCGGTTGTATACGATCCAGCGGGCACCGTCGAAACGTGCCAATCCCGCCTTGGTCCCCGCCCATACATTGCCCTCGGGATCCACGCTGAGGTTCCAGATC
>DCUI01000231.1 GCA_002327785.1 Phycisphaerales bacterium UBA2218
GGGCACGAAGGAGCCCCGCGCTGCAACATCCTGTGATGCGGGCAGTTGCCGAGCAGCACCACGCCCCCGATGCCGGGCATGACATCTGCACAGGAGGGCTTTGGCATGAATGCAGCCGCGACCGCGGTGTTATTCACAGATTCGGAGGAAAGGTAAAGGTAGAGGTTAAGGACGAGAGACTATCCACAGATTCACACAGATTCGTAGGAGAGGTAGAGGTGGAGGTGGAGGTTGAGAATGAGGCCGTGGAATCTTCCGTAATCGGTGTAATCGGTGGATGATTCATGTCCACAGATTCCACAGACGGCGCGGAGTGTCGCCCTGAGCGAAGTCGAAGGGTCTCCGGAGTATTATCCGCAGATTCCGCAGATGTCCGCAGATCAGAGTCTTGGGTACGGACAGACTGAACCGGAAAATCATCCACAGATTTCACAGATTGGCACAGACGCGGAGCAAAGGTAGAGGTGGAGGTGGAGGTTGAGAATGAGGCCGTGGAATCTTCCGTAATCGGTGTAATCGGTGGATGATTCATGTCCACAGATTCCACAGACGGCGCGGAGCGTCGCCCTGAGCGAAGTCGAAGGGTCTCTGGAGTATCATCCACAGATTTCGCAAGTTCGGGTTCGGAACCATCGGTGTGCTCTCGTGCCTCCAATATCGGACTCAGGGGTGGAGGGAATTGCTTGACGCCGATGTCGGAGGAGCTAGACTTCTAGGTGCTCAACCAGAGAGTGTCGGGGTGATTGGCAAGATGACAAATGGAGGTTTGCCATGAGTAATGACGTGAACCCGAACGAGTCGGGTGGAAAAAAGTATGTGGCGCCCGAGGCTACGCGCCTCGGGAACGTGTCGACCGGCCGGGGATACGATTGCTCCGGCAACGGAAGCGGCGCCCCGTCTAACTGCACTACGGGCAGTTGGGCGACGTCGTGCACAAACGGGGATGGAACGGGAGAGCCAGGCGGCTGCTACGAACAAGGCAGCAATGCGGGTAACTGCGCTACCGGAATTGGCGCATTCGGAGGGGCAGGATGCCACCCAGGCAGCTCAGCCGGCAAGTGCAAAGTCGGCAGTTGAGCCGGAACCAGTCGCTCTTGAGAGGCCGCGGCTAGCGGCTGGCGAGTAGGAGCAGAATTTATCCGGCGGCGACACTGCATGGTCGTCGCCGGACTTTGTCGCAGCCGGACTCGGACGTAAGGAAAGAGATCTGGGGCGCGGCCAAGGCCGCGAGGTGCCAGTTACCAGGTTGCAGTGTCCAGTATCGGGCTGGGAACCAGGGACCGCTAACCAGAAACCATGAACCATAAACCAGAAACTAAGTCCGTTGGCTTGGCCCTCGCCAACGGACATCGGTGGGTGATTCGCGCCGCTGACGAAGAAGCCGGTGATTGCATCAAGCGCCTGGCGCAAGTGATGCAGTTAGGCGTAGCTGAAGAAGGACGCGAAGTGCTGGTTGCGCTCCGGCCAAAGCATCAGGTTCGTCTCTATGACGTCCCCAGCGAAGGCACTCTACAGTGCTGGCTACCTCCAAACCTGAACGCCGTTATGGGCATGATTCAGATGACCGAAGTTGCCCGCACAATCGCGCTCTCCGACCTGAACCACGGCAGCCTGCTGATTCACGGTGCGCTGGCCGAGTATCACGGCAGCGGTGTTGTCATGGCCGGCCGCGGCGGCATCGGCAAGAGCACAGCCAGCAGCCGTCTTCCCGAGCCGTGGCACTCGCTCAGCGACGACACAACTCTGGTTGTTCGGGACGGTAGCGGACAATACTGGGCTCATCCCTGGCCGACCTGGAGCCGTTTTAACGACGGCGGGCCGGGCGGAACGTGGGCCGTAGAACACGCCGTACCGCTTCGGGCAGTCTTCTTCCTGGACCGTTCTTCATCTGACCGACTGGAGCCGGTCGGCGCCATGCAGGCAGTCGCTCTCATTGTCCAATCGGAGACGGACCTTGCCTATCATATGTCGTGCCTGAAAGTGCACGACCCGGATGCTGCCCGGGCGCTCTTTGGCGAGGGGCTCCGTGCTGCCAAGGCTCTGGCCCGGGTGGTGCCGGCTTTCTCGCTCGAACTCAGCCCAGACGGGAGGTTCTGGGAACTGATCGAGGAGGTTCTTAGTTCGTAGTTCCTAGTTTCAGGTTCACGGACCCTGGAACCTAAGACCAAGAACCAAAAACCAGCCTCAAAGACTGAAAACTGCCCGTGGTTCGGGAACCTGGAACCATGAACCAGAAACTGAAAACTAGTCGCGCCGCGCGACTATGAGCTTCTGCGTTGAGCTGGACCCGTCGGCGGTCATTCTGACCAAGTACACGCCGGCGGGCATTGCACGAAGGTCGAGCGGGAACGATGAACGACGAACGATGAACGATGAACGTACAAGTCGGCCGGAGGCGCTGAAGACTTCCAGCCTCGCGGTCCTTTCGGCAGGCGGATAGTAATGGACCGCGGCCATGCCGCTCGAGAGCGGGTTCGGGGTTATCGCGAACGAGACGCTCTTGATGCTCCTTCGTCTCGGAATCGTGTCGTACGCGGGATACTCGTACGCGCCGATGTCAACGGCCATGCCCTGAGGCATAGCGATACCGTTAATATCGAATCCGAATGGCGTCGTCGGGTCGCCCGCGTTGATGCACGGGCTACTTGAGGTCAGGCGGAAATCACCCGCAGCGGTGTCAACCCAGGCGGGGTCGGACAACACGGCATGGGCATCTTGACCAGTCGTTTCGCGGTACTTGGCAAATGTGGCACTACCCGGCAGCCAAACCGCGCCGGGAGATGCGCCGTAGCAGTTGTAATCGAGCGTCGTTGAGGTACGGTTGGCAGCACTCCCAAATGCAATAGCGGCATAGTTATCAACGCAGATGTTGTTCTTGATGACGTTGCCGGTTCCGGTGATGTTGAGTCCGTAGTAACCGTTGTTGAATATGACATTGTTGTAGACGTTATTGCTGTCGGAAGTGCCGGGGTAAAGGTATATCCCTCTGTAGTCGTTGTTGTAGATGATGTTGTGATGAATGCTGTTACACCGTCCATCTGTCAGGATACCAGTCGAGCCGTTGCTGTGGACAATGTTGTATGCTACCTCGTTGTTGTCGAAGTTCCCCCCACTTGAATAGCAATGAAACGCTAATCCTGAATTGTCATACACGGTGTTGTAGACGACTGATGAGTTACTGCATTCCAGATACATCCCATACGCGCCGCTGTCGTATGAACACTGGAATCCGTGAACCGTGTTGTTAGCGATTATCAGCCCCGTGCGACCTCCGGCGTGTATCCCCAGCCCGCCGTATGTAGAATTAGGCCCCGTGGTTGTTACCTCACAGTCGCGGATAGCGCAACTATCACCACCAGTATCGAACTTAAACGCATGACGCAATGCGTCCAAGCTGTCCCGTACAATCTTGAACCCTTCCATCCTGT
>DCUI01000284.1 GCA_002327785.1 Phycisphaerales bacterium UBA2218
GAGGCGCAACCTGGCACTGTCCAGTCACGTACAAGCCGACTGTCAACGACCCATGATATCGCAATCGGCCGCCTGTGTCGATTCGCCACGTCGCGCGGTCCCGACAGGATGAAGGGGGCAGTCGAACAGAGCAGGGCCCGCTTGATCTTCTGTCAACCGGTCCGCCTGGCCAGCAGCGGTTCCGCATAATAAGGGGGACAGCTACATTTGTGAAGAGCCGATACCGGTGTCTGTCCCCAGTGTCCCGTCAACTTCATCGTGGCATCCTTTCTATTGTCCTGAGTATTCACGAGGATGCTACTATACCGGCTCCGGGCCAATGCTCTTGCTCTTTATCCCTTTTGGTTGCGGCCGAGCAAAGCGAGGCCGCGCTGTGGCTTTCGTGCCCTTCGTGGTTTCGAGGATTGGACTACCGCTGCCACCGATTCCCATATCCTTTCTTCCCCACGACACAGGGAAACATGTGAAAACCACACGAGTTTGCAGCCATTTCCAGTTGAGACGACATGAAACGTGTCGTATATTAGAACCATGATGGACGCGTTGTGGTGACTCCTGGTCGTCGATTCTGGCCATCCGGTGGCTCACCACGGTCGCAGTCCGTCCTCTGGAAAGGATCAGCAATGACTATCCTACTTATCCTGCTCGTTGCTGGCGTCGCACTGCTCCTGGGCGGCACTCTCTATGCTCCGCTGATCGCCCGGCTGATGGGAGAGCAGAAGTCCAGGACCACACCCGCCGTCGCCGTCAACGACGGGCGCGACTACGTCCCCACGAAGACCCCGGTTGTCTTCGCGCACCATTTTGCCTCGATCGCAGGGGCCGGGCCGATCATCGGGCCCGTGCTGGCGATCTTCTACGGCTGGGGTCCCGCCCTGTTGTGGATCCTCCTTGGCGGCATCTTTCTCGGCGGCGTGCACGATTTCGTGGCGACCTACGTGACGATGCGCGAGGGCGGCAAGAATCTGACCGTCATCGCCCGGCGTTATATCGGCCCGGCGGCGTTCGTCATGATGCTCGTGATCCTGGTGGCGATTCTCGTCCTGGTCTGCGCGGCCTTTCTGGACCTGTCCGCCACCGCCCTGACGTCCAAAGTCGCGCTCTCCGATCTGAACATGGAGCCGGGGCAGAAATTGTTTCGCGAGCGGTCGATCGTCAATCCGCGAACTGGGGTTTCGGAGCCATACGCTTTGATCGGCGGCATCGCTTCCATGTCGGTGATCGTCATCACGGCGTTCTCCCCTCTGATGGGATTCCTGTATCTGAAGAAGAAGTGGCCCGTGTGGCGCTGCTCGATTCTCGCGCTGGCGATCTGCGCGGTCTCAATCACGATCGGGCTGAAATGGCCCGTCTCGGTTTCTCCCCTTACCTGGAAGCTGATGATCAGCGGTTATGTCTTGCTGGCGGCGGGCATGCCCGTCTGGTTCTTCCTGCAGAGCAGGGATTTCATCAACGTACACATTCTGTACGCCGGCATGGTGTTTCTGCTTGTGGCCCTGGTGGCGGCGGGCCTTCGCGGCGGTGCGGCAGTCGCCGGCGCCGCGATCCCTATGAACCACTGGTCCGAGGGGACAAGAGCTCTGGGCCCGGGGTGGCCCATGATGTTCATCACCATCGCCTGCGGCGCCGTCAGCGGCTTTCACAGCCTCTGCGCCGGCGGAACCACCTGCAAGCAGCTCTCCAACGAACGGGCGGCCCGTAAGGTCGGCTACTGGGCGATGCTCCTGGAGAGCTTTCTCGCCGTGTGTGTGGTGTGTTGTCTGATCGTGGGGTTGTCGCTCGGCACATACAAGAGTTACTGCTACCCCGCCGCCGGCAGCGGCAACGCGGTGCTGACCTTCGCCATGGCCGTCGGGCATACGGTGAATCTTGGGCTGGGCCTGCCGGTCGCCGCGGGCGCCCTGGGCGCCATGCTGCTGCTCGAGGGCTTTCTGGTTACGACTTTGGACACGGCGGTGCGTCTGACCCGGTACATGATCGAGGAAGGTTGGGTCATGTTCTTCGGGCAATACGATGTATTTTC
The DNA here is from genome assembly GCA_002327785.1 of Phycisphaerales bacterium UBA2218. Taxonomy (GTDB): domain Bacteria; phylum Planctomycetota; class Phycisphaerae; order Sedimentisphaerales; family Anaerobacaceae; genus PLanc-01. The sequence goes on from DCUI01000284.1 coordinate 2,024, forward strand.
GCGACCGGCGCAGACCGCCGGTGCGCTCGCGGATGAGAGCGACCCCGCTCCACAGCGGATCGAGCCTGCCGGCGCCGGCGGGTTGGCCATCCGTGAGCCGCCTGTGAGGTATGCGAAATCGGCCACCGTGGCCATTCCCACGAGAGGCGTCCAACGCGCGATCTTGCGATTTCTGCAACTGTACTGGGTCAATTCCGGTATCGCGGTCGGTCTGATGCTGCTGCTGGGCCTGACCAACGGCTATTCCGTGGTATGGAAGATCTTCGGGTCCGCGAACCAGCTCCTGGCCGCGCTGGCCCTCTGGGTCGGAACGATCTGGCTGATGAGCAAAGGACGCCAGTACTGGTTTGCCATCATCCCTGCCGTCTTCATGTTCGCGACCTCCATGACCATGCTCGTTCGCCTGCTGGTCAAGCAGTACATCCCCGGTTGGCAAGCCGGCCAAACCGGCATGGCGGCTCTGCTCATCGCGGATGTCATCGTGCTTTCCATGACCGTGGGGATTCTCGCCCTGACCCTGAAGAACTGGCTTGGGAAGGGAACCCTCACGACCGTCGCTCGACCGTCCAAAGAGATGCGACCGTAGGGATCAGCCTATTGGGAAACGCTGCAAGCGCCGTCGCCGCCTGGCGAAGGAATCAATCATCCTGGCGCGAGGTCTTGGTCTGAGCCTACAACTCCGGCTCGAGTTCCGTCTCGGCTGTGATCGGCAGGAGCGTGAATTGGGCGACGGGCGCCGGCTGGCTCGCCTCGATCTCGCCCCTTCGCACATACTCATCGGGAAACCGGAATACGAACGGCCGGGACGTCGGCCACTGCGTGATTTGTCGATCCGTGTCCTCGATGTACAGAATGAGCTTATAGGGCGCGTCACGATACGCCGTATGGGCCAGTGCGGTTGCCTTGATGTACACGCGCGCCAGTTCTGTGGCCTCGTTGTGCACGATGACCCGGTACTTGCCCTGGAGGTTCGGGCTGAAGCAGATGCCGTAGGTCGCGGAGACCATGTATTCCGAAAGGACGTTTTGCGCGGGGACAAGCGTGACCTTTACTTTGCTTGCGAGCTCCCGACGTTGCCCCGAGGCCAACTCGATGTACGGGGTCTTCTCGACGGCTTCGTTCCTGGCCTGGTTTTGCTCCTGGGGGGTCAGTCCAATCATCGCCTTGAAAGTCCCGTCGCTTGGCACATAGGCCTCCACGGACGAGGGATCGAGATTCTTCACCTGGAGGGAGGAATCGATTCCGACGCATTCCACGGTCACGAACTGCTTGACGAGCTCGTAGGTCGTTGTGGTCAGCCTCTGCGGCTCGCAGCTCTCGACCGTCAGTCCGAGCTTGCGAATCTCGTCGTTCTTGCGAAGGAAGTCCAGGACGTTGAGGGTGTGCGCCTCGGGTTGCGTCAGCCCTTCCTGCTCCGGCACGAGAAAGAGGTTCAGGTCCAGATCCCCTCTGTTTCTGCGACGGCTCACCTCCGCAATGCGGGAGGCGGGTCCTTTGAGAACGACCTCGTCGAGAGCCATGGAGGTTCGCAGGTTCGGATCGGCTCTCTCCACGACGAAATTGACCCACAGGGTCGGATCGCCGGATTTCGCCACTTCGATCCGGACGTTGGAGAGAGACAGCCGGTCGTCTTGGGCCAAGTCAGCCCAGACCCAGATCAGAGCCGTCAGAAACACGACAATCGATATCTTGCCCGGTTTGAGCTTATCGATCATGGACCTATTCCACATGGCGCTTGAGCAACCTTCCCATGAAAGGAACGTGTCCCGCTGTTGCGCCGCCCGCCAAATGGGAACGGACCTGCGATTCCGTCACGTTGCGGATCAGTTTGCCGTCGTGAGCGATGGAGATGGCGCCCGTTTCTTCGCTGACGACCAGACACATGGCGTCCGACCCGGCCGTAATGCCCACCGCCGCTCTGTGGCGGGAACCCAACTCGACGCCCGGAACACTGCCCACCTCGGCCAGCGGCAACTGGACGCTGGCGGCGACGATTCGATCTCCCCGGATCACCACGCCCATGTCGTGCAGGGGCGTGCCGGGGTAGAAGATGGTCTTGAGCAGATCGGACGTGACGCGCGCATCGAGGCGCACGCCTGTCTCGATGAACTCACCGAGTGCAACCTGCCTTTCGAGGACGATGATCGCGCCGATCCTGGCGGCCGACAGCTCGGTTACCGCCGTGACCAGCTCCTCGATGGTTCGCGAGAGTTGATGGGACGATCCGGCCCAGATCCGGGGCTGGCCGATCTGAATGAGCACCCTGCGGATCTCCGGCTGAAACGCCGCCACGGCCACGATCAACACGGCGATCAGGAACCCCCGGTACAGGTATTGAAGCCGGTCGAAAGGCAAGCGCTCCACGACCAGATTGAGGACCAGGACCCCCGAGACGAGAAGGAAGATCACGCCGCGAAACAGCCTCTCGCCGCGCGTCCCTTCAAGGAAATCAACCACCCACCAGATGACCAGGCCAATCGCAAGCAACTCGACTAAGACAATCCACCATTCATAATGCGCGATGCGGTTGAAATAGTCTATGAGTGTGTACACCGATCCAAATCCCTTCCCTGGGTCTGACCGCCACGTGAATCGGCTCCGAAATGCGGATCCAAGCAACGGGGACTACGGGATTCTCCTATCTGTCAACTTGCTGGGCTTGTCGAGCATGAGTGTCCTGTCGAGGTCGGACAGCAACAACTCATTGTTCAGACGCAGGACGCGCTGATGTCGCCTGTCGACTTCTGCTCTGGTTTCGCCCGGATGCCTCAGACTACAGCCTGCCAGCAGCAACACGGAGATATAGGCCGCGGCCGCCAGGGTGAAAAAGCGCAAGCTCAGACTCCTGCGTCGTTCTTTCCTATTCTCTCCAGTTGTCATGCTTTTCATCGTTCCCCTTTTTCCCAACCATGGACTTATTCTCTGGGGTGGCGCAAAGCCCGACCCACCATAGACTTAATTATATCGGCCTGCGCCGGGGATGTCAAGCTCGGATTTTACCCTCAGACCGACCGGAGATTCGACGAAAATGACATTTCTTCCTTCTCGGCAGGAGGTTACAATCACCCCACGGCGGTTCGGTCCGACCGGACCCGCAAGAGAAGGTTGGAACGATCCAGGAGCAGGCCATGAGCATCCATTCTGCCAAGAAGAAACAGCTTTCCGGCCGCGAGCGAGTGCTGTGCGCTTTGAACCATCAGCCGGCGGACCGGGTCCCCGTTGATCTGGGCGGTACGGCGTGTTCCGGCGCCCAAGTCAGCGTCGTCGCCAGACTGCGCCGCGCCCTGGGGCTCGACAAGCCCGGAGACCGGGTGAAAGTGACCGAGCCGTACCAGATGCTCGGCGAGATCGCTGCCGACCTGCGGCAGGCGCTGGGGATCGACGTGGTCTATCTGCCGAATCGCAAGAACATGTTCGGCTACGAGAACGCCGGTTGGAAACCCTGGCGGACCTTCGACGGCACCGATGTCCTGGTCCCGGCCGACTTCAACACCGATTTGGAGCCCGACGGCTCGATCCGGATGTACCCCGAGGGCGACAAGTCGGCCAGGCCGTCGGCCAGGATGCCCAAAGGCGGGTACTACTTCGATTCGATTATCCGCCAGCCGCCCATCGATGACGCGAAGCTCAATCCGGCCGATAATCTCGAAGAATTCCAGCCTGTCGGCGACGAAGACCTGCGGTACTACGAGCAGCGGGCGAACGACCTGTACAACAATACCGACCAGGCGATTGCCGCCGGCTTTCCCGGTACGGCCTTCGGCGACATCGCCCTGGTGCCGGGCCCCTGGATGAAAGACCCCAAGGGTATCCGCGACATCGAGGAATGGTACGTCAGCACGGTCCTCCGGCGGGATTACATCCGCGAGGTCTTTGCCCGCCAGGCCGAAATCGCCGTCGAGAACCTCAAGAGAATCCACCAGGCCGTCGGCGACAAGGTCCACGTCGTCTTCATGGATGGGACCGACCTGGCCTCGCAGACCAGCCTGTTCTGTTCCCCGGACACCTATCGTGAGCTCTACCTGCCCCACGCCAAGAAGGTCAACGACTGGGTCCACGCTCATACGAAATGGAAGACCCTCAAGCACTGTTGCGGCGGGTGCGAGCCGTTGATCGACGGCTTCATCGAAGCCGGTTACGACGTTTTGAACCCCGTCCAAACCTCCGCCCGGGGCATGGACCCGCAGCACCTGGTCGACGCATTCGGCGACCGGATCGTCTTCTGGGGTGGCGGCGTCGACACCCAGCAGACCCTCCCCTTCGGCACGCCCGACGAGGTCCGCGCCCAAGTCGCTGAGCGGGTAAAGGTCTTTGGCCAGAAGAACGGCTACGTCTTCAACACGATTCACAACATCCAGTGCAACACGCCCACCGAGAACCTCCTGGCCATGTTCGAGGCGCTCGGCCGAAAGCTGTAGCTGTTTGGAGTTCCGCCTTCAGGCGGGTTTGAGAGTCTTCCGGCGCAGCCGGCTCTTCTGCTGTAGCCTCAGAATTTCAACGGCCGGCCGGACTCTTGGACCCGCGTAAACGCGGAACTCCGAACGGGAGAACACGCGATCCTCCGGGATCAGGAGGCAATCGCACGCTTCACGCTTCACAAACGACGAACGACGCCTCAAGGATCGGGTGGCAGCGGCAAACTGGTTTGACGATGGTCTTCACCGGCACGGGGATCCATCCGAGGTGGGGACCCTGCTCGCCCCGGCGGGCCTGTTTCCTATTTCTCACTTATCGCCCCCGTCCCTTTTGACCCGCTTTCGCGCGCTTGCCAAGGGGTTTTTCCCGGAATGTGCTCTTGATCCACACATATCTATGTGTTATACTCTGTGTAGAAAGGAGTGGGTCATGGCTACGAATCTGGCATTGGATGATCGGCTGATCGAGGAGGCCCAGGCCGCCGGCGGGCACAGGACCAAGAAGGAAGCCGTCACGGCGGCCCTGAAAGAGTACGTCGCCCGGCGCGAGCAGCTTGGCGTGCTGAAGCTCATCGGCAGGATCGAGTTCGATCCCGCCTATCGCTACAAGGATGCCCGCAGACGATGAGAGTCCTTGTCGACACCTGCGTCTGGTCCAAAGTGCTGCGGCACAGAGCGCCGGACAAGGATCTCGCCGCCCTGATCGAGGACCTGATCCAGGACGGGCGCATCGTCCTGATCGGGCCCATCCGACAGGAGCTCCTCTCCGGCGTGCCCAACGCCGCGCAGTTCGAGCTTCTCCGCAAGGCGCTCGATCCCTTCGAGGAGATCCCCCTCAGAACGGAACACTTCATCCGAGCCGCCGAATTCAGCAACCAATGCCGCAAGAAGGGCGTCCAGGGTTCAGCGATCGATTTTCTGATCTGCGCCGTGGCCGCCGTCGAGGAACTCCAGATCCTGACGACCGACTCCGACTTCCTCCGCTACGCCAAGCACCTCCCCATCCGTCTCTGCGGCGTTCCCGCATGACCATCGCGGGTCACGAGCCACGAGCGACACGGCGTCTCGCCCCCCGCTTCCACGCTTCTACGCTTTCACGCGTCGAGGCGACGTCCCGCCGCGACGTTTTCCTTTTCACTTATCACTCTTCCCTTGTTTCCTTCTTCTGCTCCCGCCATAATACTCCCACTCCCAGGAAGACACCCCAGATCAACCTGCGACGAACGAGTCGAAGCCCGAGGCGGGTTATCGGTGCACTGGTCGGGGGTTGTCGCGTCCTGTGAGATGGAGACAAAGCGATGGTCGACGATCCCGGCCAGTTCATTCTGTACCAGACGGAGGACGGACGGACGCGTGTCGAGGTCCGCATCTTCCGCGAGACTGTATGGCTGTCTCTACTGAATTTCGCATAATACAGTGATAATACGGTCAAAAAGAAGCCTCGTTGAAAAGATTCGTGGG
>DCUI01000177.1:0-1585 GCA_002327785.1 Phycisphaerales bacterium UBA2218
TCTGCGAATCCAGGTGGCGCCGGCGTTGGGCTGCACCGAGCCTGGTGCGGTGGCCCTGTGTACGGCGGCCGCCGGGGCGCTTCTGCGTGGTAGAACGCCGGACTCCATCGAGTTGTGGCTGAGCCCGAGCATTTACAAGAACGCCTTCGCTGTGGCAATCCCCGGCACGGACGGTGCAAAGGGGATCGGTCTGGCCGCGGCGCTGGGGTTCTTCGCGGGCGACCCCCAGCGCAAGCTCGAGGTCCTGGAGCCCGTTAACACCGACTCCCTTCGCAGGGCCCAGGAGTTCGTCACCGCCGACAAGGTGAGCGTCAACCTGCTCGACGGCCAGGCCGGGATCTACATCCGATCCACGCTCAGGTTCGGCCCGGATACGGTGGAGGCGGTCATCGAGCGGACGCACGACAACCTCGTCAGCCTCAAGCACAACGGGCAGGTCGTGGAGAATCATCCGCTGTTGTCGGGTACGAGCGCAGAACAGAGCGAGAGCGAGCAGCTTGAGAGCTTCCTTCGCAGCCGGACGCTCGAACAATTGCTGGTCCTCGTCGAAGGCATGGACGAGGACGACCTCCAGTTCCTGATGCGGGGCGTCGAGTTCAACCTCAAGCTCGCCGAGCACGGACTGGCCTTCCACGACGGCCTGGATGTGGGCGGCACCTTGGAGCGTCTTGCCAGAGAGGGTCTGACCGGCAGGGACATGGTGATGGAGGCCCGCATCCTGACGTCAGCCGCATCCGATGCCCGGATGGCCGGCGTGAAACTGCCGGCGATGAGCTCGGCCGGCAGCGGCAATCACGGTTTGACGGCGGTGCTCCCGATCTGGGCGGCGCGGACCTATCTGCACGGCGTCACGGACACGAGCGTGCTCAAGGCCATCGGCCTCAGTCACGTCGTCACGGCGTACATCAAGGCCCACACGGGGCGATTGTCGGCGGTCTGCGGCTGCTCGATTGCCGCCGGCGCGGGGGCCGCCGCGGGGATCGCCTACCTCATGGGCGGCAGTCTTGCGCACATCGCCGGGGCGATCAAGAACCTCATCGGCGACCTAGCCGGTGTGATTTGCGACGGCGCTAAGGCAAGCTGCTCGTTAAAGCTGGCGACCGCGGCGGGGACCGCTGTTCAGTCGGCGTTGTTTTCCCTGCACGGCCTGACCGTCGGCGAGCGGGATGGCATCGTCGCTCTCACGCCCGAACAGACCATGCGGAACATGGGCCAGATCAGCACGAAGGGTATGATCGAAACCGACCGCACGATTCTCCAGATTATGATCGCCAAGCAGTTCAGCTAAGGGTCTGGCCCAGCCGGTACGCCCGCAGTTGCCGCTGAAACTGTTTGCCGCTGCCGACGATTTGGTCGAGCTCCTGCCAGAATGCCCGGCTGTGGTTCTTGTGGCGCGTGTGGACGAGCTCGTGCAGGATCACGTAATCCCGCAATTCCGCGGGCAGCCGGAGCAGATTGACATTCAGATTGATGTTGTTGCGGGGCGAGCAACTGCCCCAGAGCGTTCGCTGGTTCTTGACGGTTGCCTTGTTGAACTGAAAACCGTGCAGCTCCGCCAACTCGCGCAGCCGGTCGAGCAGGAGCC
>DCUI01000177.1:1645-8576 GCA_002327785.1 Phycisphaerales bacterium UBA2218
TCGCGACTCAGGGTGATCCGTGTGTACCTGGACCGGTCGGACGATTCCACTGCGATGGGGCCGATGTCTTCGATGTGCCACGTGTCGATGAGCTTTGCCATAATTCTGAGATTGGTGGGACCGGCAGGATCTGTTCCGATACCTCTGCTGTTGTGCCGGTGGCGTAGGATTCGAGGGCGGCGGTGAACAGCCTGTGCCATTGCATACTCTCCTGCGGCGTGATGCAGCCGGCGAACCGGCTCGACGTGCGGCCGGAGTCGAGTTCGTGCAGAAACGCCGCCCACATCTGCAGAATCGCGTCGGAGAGCCCGAACTGAAAGATTGCCGGCGAGATCGAGGCGAATGCCACCTCGTGCCCCATGTCGATCCGCCGCCAAGCTTGCTCGTTGCCTGGGGTATATTCCAACAGTTCGAGCGTGTTGGCCTGCCTGAGACTGAATCTCGCGGAGGCCCGCGTCCCGTAGACTTCGATGTACCAGTTATTCTGCTCACCCGGCGAGATACGCTGGGTCTTCAAATAGAGTGGAAAGACGCCGCCGGAGGTCGGGTCACGGGCTTCGCACAGCAGCGAGGCGTTATCCCAAGTCTCGCAGGGGACCGTGCTACCCTTGCCGTCCGGCCGCTTCGGCATGATGTTGGACAGGACCGCCCGCACGTTTCGCGGGACCCAGCCCGCCCGCAACGGGATCGTGCAGGCGTGCGGGCCCAGATCGCCCATGCAGCCGTACTGGCCGTTGAATTCGAGTATCCGTTTCCAGTTAATGGGTTTTTGCGGATTGAGATCGCTGCTGTGCAGAAAACCGGCGTTGACTTCGATGATCCGGCCGAACGCCCCGGCCTCGATCATCCGCCCGATACGCTGGGCTGCGGGGAAGAAGATGAACTGGGATGCACATCGGACGAAGCTGCTTGGGTGTCTCTCGATGGCGGCCAGGATCGCGGCGTTGGCCTCCAGATCGATGCCGAAAGGCTTCTCGCCCATCACGTGCTTGCCGGCCTCGATGGCCNNAATTTTAAATGTACCTCCATTCTGTATCATCTCGGGCAGGTGCAGCCAACGCGCCGCCGCACTGGCAAACTCCCGGCCCATCATCCCGCACCCGATGATTCCAAACCGAACCGTTCGCATTCTCGCACCTCCACATCGTCCAGACCGATCCATGTCCGGCCTGCCCGCACTCCCCGGCAGGCAGGCAATCGATGCCAGATAGTACAACAGAGAAGGTTCTCAGACAACCCCGATGCCGCCTGGGAGATTGAAGTGCGAAGTTCCAAGTGTCAAGTGAGCCGATTCAGGGAAAGGTCCTGACACCTCACACTCCCCGACCGGCGCATCGCGCCGTCGCTATAGGCGAAGCCCTGTACCTTGCCGTTGTCACCGGGTTCAGAATATCTTGCGGTAGACGTGGCAGTAGGGTGTCCCCTGGCTCTTGTCGTAGTAGTCCTGATGGTAGTCCTCAGCGGGCCAGAAGACGCCGGCCTTGACGATCTCGGTTTTGACGTTGTAGCCTTTGCGGCGCAGATCGTTCACAAGCCGCTCGGCGGTCCGCTTTTGCTCCTCGTTGAGGTAGAAGATAGCGGAGCGGTACTGTGTGCCGATATCCGGGCCCTGGCGATTCAACTGTGTGAAGTCGTGCGTCTCGAAGAAGAGCTTTGCGAGCTGCTCGTAGGTGGTCTTCGAGGGGTCGTAGATCACCTCGGTTGTCTCCGCGTGGCCGGTCCGCCCGGTGCGGACCTGGTCATAGGTTGGGTTCCTGACCCGGCCGCCGGTGAAACCGACGGTCGTCGAGATCACGCCGGGGGCTCGCTGGAAGTAGTATTCTGTGCCCCAGAAACACCCGGAAGCAAAAAGCGCCCGCTCCGTTCTGGTCGCGGTTTCCACGGCGGGATCTTTCGCCTTGAGGGTCCCAGGGTTGGCCTCCGCCTGGCGCTGCTCGGCGGGAATGAAGTCCATCGAGATCGAGTTGACGCAGTACCGCGTGTTCTTCTCGGTGAACCGTTCGCCGAGAAAGAGATGGCCGAGGTGCCCGCCGCAGTTGTTGCAGAGGATCTCGGTCCTCATGCCGTCGGCGTCCGGCTGCCACCTGACGGCCCCGGCGATCTGCTCATCGAAGCTCGGCCAGCCGCAATCCGACCGGAATTTGGACGACGACTCGAATAGCTCGGCCCCGCACCGACGGCACGTGTAGACGCCCTGGCCAAAGTGATTGACGTATTGGCCGGTGAATGGCTGCTCGGTTCCCTTGTGGATGATGACTTGTTCTTCCTCCCGTGTCAGTTGCCTGTACATGTTCTGTTCTCGATAAAGTCCGATCTCGTCAATGTAAAGATCCACACTGAATTCCTTGCCGCCTGCGACAACCGCGATGTTCGTCAACTCTGCCGGGTTCAATGGCGGCATCACTGTACCCGGCAGAAAGCTCCTGAATGGCAGCTTGACCTCCTGCCACTGCCCGCTCGTCGCGAACTCGGCCTGATAATACTGCCTCGGGTACCGTGTGTCTTCAGTCCGGAGCCGGATTGCGTAGGTTTCCCCGTTTCCCTTTGCGACCAATCGAACCCCGGCGTAGGGATAACCGTCCAGTGGCCGGCGCCTCACGATCAGCGACCTGCGGACCTCGATTGCCCCGCCCGGACCTGGTGAGACGGTCCCGGCCATATGCAGGCACGTCCGACCCTCAAGCTCACTATACTCAGGCTTTCCAACCGCCGCCCGATTCGTCCGACTGCTGACAGGTTCCCATCTGCCCTCGCGGGACCCCTGGCCGCCGCTCGGTGAGAAATCGTCGATCAGCAACCCATCTCCGGTTGCCCCAGCCTTCCGAGCATCCGCGGCCATCCCCTGCTCGCCCACGGCAATCAGCATGATCGTTCCCACGACTATCCCTGAAACCGCTATCGCAGCGGTACGAAAGTATCTCCTTCTACTCATGATTGTACCTTTCACAAGTATCCCATACCCTCTATACAGTCCTCATTTGCCGTATGTTTGGAGGGGTATGTATTTCCACCGTTCGAGCTCCTGGGAGGAGCGATGGGACCGGCCTATGAGCAGCCTCTCAGGGCCTTGGCCGAATCGATGAGGCTTTGGAGGCCGCCGGCGCGGAGGAATTGGTCGGGGGGGACCTCGAGAATCACCCGCCCGTCGAAGCCGTGATCGCGCAAGAGCTGGATGAACTGACGCCACGGCACGGCGTTATGAATGAGCGGCTGGTGATCCTCGGTGGAGGCGTCGTGGCAATGGACGTGGACGATTCGCTTGAGGAGGGCTTCGGGCGGCGCGATCGGCCAGCCGTAGACGCGCGTGTTCCAAAACGCATGGCCGAAGTCCCAGCACACCTTCACGTCGCTCTGCGTCGCGACGTCGAGCAGCTCGGCGTAGGTGTCGCCGATCCGCTGTCTCGGCTCACCGGGACTTGGGGCCATCTGCAATTCCACCGTGACGTTGACCTGCGGGGCGTTGTCGCGGCGCCATCGGCCCGCCCAGGTGAAGAAGGCGATGGACTGGCTCAACAGGTGCTCGCGGGCGTCATCGGGACCGCCGGCCGCCCCGTGGACGTTCACGACCACGGGGAACTGCTGTAGCCGGGCTGCCTCGGCCGCGATCGCAAAGAATCGTTCGTGCATCCCGCGGCAGGGATTGTCCGCGTCGAGGGAAAAGAACCGCGGATTGAAAGCAGTGGCCTCGGAATAGGGATGCAGGGATACCTTGAAACCTGCTCCCACACAGGAGGTGATGTGTTCGCGCAGTTGTTGCAGATCGGTTTCAGGCCCGACCGGAGTCTCGACGGCCCCGAAGCCCAACTCCTTCAAAAATGCCATGATGTCCCGGCCGCCATAGAGCTGGCGATACAGGGGCTCCTGTGCGAATCCCACGTCGAACTTCAGTCCGATCAGCATGGTCGTCGCCACGAATCCTTTCTCATCGTGTCCACCACGGAACAAAGCGAGGAGGCTACATCGGCCGGCCCCGGCAATCAAGCGCAAAAACGGCCTCATTCATAGGGACGCTGTCAGGCGTTTCTCCGTAGGTCGTGCGTCCTCGCACGACCTTTTGGGGACGAGCGGGGACGCTCGCCCTACGCAGGCACACTCCGAACAAGGGCTCCTGGGGCGGTTTTGTGTTGCGGGTCGGCTTGCCGCGCAGTAAGGTATAGGCCATGTGACAACGGCAAGACACCCACAATGTCGTTTGGAGTTCTGAACGATGCCGAATACGCCGCGAGCCGTCTCGAAACACTTCGCCTGGATCTCCGTTTTGCTTGCAGGGGGCACGATCGGCCTGCTCCTCATCGGATTTCGGCCCGCCGTGGGGCCATTCCTGATCGGAACGTTTGCATGTCTGGCCCTGTTCTTCACCGGCCATCCTTTCCTCAAAAGTTTTGCATTCACCGTCTGGGTGTTTGCCTTTGTGGCCGCGTCGATGTTCTATCCCGGCGCGTTCGACAGGTGGTTCGGGTATGATCTGGGCAAGCTGATCGTTCCGTTGATCCAGATCATCATGTTCGGCATGGGCACGACATTGAGCCTGTCGGATTTCGCCCGCGTGTTCAAGATGCCCTGGCCCGTATTCGTCGGGATGGTGCTCCAATTCTCGATCATGCCTCTGGCCGGGTTTACGGTGGCAAGCCTGTTCGGCTTCAGCCCGGAGATCGCCGCCGGTATTGTCCTCATCGGCTCCTGTCCGGGCGGCGTGGCCTCGAACCTGATGGCCTATCTGGCCGGCGGGGATGTGGCCCTGTCGGTCACGATGACCTCCTGTTCGACGCTCATGTCGCCCGTGATGACGCCGTTCATGATGAAGCTGCTGGCCGGCCGGCTCGTGGAAGTCAAGTTCGTCGCCATGATGCTCTCCATCGTGAACATGATCATCATGCCGGTTCTGGCCGGCTTAATTGCCAACCGAATCCTCTACAGCCGCAGCCGGTGGGCCAATCGCAAGGAACCGCTCCTGCTGTTGTCTATCGCGGGGCTGGCGGCAGCCGTGTCGACAGTTGTTCTCCAGAACTATCTGCCCGGGCCAATCGCGACATTTCGGGACGGCATCGTCATCGGGTCCGCACTCCTCGGCGCCGTGTCGCTGACCAAGCTCATCGCCAGCCTGGTGCTCGGGCGGTCCGGCGACTGGATGGATCGCGTGCTGCCGGTCATCTCCATGGCCGGCATCTGCCTGATCATCGCCATCATTACCGCCCGATCTCGCGAGGATCTGCTCACCGTGGGTGGTCTGCTGATCGTCGCCGTCGTCATCCACAACTTCATCGGCTACACGCTGGGCTATTGGCTGTCATGGCTGATCAGACTCGATGAGCGGACGTGCCGGACTGTGGCCATCGAGGTGGGCCTGCAAAACGGCGGCATGGCCTCCGCACTGGCGATGAACGTGCTCAAGAGCGCCGAGGCGGCCTTGGCCCCGGCGATCTTCGGGCCCTGGATGAATGTCTCAGGCTCAATTCTGGCGACCTGGTGGCATGGGAAGCCCATCAGGGCCGCCAGGGGCGCCGCATGTCCGACTACCGAAACACAGCGACAAGGAGCATCGAATGGATCGACGTGACATGATGAAAGGGTTCGGACTCGGGGCCGCCGCAGGGATGCTCGGACTGCTGAGGCCGGCCCGGGGTGAGGAGGCTTACTCGAAGGCAACGAAAGGCCTTCCACCTCTGAAGATCACGAAGGTCAAGGCGGTCCTGACCGCGCCGGCGGGGATTCGACTCTGCGTGGTCAAGGTCGAGACGAGCGAGCCGGGACTGTATGGCCTCGGATGCGCCACCTTCAATCAGCGGCCACTGACGGTCGCGGCGGCCGTCAACGAGTATCTGGACCCGTTCGCCAGGGGCCGCGATGTCGACTGCATCGAGGACATGTGGCAAAACGCCTACACGAGCTCCTATTGGCGCAACGGTCCCGTCTTGAACAACGGCCTGAGCGGTCTGGACCAGGCACTCTGGGACATCAAGGGCAAACGAGCCGGCATGCCCGTCTATCAACTGCTCGGGGGCAAGTGCCGCTTCGCGGTCGATTGCTACACGCACTGCGGCGGCAACGATCTCAAGCAGATCGAGGAGAGCGTCAAGCGGGCAATGGAGCGGGGCTTTCGGCACATCCGCATCCAGCGAGGCGGCTACGGCTCGCCGCAATTGTCGAAGAGGGCGGATTTCAAGGACGCCGGTTTCGGATTGTCATCCGACTCCAACATGGCGGTCCGGCCCTACGTCAGGGGTGCGATCGAGATGTTCGAACACATTCGCAGCACCTGCGGCGACGAGGTCGAGCTGCTCCACGACATCCACGAGCGAATCCCGCCCATCGAGGCGATCAATCTGTGCAAGCAACTCGAAAAGTACCGGCCGTTCTTCGTCGAAGACCCCTTCGCCCCTGAAGACAACGGCTATTTCAAATTGCTTCGCCAGCAGACCTGCGTACCCATCGCGATGGGCGAGTTGTTCAACAGCCCACACGAATGGGTCGGCCTGATCTCTGAGCGGCTGATCGATTTCATCCGCGTGCACATCTCGCAGGTGGGCGGCTTGAGCGTCGCCCGTAAGATTGCGGCGCTGGGCGAGTGGTTCAACGTCCGCAGCGCCTGGCACGGTCCGGGCGACGTCTCCCCGGTCGGCCACGCGGTCAACGCGCATGTGGACCTGGCGATCTGGAATTTCGGTATCCAGGAGAGCGTGAGCTTCAACGACAGGACCCGCGAGGTCTTCCCTGGCTGCCCGACGATGGAGAACGGCTACATGCACGTCAATGAAGCCCCGGGCTTCGGCGTGGGTATCAACGAAGAACTGGCCGCCAAGTTCCCGCTCCCCGAGGACCCGGGCTACTGGCGACCCGTCCGAAGACCCGACGGAACAGCCGTACGACCGTAGGTTGAGGTCCGCCAGGGTTTGAACCGGCCTTCTAACCCGACTTCGCGGATTCGGGGGTT
>DCUI01000155.1 GCA_002327785.1 Phycisphaerales bacterium UBA2218
CCGCCTCGTTCAGGGCGCTCCACGTGCCACCGCTGAGGGAGCGGACCTTCACTTGAGTACTTTGTGACAGTGTGATCGGCCCAGTGTAACGTATCGCGCCGGGGGAGATGCCGGTCGGCGTCCCACCCCCAGGGGTCTTGGCCGACACCAGCTCGACCGAGATCAGGAAGTCTGAGCTGGTGGTCGAGGAGTTCATAGCGTGGACGGCCAGGAGGTTCTGGCCCTCCAGCAGTTTGTCGATGTGTTCGGTCACGTCGAACGGCTCGAACAATGCCGCGCTCTCATCGGGATTCTGGGTGTTGGCGGCGGAGTTCCAGGCCGGGTTGCCCACGAAATTCTTTCGAGCGATCTCGGCTCCATTCAGATAGACGACAAAGCCGTCGTCGTAACGAACCTTCAGCGTCAGACTTGTGAGATCGTCGAGATTCGCCGGCGCAGCCTCGAACGGGACGCGGACGTAGCAGCTTGCATTACGTGAATACATCTGGCTCTGGACATTGATCCGGAAGATTGTCTCATAGCCCGTGCTGCGCTCGAAGCCCACGGCGCCGACGCCGCTGATCCAGGTCGAATCGTCGAACGCCTCGCCGCCTTTCCATGCGTCGGGGACTTGCCCAGTGGGTATGAGGACCCGCTTGGCCGCGTTTTCTTCAACCAACCTCAGCTCATCCCCCTGCTCCGGCGTCGATCCCGGGACGCGAGGGTCGTTGCCATTCAGGGTATACCAGAGCGTGCCCGCCCCTCCCTGCATGGAGATCGCGTCGTCGGCATTCACATAGCCGCCGTGCCGGCTGAAAACCGGTGGGTCGATCTTCGGGTACCAGCCCTGCGCTTTGAACTGGTTCAGGACGATGCCCGTTCGCCGGGGGAAGTAGTTGCCGACCATGTTCGTGATATCAGGCAGCCAATCATCGTCCCTCGTCCGGGGTTTGGTCCGCTTGGCGTCGCCCCATCGGGCGGATTCGGCAATGATCGCGGTCTCGATCTGCTCGGCACGGGCCATGAAGCGTTCGATGCACACATCGGGCGTCAGCAGGCCATCGTTGAAGAAGTACTTGTAGACGCGATCCGCGAATCGCATCCGATACTCGGGATGGAGAATCAGGTGCGTGTGCATCCATAAGGGATTGGATTGATTGAATGAGGCCCCGACGGCCGTCGTCGTCGAGGCAAACAGACGCGACTCTTGCACGTCATAGAGCGAGTGTTCGGCATCATGCCGAAAGAACTTGAACCCATCGGGCCGCACACGATTGTAGATAGCATAGAAATTGTTGGCCACGCGGGCCCACGCACTGACGGGACCGTCTGGGTCGCCCACGTAATAGGTACAGATCATATAGTCGATCAGGTTGTCCACGTCGAGCAGTCTGGGATAGGCAGGGTGGGGAGTGCCGTCTGGATTCAGACCCTGGACGCGATAGTAGGTCGCATCGTCGTTGAATCCGGATCGCGATGCGTCCCAGAGCGTCCGCCAATTGTCAAGCGTGCCGTCGGTGGCCTCGATGTCATAGCCGCCGTTGCCGGCCCGGGATTTGATCACATCGTAGTCGTCCTTGTCTTCCCCGAAGTATGATGCGGCGTAGGAGGCCTCGGGGCGCTCCTGGGTCTGGAAAAGCCCCCAGTAATGCCCGTTGATATACAGGTGATAGTAGCGGCTTCGCGTGTACGGCTGGCCCATGTCTCGCTGGGTATCCCGGGAAAAGACCTCCCGGACGAACGTGTCGTGGCTGTCGTTGTTGCCGCCTTCATAGCTCCATGAGTAGTTCTGGCTGGTGCGGAGATCGACGGCCTCGAACTCGCTGACGCCTTCATCATCGAAGAGTGGATACCTAAGCTTGGGCGCACCATAAGCCGGCCGGAAAAACAGGCGAAAGGCATGTTTGGGATTGCTGCCGCTGCGGCTGTAGCCGCCTCGAATCCGCAGGCCGGCGTCGATCTGGAAGCCCTCCGTTCCGTCCTGAAGCAACTCGACTGAAACCGGCCGTTCCCAGCTCAATCCCTGGCTACGGGCATTCACATAGATTCCCTTCTGGCTGTCGAAAAGGTTTGCCAGATCCGTCACCAGCGAGACCGAGGGGATGGCCAGCAAGGCATCGTCCATCAGGTTCTTATATCGGGGGTCATTGACTACATCCGGATCCATGCCATAGTCGATCACTTGGCCGTTCACGCTGCCGGAGGGCCAGGCGGCCCCGGGACGCTGTCCCTGCGGCGATTGCGTGATCACGTCCTCGACAAAAATGTATGTGCCTGTAGCAATGGGTGAGGCACTCCACTGAGGTCTTGTAGCCGCCGCCCGCAGGCAGGTGGTCTTCGTGACCCGAATAGGCCCGCTGTATACGCCGGCCGTTGCGCTGGACCGCATCCTGGTGGGCGAATAGGGCTCGGTCCCATCCGTCGTGTAATAGATCGTCGCCCCTTCCGTAGAACAACTGATTGTCACCAGGATCTCCGTGTCGTAGAACCCGTGTTCCGGGCTGAGTTGTGGCTCATCGACGAAGCCCTGGTAGATGCTGAAGTTCTGTGCGCCGGGGGTCGGGTAGGTTAGCGGCATCCACGTATCGATGGCGTCCGGGAGCCGGCCATACGAGACATCCGTGATCTGGACACCGAAACTGATCTGATCGATCAGGGTCGTGCCGTCCTGGTCATACAAGGCGACAGTTTCTCCCTCGGCGCTGAGCTTGAAAGCCGCGTGCAGGCCCGACGCCGCCACGTTGTTGTCCGCCCAGACAACCAGATACCCCTGGGCGGCAATCGTCGTCAGGGACGGGTTGTTGGTCGGAAACTGCCACTTGGTCGGGTCAGCCGGGTCATCTGTGAGGTACAGCCCCCCCAGATCGACGGGCGCATCCCCCAGGTTGTGCAGCTCGATCCAGTCATCGTACTGGCCCTGTGGATCGGCCATGCACCGACTGTTGGACGCCAGCACCTCGTTGATCACGACCGGGACCGCGTCGGCAGCCAGGCCATTGCCGCCGGAAAGAAACAGACCGATCCCAGCGGTGCAGAATATCTGCGTCACAAGGTCTCTGATCCCAAAAGATGCGTTCACGTGTTCCTCCTGTTCGAATGCTTCGCAACCGCGACGGCTTGCCCTCCGCCAACCAGGGCATGGAAGCGCCCCTTCACATAAACCTAAGCGTATTCTAACATACGCGGCAGGGATTCGTCAAATCCAGAGCGTCTCGTCCATCCGGCCTTGAGACCTCCCAGCGGGCAGGTTACCCTGCCGGGGGCTCGTTGTTGTCCTTGGGCGGCGCGTCAAATCGCAGCCAGGGGCGCACGCCCTCGATGGTGGCGGGGCCGATCCCTTTGACCTGGCTCAGGTCACCGGCACTCCGAAAGACCGGCGTATCTCCGGACTGGTTCCGCAGACGGTTGCGGAGCACGACGATCGCGCGGGCACGGGCCGGACCGATCCCCGGCAGTCGGGCCAGACTGGCCACAGGAGCATCGTTGGGATTGATTCGCTCCGCAGGGATGGACGGTAGTGGACGCACAGCGTGGTACAAGACCCCCATCGCAAACCCAGCGGACAAGATCAGGCAGGCACACGACCCTACGATGAAACCGAGAGACTGGGCCGCATCAAGCCCACCGCCAGGTCCCATCACTCGCTTTTCCATATCGTGCCGCCCGTCGCAGAGGCGCTGCGCTATCGTCTGAGCACGGAGGAATGCAGCTTCTTGAGAATCTCCAGGGATTCCTTCGGCTCCAATTCCTGGTTGAGCAGGCCGCTATGGGCGATCGTACCGCCGTCGCCGTCGGAAAGACTGCCGTAGTTCACCGCCTCGACAAAGGGTTTGCTCATCGCGATCTTGTAAAACCGCTCCAGCCACTGCCCCTGGTGAGCCTGGTCCCACCGGCGGTGCCATACGCCGGCGAGGTCCACGTCGAACTTGCCCTTGCCGTGTTTGCTCGGGATTTCGACATCGGTTATGTACAGCGGCTTGGCGATAGGGGCAAAACAATCCAGGATGGACGAAATCTGCATCATGTCCCGAAGGTGCAGCCCGGTTTCATCCTTGCCGAAGCGGACTTGCAGGGCGAAGGCATCGAAGCTGGTCCCACTTTGCACGACCATGTCCATATACACGAAGGGAGGAATGCTGTTCGGCGTCGTGGCGTAGTATTCGCCCCACGGACTGCTGACCTCGACGATGCGCACGGCCCTGCTGCCGGCGGCCCGCACCGCCATATTGGCGGCCCGGGTCATTTCGAGGATCTGCTCGAAATTGAAATTGAACTGGTTAAAGGCGTTCAGGCCACTGATGACGCACCAGCGATGGACGACTCCCGCATAGCGCGCGACCACCTTGGAGACGAACTGGTAGGCCAGCTCCCGCATCTTCTCGAACCCGACCCCCGACCGGAGCAGCCACTCCGGCAAATGGTCTTCCGTAAAGCGGAGCAGCGGCCCGGCGGAGATCACGAGCTTCTTTCGACTCAGGATCCCCATGCAGCTATCGATCAAAGAGAAATCAAAGTGTCCCTGCCGGGATTCGACGCGGGCCCAGTTGACCGGCAGCGTGACCGAGGCAAAGGACTCGAGCAATTGCTCGATGTACTGCGGTTTGGTCAGGAGATTCGGGTCCACGCGGCAGCCCATGCAGCCCCGGCCGAAACCGGGACTCTTACGGCGCTTGTCGAACAGTGATTTGCCCTGGCGGACGGCGAGTTTTTCGGAGTAGATCGTGGCCTTTCGCAACGACACATCGGCCAGTTGCGAGGCTGCCGAGGCGTCTTTGATGCTCTGAATTGCCTTAACGAACAGGTCCTGAGACTTCTTGGCGATCTCCTCCAGCCCTTCGACATTGTCGAAAAACGACCAGTCCTCACGCCGGTTGGTGATCTGCATGAGCTTCGCACGCGCGAGCTCGACGTTGAGGATGTAGGGGCGGTCCCTTTCGGGCAGACAGGTCGTCGGCAGCAGGATCTTGCCGAAATCCTCGATCGGCCACAGCAGAGCCAGTCCGGCGGTCTCAGGATTCGGCCGGATACACTCGACGCAGCCATCGGCAAACGCAATCTTCGCCCGGCGAATGCTGATGCCGTCCGTGCCAAAAAGATAGGCGCCGGAAGGGGTGAAATCCTTCACGACCTTGCCGTCTCTGAAAACCTGAAACTTCACTCCACTGTCCCGATCCCATAATCCGATTACGATTACGCACCCCGCGAACGCTTGCGAAATGCTTCGGCGGCATTATAGCAGCAACGTGACCGGACGCCAACCCAAAAAGCCGCTTCGACATTCCACTTCCACGATGCCAGGGCAATCCGATGGCGGATGGTCAAAGATCGGTCAGTTGACCGAGAACGCCAGACCGCTGTAGTGGTTCGTGTGCCCCCTGGTCAGGGTGCCAGTCTTTTCGACAAGCCTGGCTATCAGGGTGATTTGATTGAGCAGAGTCTCGACCAAATCGATGTTGGTGAGGGTGGATTCCGGACTGTACCGGGGGAGGATCACGACCACGTACCCGCAGTTGGTCTGATCGGTCGCCAGTTGTGCAACGGTCACGCTGGCTTCGCCGACCTGGGTAATCACCGGCTCGGCCCCATCGTCAACCTTGGCTCGAAGGTCCTGGAGAAACGTATCGCTGATGCCCAGCCTGGCGAACTCTTCGGGATGACTGGGCCAACAATTGCCCTCGCGGTCCATGATGACCAGCATCGGGCCCTGTTCGGGAAGCACGTCAAAGACCTCTCGGGCGACCAGTTCGCTGAGGATATGCGTGTCAGACGTCTTGGTATTGCACAGATCCATTTGTCCGGCTCCTTCAATGTACGGATCAAACACAACCGACAGGAAGGGTTTCGGCCGGAAGGGCCTGGGGCTTTGTCACCGCCTGGCAGGAGGACGTGAATTGGCCGTTTTTTGCCCGGCAGAGACTGCGCAGACATCGGCCCGACACAGTTATGAGACCCTGGCCGGCCCATGAAACGGAGGGTGGGGGCAGGCATTGGCAAATCAGGGACCGTGGACCGGCGGCTCAAATAGCCGATGCGCGTCCACCATCCGGGGCCGGCCGGCCTCTATAGCGGATCATGCGTAGGCTGTTTCCCCGCGAGTTGTACTCCACGTCATGCATGTACGAGCTGATCAACAGAAGGCCGCGACCCTCGGGACGATACAGGTTGTCTCCGACGCGAGGATCAGGGATCGTGCCTGGATCGAACCCGTTGCCTTCATCGGTGATGCTGATTTCCACCTTCTCCTGGTCCACCGAGTATTCGACCGTGACTGTTTTGGTCGCATCCATCTTGTTGCCGTGCTTGACGGCATTGAGAAAGGCCTCCTCCAGGGCCAGATGAACGGCAAAGATATCATCCTGACTGAATCCGTTCGCCTCGAGCGCCGCCAAGATCCGGCGGCACGGCCGGCCCAGGGCCGACGGCTCACTCTCGACTACAAGAGAACATCTCACCGGCGTTTCAGCCGCCATAACCGTCCACCTTCTCGTCTGAACGCCCAGGGATCGCCCCCCTCGGAGGGCCGTCGCGTCCGGGGCTCACTCGTGCATCATGAGCCTCGCCGGTTATCGGTGCTCGGAGAAGCTGCGTGTTGCACTCTCGACATCTTCATAGATCTCAAACACGTTGGTCAACCGGGTGATCTTGAAGACCTCGTGGATCCCCGGATGGATATTGCAGAGCCGCAATTCACCTTCCCGCTCGTAGACTCGCTTGCTGATTCGAATGAGCAGGCCCAACACAGCCGATGAAAGGAACTTGACATGGCGAAAATCAAGCACAAGATGGATCCCCGATGCCTGTTCGACCACGGATTCCACGGCCTCACGCAGCGCGCGGACATCCGTTTCCTCGAGGATTTTCTCGTCCGTAAAGGCCACGATTGTAGCCTCATCTTTATACTCAACACTGATACGCGGCTGAATTGCAGCCATAACGGTCTCCCGATTAGCCACCCACAGAAACGCGCCAATCCTAAGTGTCCAGGCGAACCTTGTCAAGTTTTTTGCACGGCGATCTGATCCGCCGAATGGAAACTCCGGCATTTTGGCGATCCATCGTACAGGCTTGGATAAATTACGGATTTTTATCGACAAAACTCTTGCTATTTGAAGTCAACAATGGATAATAATACCGAATTGTGGCGAGGTGTCTGCGATCTGTCGCATCGCCCCGCAGGCAACGGGAGTATGGGGTTTATTGGAAACATGCGCGTCCGTCGCCGTAGGTTGATTCCTTTGTCTGTATGGTTGCGCCCGCCTGCCGAGGCGGGGAACGCCCATGCCAAGTATGAAGGCCGTGACAGTGTTTCCCGGAGAGAATTCGGGCACAATGCGGGTAACGGGGGTCGTTGGGGCTCTGTTAATACACCGCTCGCATCGCGTTATTTATCTTTTGAAACATTCCTGGTGTATGGAAGGAGAAAACAATGAGAGTTAGCAGATCCACCGGATATGCGTTGTTGGCCGTGGGGTACATCGCGAAGAATCAGGGCGATGGCGTGGTCCTGTCGCAGGATATCTCCAGGCAGTACGACATTCCGCTTGAGTACCTTCTGAAGATCCTTCAGCAACTGGTCCGGGCCAATGTCCTGCGGAGCAAGCGAGGCCCCCGCGGCGGCTTCTCTCTGGCCAAGCCCACGAACAAGATCACGATGCTCGAGGTAATCGAGGCCGTGGACGGCCCGCTCACGGGCGAGCTGAATCTGACCGATCAGGCCGGCAACGAGCCGTACAGCGTCCGTGCCGAGCAGACCTACAACAAAGCCATCGCCCAGGCCAAAAGCGTCTTCCAGAAGACCAAGCTCTCCGGCCTGCTCGGCGGCAAGTAGGATCGCGAAATCGGCACGTCCGACGGTCGAAGGATGGCGAAGTGATTCATTCACAGGAAGTTGGGGTGCGCGCACGCCATGCAAATCCGTGAGTTCCAGGAGTTGATCGCCCGCAGGTACAAGGAACGAGACCAGGAGCGTGGCGTACCTCGCACCTTCATGTGGTTCGTCGAGGAGATCGGCGAGTTGGCGACAGCCCTGGCCTCCTGTGAGGACAGGGCAAATATGGAAGAGGAGTTCGCCGATGTCTTTGCGTGGTTATGCACGCTCGCGAACATCACGGATGTAGACCTGGAAAAGGCCATCGGGAAGTACACCAGCGACAGGGTCAAGGGCTTCAAACCCAAGTAGGCGGGGGTGGACGGCGTAATCCGGATCACCTTTTTTTTCGGAATGTCCGGCTCAGGCAAAAGACGCTCAGCCCCAGGATCGCGCCCCAACTGAGGACAAGGAAGATCCAGCCTGTGAGAGTCATCTTGTCGCCTCCGTGCTCTCTCGCTTCCGCCACGCCAGCCAGACCAGGAACGCCAGCGCCACAAACAGATCGATCAGCAGCACGCGAGTGCCGATCACGAACGGGACCTTCTCCGTGGGCGTCTTCTCCAGCAACAGCGTCGGCCAGCCCTCCTGCACGAACCAGAACCCGAGGATCAGGACCAGGAACAGTGGCGTGACATACTTGATGATGAAGCGATAGATCCGGGGGATGCGGATATCGGAGCCGCTGTGCAATTCGCTCCAGGCCTTGTCCATGCCGAACACCCAAGCGAACAGAACCACCTCCACCATCGCAAAGACGACCACGCAGAATGTGCCGCCCCAGAAATCCATTTCATCCAGGGCGCCATGACCGTTGAAGAAAATGACCACCTGGCACAGGTTGAAGGTCACGACGGCGAACAAAATGCAGGCCGTCTTGCGATCGAGATTGAACTCATCCTGGAGAAACGCGATCGCCGGCATGGCCAGGGAGATCGAGCTGGTGACGCCGGCGATGAAGAGCAAAAAGAACCAGGCAAAGGCGAAGAACTGGCCGAACGCCACTTTTTGCAGCACCAGGGGCATCGTGACGAAGCCCAGATTGAAGGCCCCGCCCTCGGCGATCTCCATCGTGCCCTGAGGTCCGAAGAAAACGAATGCGGCGGGGATCACGATGCTGCCGGCCAGGATCACTTCCGCAACCTCATTGGCCGTCGAGGCCGTCAAGCCGGACAGGGCCACATCGTCCCGCTTCCGCAGATAGCTGGCGTATGTCAGGATTACGCCGAAACCGACGCTCAGCGTGAAGAAGATCTGGCCGGCGGCGGCCAGCCACACCCTGGCCAGCTTGAGATCCGCCCATCGCGGGTTCCAAAGGAATCCGAACCCGTTGTCGACGTTCCATTCGGGTTGAGCCGGGTCGGGTGTGCCAAGGGTCAGGACCCGGACCATGATCATGATCGCGAAGGCGAACAACACGAGCATGCCCAGTTTGCAGACCCGTTCAATCCCCGCCCGCAGCCCCACCCACACCACGACGACGTTGACGGCGAACGTAATCAGGAAAAACAGATATGCCGTACCGATGCTGGAAAAGTGCTCGTTGCGCACCAGGCCCTGGTAGCCCTGCAGGAAGCCGGCCATGCTGGTCTGGTCCGCGCAGGAGGCATACTTGCCCGTCAGGGCGAACACACTGTAGCCCAGCAGCCAGGACTCGATGTACGTATAGTAAATAAAAATTATTGTAGGCCCAAAAATACCGATTACGCCGAAGTACTTGATGAAGCGGTTCTTCTGCCAGACGGTCTCAAAAATGCCCGGGGCCGTGCTGCGTTCGAAGCCGCCGCCGAACCGCCCGATCGTCCACTCGATCCACATCAGGGGCAGACCCAGCAGCAGGAAGGAGATGAAATAGGGGATCATGAACGCCCCGCCGCCATTCTTGGCCGCCTGGACGGGAAATCGCAGGAAGTTGCCCAATCCGATGGCGCTTCCGGCGACGGCCAAAATGACCCCCAGCCTGCTGCCCCACGCCTCCCTTGGTGCCTTGCGCCGTTCTGCCATAGGTGCCATCCACCAATTGCCAGGATGTCCGCCGGCGTGGATCCCCCGGATCACCCGCCGGCGGTATGCCGGATGCCCAATAACTCAAGCGAATCCCGCTCGATCACGCTGCGAATGCTGCCCCGAGGGACGGTCGGCAGCTTCGTATCGGTCAGCAGCATATTGAATCCCAGCAGGGCCTCAATGCACTCCCCCGAATTGGACGCGGGAAAACCGCTGCCGAACAGGAGCTTATCCATCACGTTGCGCTCGTGGGCGGCAACAACGATATTGTAGGTCTGCCAGATCTTGCTGGGCCGGATCGTCAGATCGGCAAAAACGTTCTCGTGTTTGGACACCATGGACAGGGTCTGCTCAACGAACGGGACCCCCATGTTGCCGATGACGATCCTCAACGCGGGGAACACGCGAGCCACTTCGTCCAACAAGTAGGGCTGGGCATACTCCAAGATCGCCTTGGCGCTGAGGGCGTGACTGCCGTTGTGAAAAAAAATGGGCAATCGGACCTCCTGGGCCGCCTCGTACAGCCGCATGGCCTGGCTGTGGGCCGGGTGGAAGCCGGCGATCGAGCAGTACAGGACGAGTCCCTTGAGCCCCAGCTTCTCGGTCAGAGAAGTCAGCGACTTGCCATTGAGGCGGTCCTGGGTGGGATCCACGACCGCAAAGCCAACCATCTTCTCCCGATGCTGGCCGACATACTCGGACAGTCTCCTGTTGGCCTCTTCGCGCGGGCCGTCATGAGCCGCCAGGACAATGCAGGCATCGACCGCTTCGACCGCCGCCAGATGCTCGGAGGTGTCCACACCATCCAACGAACGAACGTGCGTATGGCAATCTACAATCATGGTTCCGTCCTGTTCCGTTCCGGGCTCGGCAAGCCGCAACCCGCTGCAAAGTGGCATATCTTAAGAACAATCCCCGGCGACAGTCAAGGGCAAATATCGCCGCCCACGGTCCGGGACCATCCGGAGTTGATCGAGCCGTCGACTTCGGGTAGTATCACCATGAGCCGGCCCGGTCTTGCGTACGATCCGGAACGGGCCCCCGCGTGATGCTCACGCTGGGGAAACAGTCAGTTGGAGGTCCGTCATGCAGGCAATCCGGGAGTTTTTCAAGAACGACAGGTTTGCGCAACACAGTGGAATTGAATTGCTGGAAATCGCCGAGGGCCGAGCCAAGGCGAAGATGCCCATCCGGGACTGGCACCGCAACGGCGTGAACCTCGTCCACGGCGGGGCCATCTTCACCCTGGCCGATCTCGTCTTCGCGGTGGCCTCGAACTCGCACGGGACAGTCGCCGTCGCAATCAACGCCAGCATCTGGTTCGTCAAGGCGGCCAAGGAAGGGACCCTGTACGCCGAGGCGAAAGAGGTCTCCCGGAACCCGAGGCTGGCCATATACTCGATTGAGGTCACCGACGACGCCGGCGAGCTGGTCGCCAGGTTCGAGGGGATGGTCTACCGCAAGAAAGACCCGATCGTTCCATCGGCCGCCTCCTGATGAACCGGCAGATGCGGCGCGTTCAGATACAACAGGTCCTGCGGGACTGGTTCGCTGAGAATGCGCGGGACCTGCCTTGGCGAAGAGCGCGGGACTCTTATGCCATCTGGGTCTCTGAAATCATGCTCCAGCAGACACGGGTCCCGACAACAATCCCCTATTACGAACGGTTTCTCAGGCGATTCCCCACCGTTCAGCACCTCGCGAGGGCCCGGCTCGACACCGTGCTCAAATGGTGGGAGGGCCTGGGGTACTACTCCCGGGCCAGGAACCTCCATCGGGCTGCCCAGGAGATCGTCTTGCGTTTTAACGGACAAATACCCGAAACCAAGGATGACCTGCTGACCCTGCCCGGCATCGGCCGCTATACCGCCGGCGCGATCGCCAGCATCGCCTTCGGCCGGCGGGAACCACTCGTGGACGGCAACGTCGAGCGGGTCCTGTGCCGGGTCTTTCGCATCCAAGGCAATCCGAAAGACGCCTCCACCCGGAAGAAGTTGTGGGCCATCGCCGAAGAGTTGCTGCCCCGAAGTCACGTCGGCCAATTCAACCAGGCACTCATGGAGCTGGGGTCCGAGGTCTGCATGCCTCGCAACCCTCGTTGTGAAGAATGTCCGCTGAAGCAGCTTTGTGAGGCGAAACGTCACGGCGAACAGGACCGGTTGCCCACTCGCACCGTCAGGAAGCCGCCGCCAAGCCATGTAGTAGTGGTCGGGGTGATCTATCGGAATGGCCGCATTCTCATCGACAAGCGAAAGCCCAAGGGCCTGCTCGGCGGCCTCTGGGAATTCCCGGGCGGCAAGGTCCGGCCGGGAGAGTCCCTCGAAGCGGCGCTGCACCGGGAGGTCCGCGAGGAACTCGATATCGCGATTGAGGTGGGCCGCGAGATCTCTGTCGTGGATCACTCCTACGCCCACTTTCGCGTCCGCATCCACGCATTCGAGTGCAAGCACCTCTCCGGCGAGCCCCGATGTATCGCCTGCGCCGACCTCAAGTGGGTGCGCCCGGGCGAACTGGGCCGACACGCCTTCCCCGCAGCCAACAAGAAGATCATCGACATCTTGCGGCCCTGCTGTCGTGGGCGTCCTCGACCCAAAGACACCAAACACGAATGACAGAAACAACCCACTTCGGCATTAACCCCTCGCAAGTTTTCGGATAGACTGCCGTTATGAACTGGTCAGATTACATCACGTACGCGGCCGAACTGCCCCACGAACGAATCCGTATCCGCAGTTGAGTCGCCCTACCGCAAGCGACGAGCGACGCGGTCCCTGCCCGCAACGCTTCACGCTTCCCGCACGACGCTCCACGAGGTTCTTGACATCCCCGTCCCAACGCGCAATAATCAATCCCGGTTCGGCTGGCTTGCAGCTGCCCTACGAGGATCAAGAGGCTATGCAGACCGCTGCTTTGAGATTGAAGGCGCCGAGGGAATGTGCTTGACCGTTCCAATTCCCTTGACACTCTATAATCCCCTCTTGCCGTGGATGAGCTTGGACGTTGGGCCGCTGAGGTGAACAATGGACAATCAACATAGAACATTTTCCCCACGTACCGTTGTCCGACTGTTGGTTCTTGTTGTTCTCATACCCTTCCTGCCGCTGTATTCCTGACGGCCGTCCTGGTCATCCGCACCGCTCTGGAGGACAAGATCTTCCAGGCAGAATTGGCGGGGTATAATGAGTACGCGAAACGAGTTCGTTACCGTCTGCTGCCGGGAGTATGGTGAGTGAATTGTCTTTGTCGCTCGCCTTCGCCGGCGACTGGGAGGATCAGATATGAAGAGATACCCGACGGTTGGCGTGTGTGGCCTTGATTGCGGCCTATGCCCGAGATACTACACGGTAGGTCCTTCCAGGTGTCCCGGATGCGCGGGTCCCGATTTCCCCGACAAGCACCCTTCCTGCTCCTTCATCACCTGCTGCGTCAAGAAAAAGAGCCTTGAAGCCTGCGGCGAGTGCCCGGATTTCCCTTGCCCTAAGTTCAAGAGCGAGGAAGAATATCGGCAAGTGAAGGAATCCTCGTCTTACCCCCCGTATAGAAAGGTCATGCCGAATTTGAATTCCATCAAAGAACACGGGATCGAAAGGTTCGTGGAACAGCAGAGAAAACGAATCCGATTGCTTGAAAGGATGATAGATGACTTCGACGACGGCAGATCAAGGAGTTACTACTGCAAGTCAGTGGCTTTGTTTGATTTGGCGGGTCTTGAAAGCTCATTGGATGTGGCAGTTCGGAGAATAAAAGCGGAGCATGTCAAGCCGAACGACGTTAAAACCAAAGCCAAGACTCTCAGAGCCATCCTCGACGAGCTCGCTTCAAAAGAAGGTAGGACTACATGATATTGGAGGTCATCGAATCGGTCGGTGAGATCGCTTCCGAGAGATTGAAAAATTAGCCTCGTTGAAAAGATTCGTGGGT
>DCUI01000058.1 GCA_002327785.1 Phycisphaerales bacterium UBA2218
AACAGGTCGCGCTGTAGTAGTAGGCTCTATCCGTCCTATCAGCCCCATAGGTCCTATCTCTTCTCACACCGAAAGCTCCCCGAACAGCGTCAGCGGCGAGGCCCGCAGGATGTGAACCTGCGCGAATCGCCCGGCCAGCGACGCAGGCCCGTTGAAAACCACGATGTGATCGGTCGAGGTCCGTCCCATCAACTGGGGACGATCCTCGCCCTCCACGGGATTCACGTGGGATTTCTTGCTGAGTCCCTCGACCAGGACCGTCACGTCCCGCCCCAGGAAGTCCCGGCTCAACTCGTCGCTGATCTGCTTCTGGACAGCGAGCAGCTCGACGTTTCGCTTTTGCTTGACATCATCGGGGATCGTGTCGGTCAGGCGTTTGTCGGCGGCTGTGCCCGGCCGGGGCGAATACTTGAACACGAAACAGTTTCTGTATCGGGCCTTGCGGACGAGGTCCACCGTGGCCTGGAAGTCCTCCTCGGTCTCGCCCGGGAAGCCGACGATGAAGTCGCCCGCCACGGCGATGTCCGGCACGATCGCCCTGGCCCTTTCAAGCATCTCCAGATAATGTCCAGCGGTATAGTGGCGGTTCATCGCCCGCAAGACGCGATCCGACCCGCTCTGAGCAGGCATGTGCAGGTACCGGCAGACCTTCGGCGAATCCACCATCGCGAGGAGAATATCCTTATAGTACTCGTCGCGAGGGTAGCTCGTCACGAATTTGATCCACTCGATCCCCTGCACCTCGGTTGCCATGTCGAGCAGGTCCGCCAGGCTGTGGGTCTTCCGGCCGTCGTCGTACTTGTAGGAGTTCACGGTCTGGCCCAGGAACGTCACCTGCCGGACGCCGGCATCCGCCAGCCTCCTGGTTTGCTCGATGATCGCACGGGGCGAGCGGCACGCCTCCGGCCCGCGGACATACGGCACGACGCAGTACGTACAGAAGTAGTTGCAGCCCCGCATGACGCGGACGAAGGCCTGGCCGGGGATCTGCTTGTCGCGAATGCTGTAGGTCGATTCGAAATCGTCCAGGGCGGCGTCATCGGCGCCGGGGAATCGAATCTTCTCGGTCACGGCCAGATGCTTCTCGTGCCGGCCAATCGCCTCCGTGATCAGATCCGCAAGCTGCGGAATCTGGGCCGGGCCGCACACGATATCCACGGCCTCGTGTTCGAGCAGCGTGCCGCCCAGCCGCTGGGCCATGCAGCCGATCACCGCAACGACGAGCCCCGGCCGATGCTGTTTCAGATGTTTTAGATGGCCGAGATTGGACAGGACCCGATCCTCGGCATGCTGCCTGACGGAACACGTATTGATCACCACCGCGTCGGCGTCCTTCACCCCATCGGTCAGGCGAAAGCCCGCGTCCCGCAACGCGGACGCGACCAAGCCCGCATCGAGCTTATTCATCTGACACCCGAAACTCTTGATGTGAACGGAACGATCTTCCATAACGACCGCAGAATAAAGCATTTGAGGCAGGAAAGCAAATCGCAAGGCGGCCCCACGATCGAGGATGTCCAGGGTGGACGGTGTGGACGACATGGACGGAGTGGACGCGATGGACCGCCCAGCGAGACCGGAGACAGGTCCACGACGTCCACCTCGTCCATGTCGTCCACGGCGTCCATCGCCTTCGAATCAGCAGGGCATTCGCCTCCGGCGCTGCGCGACTACGCGCGCCCTTGCTCCCCTGGAGCAACTCGCGTATACTCCAGCATCGGTTCAGGGAGTCAAACGGCGCCAGCATGGTAAAGAACCAAAGGACAATCGAGCAAATTGCAGGCATCGCCCTTATCGCGGCGATCGTCGTTGGCTGCGTGCTCGTGCTTCGGCCCTTCATCTCGGCGATTCTGTGGGCGGCGATCCTGTGTTTTGCGACGTGGCCCGTGCACGAGCTGCTCATGCGGTGGCTGCGCGGCCGCCGGAATCTCGCCGCCGGACTGATGACCGCCCTGCTGTCGCTCGTGCTCATCATCCCGTTCCTCGTCGTGGGCCTGACGTTCACCGACAGTATCCGCGAGGCGATGGCGCAGTTCGAGTCATACCGCGAGACGGGTATTCCCGGCCCGCCCGCCTGGGTCGAGAAGATCCCGCTCGTCGGCCGGAGAATCAGCGACTTCTGGCAGGAATCCACGGTGGACGCCAAGCCCGTCATGGATTGGCTCAGGCCGCGATTTCAGAGCATCGGTTTGTGGCTGTTGAACCACAGCCTCGACTTCGCCCGGGGCGTCTTTCAACTCGTGATGAGCGTGATGATCGCGTTCTTTCTGTACCGAGACGGCGAGGGCCTCGTCATTCGCCTCCGCGACGGCTTCGAGCGAATCAGCGGCGACTACGGCCGGCACCTGATGGACGTCGTCAAGACCACGGTGCGCAGCGTCGTCTACGGCGTGATCGGCACCGGATTGGCGCAAGGCCTCGTGGCCGGGATCGGCTTTGCCATCGCCGGGGTGCCTTCCGCAATGCTCCTCGCAGTGCTCACGTTCTTCCTCAGCTTCCTCCCCTTCGGCCCGCCAATCGTCTGGATTGGCGCGTCGATTTGGCTGTTCGTGCAAGGGCATACCGGCTGGGGCATCTTCATGGCGGCTTACGGCCTGCTCGCGATCAGCAGCGTGGACAACGTCGTCAAGCCGATCATTATCAGTCGGGGCTCAAAATTGCCGTTCATCGTGATGTTCATCGGCGTGCTGGGCGGCGTCGCGACCTTCGGGTTCATCGGCATCTTCATCGGCCCGACTCTGCTTGCCGTGGGCTTCAGCCTGATCCAGGAGATCCTCGACAAACGCCGCAAGACGCTGGCGTCGCGACCCTCATCGCCACCGGGGCCGCCCGAGCATCCCGTCGACGATGCGGCACGACCCCAGGAGATCAATCCCATCGCGACGGACTCGGCGCCTGTCGCGAACGACGCCAAGCCTGCGCAGGTCCGTCCCTGGCCTACGGCCCGCCAACGGAGCGATTGAGTCTTCGCTGGAGGTCTTTGAGGCGGTTCACTTCGTCGAAGCCGAGCCGAATGATGGGAAAGGCGGTCTTGTTGTGCATCAGCGGCTCCTCCAGGTCCACCCACTGACGGCAGGCTTCTCCGTCCGGCGTGCCGGGAATCGGGGCGAAATCCGCGAGCATCCCGCGAATCCCGAGGCTGTGCACGAACCGCATGGAGGCCTCGAGCTCCTGGGTATCACTGGCCGGATGGCCGAGGATCTGGTACGCCGTGACATCCGCCGGATCGGTCCCGGCGGCAAACAAATGCTCGACCGCAAGGGCAAGCTCCTCCGAGACCACCTTGCCGCCGGTGCTCCGCTGCCATTGGCGTGAGGCGCTTTCGAAGCCGAGGTAGAACGTCTTGAAACCCGCCCGGACCATCAAGTCGGCAAGATCGAGCGTCAAGAAACGGGCGTTCAGCGCATTCGGCGTGTGCAGGTTCACCCGGATGCTCCGACGAAGGACCTCGTTCAGGAACGGCGTCAGGACGTGCTCCGCATCGAACAGCAGTGCGTCATCGTAGAAGGCGACGTTCTTGGCGCCGCGTGAGACCAGGAGATCCAGCTCGGCCAGCGACCGCGCGACCGGCCGGGGCCTGAACCGCCCGTACACACGGGGCACCGAGCAGTAACTGCACTGGAACGGACAGCCATCGGTCAGCTTCAGGGCCCCGGTTTCCAGGGCATCGTAGGCTTCCCAGAGAGCGGCCTGCTCCTGATCCGCCGGTACTTGCATGAATGACCACAGCGGCTCCAAATCGATGCCATCCACCACCAGATCGGCCCCCAGGCCGCGTGCGTGATCGCCGCACAAGATCGCGTAGTTGCCGCCAAGGACAATCCTGGCCTCGGGGCGGAACCGCCGGATGTCTTCTATCACCTCGCTAACGCCCGGATACCAGTACGTCATCATGGTCTGGATCAGTGCGTAGTCGAACGGCCCCTGCTCTTGCAGGCAGCTCGTGAACAACTCACGCGGCAATCCGAATCGGCGGAAATATCGCGGGACGTGCGCCAGCACTTCGGGAGCGGCGATCCGCTCGCTATTGAATCGCCCGCGTCCCCATCGGTTTGAAGACGATGCAGCATCGTCCGGCCGGCGATCCATATAGTCAAAGAAGCAAAAGTCCGCCTGTCCGCGCAGCCGGCCGGCCACACCGAGCAATCCGTATGGCCTGAGCCAGAAGTCATGGGCGGCGAAGTCATAGATCGGCGGGTTGACCAATAGGACCTTGGGTCTCATCCCCAACGGAGTATAGAGAGGGTCGCCTCGCTGTCAATGCCAAGCATGGAAGACGTGGGTCCGATAAGTCTCACTGGTTCCATCAGGACGACGCTCGCATTGACTCTCAAGGCCCGATTATGCTAAAATGGGCAAGTTGCAGCGATCTTGCCGGCGACTTCGGCGGCTACCGAACAAATATGTGAAAAAGAGAGTTTCAATGAGAGCAAGCCGTGCCGTTCTGCTATCCTTCCTCGTTGTGATTCCGTTCTGGGCCGGTTCCGCCAACGCCTCCGGTCCCCTGTACATCAACGAACTCCTGGCCTCCAACGCGGCCACTGTGGCAGATCCCCAAGGCGGATACGACGACTGGATCGAGCTCTACAACGCCGGGCCGCAAGCCGTAGATTGCCGCGGGATGTACCTGACGGACGACCTGGAGAAACCGCGAAAATGGCAGATCCCGACGGGCAACCAGGCCGCGACCACCATCGCCCCCGGCGGGTACCTCTTGATCTGGGCCGACGGCGACGTGGAAGCCGCCGGCTTGCATGCGGGCTTCAGCCTCAGCGCCGCCGGCGATGAAGTCGCTCTGTTCGACACGGACGGCATCACCCTGATCGACCACGTCGGGTTCGATCAGCAACAGGCGGATGTCTCTTTGGGCCGCTTTCCCGACGGCGGCGACGAGTGGCAATTGTTCGGTCTGCCGACCCCAGGGACCGCGAACATCGCGGTCTATGAGGGGATCGTGGAAAGGCCGCAGATTACGCCGGAACGGGGATTCTACGAGAGCGAAATGCTCGTGACAATCAGCACGGCAACCGAGGGAGCCGACATCTACTACACAACCGACGGCAGCGAGCCCTACGTGCTGGGCGGCAGGTTCCCCACCGGCATACTCTACAAGGAGCCGGTGCGTGTTGCCCAAACCAGATGCCTGCGGGCGAAAGCCATCAAGCCCCAGTGGAGATCCTCGGCCATTGCCACCCAGACATATCTCTTCGTCCAGGATATCGTCCGGCAATCTCTGGGTGGCGGCGTACCCGGCCCAGGCTGGCCGTCCGGCAGCGTCAACGGCCAGGTAATCGACTACGGGATGGACCCGGACGTCGTTAACCACGTCAACTACAAAAACCTCATGGACGACGCCTTGTCGGCTATCCCCTCGATCTCCCTGGTGACGACGCTGGCCAACCTGTTCGACGCGCAGAACGGCATCTACACCCATGCCCAAAGCGAAGGCGAGAACTGGGAGAGGCCCGTCTCCGTTGAGTTGCTGAACCCCGACGGCAGCGAGGGATTCCAGATCGACGCCGGATTACGGATTCGAGGAGGCTTCAGCCGCAACCCCCAGAACCCCAAACATGCCCTGCGCCTGTTCTTCCGCTCTGTGTACGGCCAAGCCAGACTGAAGTTTCCTCTCTTCGAGGACGAGGGAACCAACGAGTATGAAAACGTCGATCTGCGAACCAGCCAGAACTACTCATGGGCCTTTCAGGGCGACCCTCAGAACACGATGGTGCGCGAGGTCTTTTCGCGGGACCTCCAGGGCGAGATGGGCCACCCCTACACGCGGAGCCGCTACTATCATCTGTACCTCAACGGCCAGTACTGGGGCCTCTACCAGACGCAGGAGCGGTCGGAGGCGTCCTACGCGGAATCGTATCTCGGCGGGGACAAGGAGGACTTCGACGTGGTCAAATCGGAGAGCGGCTCGTACTCCATGGTGACCACGGACGGCAACATGGACGCATACCGTCGTCTTTACAACGCCGCGAACTCCGGCCTTGCCGACAATCAGCGGTACTTTCAAATCCAAGGGCTTGATCCCAATGGGACACCCAACCCGGCCTACGAGCGTCTGCTGGACCCAGACAACCTGATCGACTTCATGATCATCGACTATTACACGGGCGACCGGGACGGACCCGGTTCGCGCTTCGTCAACCGGCCCAATAACACGTACGGCATCTACAACCGCGAGAACCCTGATGGGTGGAAGTGGTTCCAGCACGACAACGAACACACGCTCGGCGTCTCCTACAGCG
>DCUI01000261.1 GCA_002327785.1 Phycisphaerales bacterium UBA2218
ATCCAAAACCACCCGAATCCGCGAAATCGGGTTAGGGTCCGTCTCCTCCGGAAGAGCGCCGCACAACACGGCAAATCTGAGACTAAGCCAGTTCCATGCCGGGATCGCCGCCGGTCAGACGGTCGTGCAGTTCCAGAATTGCGGAGATAGCGCCGTCGGCTGCCGCATTCCCGCAGGTCTCCACGAGTTCACAGACTCTGTATCCTTGCCGTCGTCCTTGGCCGCGGCAGCCAGGCTGTCGAGCGATCACGCCCAGGCGCTCTACGTGGATTCCGTGCCGTCGCGGCCCTGCCCTGTGTACGAGCCCTTCGTCCAGTATCTCGGGATTCTCATCGCAAGACCTCGCCCTCACTCAGCTCCACAATCGGTCGTTCGAGTCGCCGCGATTCCATTCGTCGGTCGGCGCGAAACATTCCTCGTTTCGCCCGAGGTGCTGCTTGACGACGTCGAGGTTCAGCTCCACGCCAAGCCCCGGCGTCTCCGGCACGAGCGCGAAGCCTTGCCGGTTCAGCGGCTTCTCGATCCCCGTGACGAGGTCCTCCCACCAGGGGACATCGACGCCGTGATGTTCGAGTGCGACGAAGTTCTCCGTGGCCGCGGCGCAGTGGAGGTTGGCCATAAACGAAATCGGCGAACCCGCGAAGTGCATCGCCATCGCCACGCCGTGGCCCTGGGCGTAGTCGCCGATCTTCTTGGTCTCCAGAATCCCGCCGGCGGTCGCCAGGTCCGGGTGGATCATGTCCACCGCGTGCTGATCGATCAGGTCCTTGAAGCCGTCGAGGCAGTAGATGTCCTCGCCCGTCAACGTCGGGACGTCGATGGCGTTCGTGATCTCCTTGTGCAGGTCCGTGAATTGCCAGGGGACCATGTCTTCCAGCCAGGCCATCTGGAAGGGCTCCAGTGCCTTGCCCAGGCGAATGCAGCTATTGACGTCGATGTGTCCGAAGTGGTCGGCGCCCAGCGGGACCTCATAGCCAAGCACCTCGCGGACCTTGGCCACGTACTGGGCGAGCAGGGCGATTCCCGTGTCGGTGATCTGGATTCGCGTGAAAAGGTGCTGCGTGTTGAAATACCGGCCCCGGTCAGGATTCAGAGGCTGGCTGAGCACATCGGGGGTGTTGCGGAGCATGTTGATGCCCAGATCCATTTTCAGGAAGGTGAAACCCGCCTGGACTCTCTCCTTGAGCTTCTCGGCAAACGCCTGCGGGTCCCTCTGCGACGGGGTGTCGGCGTACAGGCGGATTCGGTCGCGGTATCTGCCGCCGAGCAGTTGGTACACCGGGACGCCATAGGCCTTGCCCGCCAGGTCCCAGAGGGCCATCTCGACGCCGGAGACACCGCCGCCCTGGCGGCCGTGATGTCCGAACTGCCGAGTCTTCTTGAACAGCCGCTCGACGTTGCAGGGGTTCTCGCCCAGGAGCCGGTTCTTGAGCATCAGGGCGTAATGCTTGCTGCCGCCGTCCCGGACCTCGCCATAGCCCGAGATGCCTTGGTTCGTATCGATCCGGATCAGCGGCACGCGGAACGGAGCGCCCGTGATGACCGCGATCCGCAGGTCCGTGATCCTCAATCCCGAGGGAGGTGACGCCCGGCTCACACCCTGCGTGGCAAAAGCCACCTGCTCCTCGATGGGCCAAACCAAGGCCCCGGCCAGGCTCAGGCCACCCAGGCCTTTGAGAAGCGAACGACGAGAACAAGACGGGTTTGGACTGATCGGCTGCATTACTTGCTTCATCAGAGGTCCTTCCATGTGAACCGTGACCAACTGCCATCAAGAATCCGAAGTGGCGAGGGCGTCCCGCCCTTGCGTGTCGCGGGCATCTTGTCCGCGATTCGAGGGCGAGACGCCCTCGACACGAAGGAGCAAGGGCAAGATGCCCTCGCCACGGCTGTCGCCAACTCCCGAGCGGGGCTCGCCGTTTCTGACATTTGTACTTCGGTCATTGGGATTTGTTTCGGATTTCGATATTCGTGCTTCGGATTTCCCCTCTGGGCGTTCACCACGTTCTCTTGTCGAGGATTTCCTGGATCGCTTCTTTGGGCACGTTCAGGTTGTCTTTGTTCTCTTCGAGCCATTTGAAGAAATCGGTCCGAATCTCCTCGGACCAGCGGCCGTCGATCTGGCCCGGCGTGTATTTGCCTTCCTTGAGCCGCAGGTGGCCGAACTGGTCCCTGAGCATAACAGCCTCTGCGTTCTTGACAACCTTCTCGGCCAACTGGGCGGGGATGAAGATGACGCCCTCCCGCTTGGCCAGCACGACATCGCCCGGCAGGCAGGTCGCCCGCCCGATCCGAATCGGCACGTTGATCCCCGTCAACATCGACTCCTGTAGGAACGACGGGTCCCAGCCTCGCACGAACGCGTTGAAGCCCTCGATCTCCGCGAGCCCGTCAAGGTCCCGCGCGCCCCCGTCGAAGACCACGCCGTTGCCCGTCTTGGCAAAGACCGAGTTGCCGAGATTGTCGCCGATGAGCGTGCCGTCGACGATCTTGCCGAACCCATCGGCCACGTAGACATCGCCCTTCTGCAGCATGTCGATGGGCCAGGAGTTGGAGGCCCCGATCCGGCCTTCAGCCTTGCCGTCGGCCTCCAGCTTCCTTCTGACGTCCGGGCGGGCCGGCATGTACTGGGCCGTCAGCGCCCGGCCCACGACCGGCACATCCTGATGGATCATTTGCCAGCCGCTTTCGAACTGATTGTGATAGCCCTCGTTCCGCAAAATGCCCCAGGCCTCTTCGATGGACACGTTCCGCATCCTTTTGATGATCTCGTCGGGAACCTTCGGCCGACCATCCTCCAGCCGCTCGCCGGTCCATACGGACGTGTAGTACTGCACGCGGTCCACGCACGCGATCTTCTGCGGCGTGTGCGGGGCCGTCGCCACGGCCAAAACGAGCGGCAACAACGCGGCAATCACAACGGGACTCGTCCAGCGGCACCTCGACAGACAGGTATGCATGCACATCGTATGCTCCTTTCACCAGCACAGTGGTCCGTGACAAGCGACGGGCGACAAGGACCGCACGCCGCACGTCGCACGTCGGCCGGCATTGTACCGCCCGCGGGTCCCCCTGGGGAGCCAGAAAGTCCTGTTGGCCGTGGTCAGCCATGGCACACACAGGTTTGCCAGTTGCATAGTCTCCCTCAAGAGGCCACGATGGAACTGCCTCAGAAAGACCGTATGACCGGACGCCTGCAATGGTGCGGACACGACAACTGGCACTCGAAATCGCCAAGGGCGCGCTGCATATTCCGCAGATCGTTACTTCTCACCTCAAACATCCGCTTCAATCGACAATCGCTTGGTGGGCGAGGGCCTCGAACTGGTCGTTGAGCGTGGCCTTGCCGCTCGGGCTGATCTGGGCCATACAGACGCCGATCATGTTCTCCGACGGATCGATGAAGAAGGTCGTGTACCAGTACCCGCCCCAACGGTAGGCGCCGACGCTGGTCAATTCGCCCTCGCGCAGGTTTTGCGTAATGCCGAAGCCCAGGCCGAAGTTGTTGCCCTGGTCCGTGGTCATCATTTCGACCGTCTTGCGGCTGAGAAGCCGGACGCCGTCCAATTCGCCGCCGTTGAGCATCATTTGGATGAACCGGGCGTAGTCCGGGACGGTCGAGCACAGCCCGCCGCCGCCGGAGCGGTAATTGTGCGTCCCTTCATACGGATAGGTCACCGTCGCTTTCATGCTCCCCTCGCCGATGACCCCGTCGGGCAGTCGTTTGAGGCCGCCGCTCAAGTCCGGTGTATAGACCGCCGCGAGACGGGACACCTTGCCCTCCGGCAGGCGGAAGCCCGTGTCGTTCATCTTGAGCGGCTCGAAGATACGTTTCCGTAGGAACTCGTCGAAGGGCATGCCGGAGGCGACCTCGACCACCCGGCCGAGCACGTCCGTCGAGAGGCTGTACGTAAACGCTTCGCCCGGCTGATGCACCAGCGGGATGTGGGCCAGCTTCTTCATGTCGTCGACGAGCAGGTCTTCGTCCTGGATCAAGCCATGCGTGATCCCCGCCTCAGCGTACTTGGCGCCTACCCGACTGTCCCACTGATAGGTCAGGCCGGAGGTGTGCGTCAGGAGGTGGCGAATCGTGATCGGACGCTTCGCAGGCACCAGGCCATTCTGGGCGGATGCATCGCCCGCCGCAGCGAGGACCTTCACGTCCCCAAACTCCGGGATAAACTTCGAAACCGGGTCCTTGAGCTGGAACTTCCCTTCCTCATAGAGCATCATCGCGGCAACGCTCGTGATCGCCTTGGACATCGACGCGATCCGGAAGATTGTCCCCGGACTCATCTCGACCTTTTTCTCGCGGTCCTGCATGCCCACGCACTCGAAGTACGCGACCTTGCCCTCGCGGGCGACCAGCGCGACGGCGCCGGCCAGCAGGCCGTCATCGACGTGCTTTTGCATCACGGCGGTGATCCGGTCCAGCCGGTCCTGCGACAGGCCGACCGACTTGGGCGCCGCCTTCGGCAATCCCTGCGCCGACGCCAAGGGAGCCAGGGCAACCAGAACCGTCAGAGCACACAAAAAGACGCATCTCGATCTCAACATAACATCGGACCTCCACATAAAAGCTCATTATAGCGAACGGTATGCTAAACCAACTGAAATCGAAAGCAAGGGAAATCCCCTGCGGAAGAGGACGCCGACTGCCACAGAGTCTCTGTATTCTCTTGTCATGCTGAACGAAGTGAAACATCCGGCCTGCGACCGAGAGACACCTCTCCTCCGCGACCCAGATCCTTCGCTGCACTCAGGATGACAGTAAGCACGTCCTTGGCACACTCGCCGCCGGATGATAGAATGACGCACGCTCGGTGTCCCCCGGATGACTCTTGGCGCGCCGGCGACCGGGCGGTTCTTTGTTGGAGGCAGACCATGTCGAATACAAGCATGCCCACGGGCAAGATCGGCAATCTCACCATCGGCCGGCTCATCATCGGCGGCAATCAATTCAGCGGCTGGTCGCACAGCCGGGACTTGAAGTACCTGCGGGACCTGTTCAAGGCGTATTCCACGCCGGAGCGGATCATGCAAACCCTCGAGCTGGCGGAAGAGAACGGCATCAACACAATCCTCTCCGGCGAGGCGGACTACCTCAACCGTTACTGGAAGGAGCGAGGCGGAAAGATGCAGTGGATCGCGCAGGTCCACCCCAGCGCCTCGGATATGACGAGCAACATCAAGCGGGCCATCGACTTAGGGGCCGCCGCGGCCTACGTCCAGGGCGGCATCGGCGACAGCTTCGTCAAAGGCGGCCGGGGCGATCTGCTCGGCGAAGCGGTGGACTTCATCCGGAGCAACGGCATCCCCGCCGGCATCGGCGGGCACTCCATCCAGGTGCCGATGGCGGTGGAGAAGGCCGGGATCAAGCCCGATTTCTACATGAAGACCCTGCACCATGGGAACTACTGGTCCGCCACCCCGCCCCAGCAGCGGGTCGAGTTCAACGTCGACAGCAACAGCGGCGAGGACCACGACAACATCTGGTCCATCACGCCGGAGAAGGACATCGAGTTCATGAGGACCGTCGCGACGCCTTGGATCGCCTTCAAGGTCCTGGCCGCAGGGGCCATTCACCCCAGCAGCGGATTCCAGTATGCCTTCGAGGGCGGCGCCGATTTCGTCTGCGTCGGCATGTTCGACTTCCAAATCCGCGAAAACGCAATCATCGCCAGGAACACGGTGGCAAGCTGCCAGAACCGGCCCCGCCCCTGGCGAGCTTGACGACACGCGAAGCGATGTGGTGGTTCTCAGACTCCGGCAGCCCAATCAAGCGGCTTCTTCGCATCGTGGGTCTCGGGGCCGATGGAAGAGCACACTCGACGAGCTGGTTCTGTCTTCACAGCCCAAAGGACGGCGGTCCGCCGTTGACAACGTCTTGACAGGCTGTACCATATATTGTACACTTATGTACAGAGTGTACAATTTGAATCAGGGTGCTTGCGCATGAAGACTGTAACGTTCACCGAGTTTCGAAAGCGGGCGTCGGGGGTGCTCTCCGATGTCGAAAAGGGCGAGACCTTTCTGGTGCTGCGCCACGGCAAGCCGATCGCGGAGATCTCACCGCCGTCGGCACAGCGCGGCACTGAACCGTCGTGGAAACGGCCTGGGTCCCGGTTGACCATGAAGGGGGCAAGCTTGTCGGCCACGATTCTTGAGGAGCGAAGGCGTGAAGACGTTCTTTGACTCCTCCGCCTTTGTGAAGCGGTACATTGAGGAAACGGGCAGCCAGGACGTCGAGGCACTGTACATGGCGGCTACGGAGCTCGCCGTGAGTGTCGTCTGCATTCCAGAGGTCATCTCCGCTCTTAACCGACGTGTACGCGAACGTGATCTCTCGCGCCGGCAGTACGAAACGGTGAAGGACAACATGTTCGAGGATGTCCGCGACGCCGAGATCGTCAGTCTGACACCAGAGGTGATAGCGACCTGTACGAGCATTCTCGAGGCCAGCCCGGTACGGGCGATGGACGCGCTGCACGTCGCATGCGCAATCCAGTGGGGTGCGGAGCTATTCGTCTCGGCAGACGAGAGGCAGGTTTCGGCGGCCAGGAAGGCGCGTTTGCGGACAAGGCTCGTATAGGACGGTCTTCGTCAGTTCTCAGGAATCAATTCCCACCACAATCTCGGATAGTCCTGGCCTTCGAGAATCCACCAGATGTCTTCGGTCCCGTTGGCCGTCTCGCCCACCAAATCCCAGCCGGCTTCGAGGAACGTGCTGGCCGTCCGCGTCCGGGCCGAAATCTTACCCGTGCCGCCGCCGGACCTCCACACGCCCACGAGACGCAGTTGCTCGACCCGGGGTCGTTCCGGACCGGAGGGGGTATTTCTCCGGATGCTCAAGGTTATCAATCTCCAAATCCACGTCCAGTTCCGGCCAGTACAGGTGGTAGCCGTGAAGCAATTGAACGTTCTGTATGGAGCTGAGCACCTGGTCCTGGAAGTACGGGTAATCCTGGTAACTGAGAAAATACTCCTTGCCCTGTACGAAAAGCCAGATGCCAAACGGAGTAATATTTTCAACGCTTACCGAAATGGTTTTGCCACGCTTCGATGATTTCATCGCTGTGCGCCTCGACGATTCTCTGGATTTCGGCCAGTCTCCTTACCTTCAGTCCGTGCGATACCGCCAATGAGACGATCGGTTCGAGCCAGAACTTCGCCTCGCCGTCTTCGCACGTCACATGAACGTGGGTGCGCTTCTCCTCGTTGGAAAGGAAGTAGAACCGGTATCCTTTCTCTCTGAATATGGACGGACTCATGGACTTACTCTACCCACCCGGCGAGGAAAAGGCAATAGCAACGTCACTGTGCGGCCCGTGATCTACGTTCCGCTTCAATCATCAATAATCAATCGTCAATTATCAATGCCCTCACCCTCCCACCACAATCTTGGATAGTCCTTCCCTTCGTCAATCACCAGAGGTCCTCTGTCCCATCGGCCGGCTTTCGGCCGCAAACCAACTGCGTTTGAACCACGAATGGCACGAATGGCACGAATCACAAGAACCTTATCTGTCCGCCTCTTCTTCATTCGTGTGATTCGTGTTATTCGTTGTTTCGATGTCCCCGGTTCGGTTTCATTCCTCTGTGGTCTCCCACCACAACCGCGGATAGTCCTTACCTTCGTCAATACGCCAGATATCGTCGGCGTCATCGACCGGCTCGCCTGTAGACTCAAGTCGGCCTAAGGGACTGTGACTTGGAGCGAGAAGGTCT
>DCUI01000222.1:0-285 GCA_002327785.1 Phycisphaerales bacterium UBA2218
CCGGTAATATAATCGTCCGTCCGCTTGTCTTTCGGCTTCGTGAAGAGCTGGTCGGTCGGGCCGAGCTCCACCAGCTCGCCCATCAGAAAGAACGCGCAGCGCTCGCTGACCCGCGATGCCTGCTTGGTGTTGTTGGTCACGAGGATCTGCGTGTAATCGACCTTCAACTGCTGCATGGCGTCCTCGACCTTGGCCGTCGAGATGGGGTCAAGGCCCGAGCAGGGCTCGTCGTACAGGATCACCTCGGGCCCCACGGCCAACGTGCGGGCGATGCAGAGCCGCTGC
>DCUI01000222.1:361-25797 GCA_002327785.1 Phycisphaerales bacterium UBA2218
ATCGTCACCGGCAACACCTGCGGGAGGGCGAAGATGATCCCGATCCGCTTGCGGAGGAGATTATCGCGGATCTCCCGGAGATCTCGGCCATCGAGCAAGATTTCGCCCGTTTGGGAATAGCTCCGCACGAGGTAGTTCAAGCGGTTCAAGGCGCGCAGGAAGGTTGTCTTGCCGCTGTTGGATGGGCCGATAATGCCGAGGATTTCGTTCTTGGCCACCTCGACATTGATGCTCTTGAGGACCTGCAGCGCCCCGAACCAGGCATTCAAATCGGTGGTTCTGATGATCGGTTGGTCTACCATAGCCTCTTTTTCCGGTAGTGGGCGCGGAGGAAGATGCTCACGAGGTTCATCAGGAACACAAGACCCACGAGCACCAGGGCTGTGGCAAAGCTCAGTTCGAGCGGGATATTGGGCACCTGGGTCGAGATCACGTACAGATGATACGGCAGGGCCATCGCCTGGTCGAAGATCGAATGGGGCAGCCTCGGCAGGTAGAACGCCGCGACGGTGAACAGGATGGGGGCGGTCTCACCCGCCGCTCGGCTGAGGCTCAGGACCGTCCCGGTGAGGATGCCCGGGATCGCGTAGGGCAGAACGCAGTACCGCACGGTTTGCCATTTCGTGGCCCCAAGCGACAGGCTGATCTCGCGATAGGTGTTGGGCACGGACTCCAGGGCCTCCTTCGAGGCCGTGATGATCACAGGCAGGCTCATGATTCCCAGCGTCAGGGAGCCGGCCAGGATCGATGTGCCCAGGCGCAGCATCATCACGAACATCGTGAAGCCGAACAGGCCGTAGACAATCGATGGAATGCCCGAGAGGTTCACGACCGACAGCTTGATCATGCGGGTGAACAGGTTGTCATGGGCATACTCGACCAGATACACCGCTGAGAGGACCCCGAGCGGCAGCGAGAACAGCATCGTGCCGACGACCAACAGGATGGTGCCGACGATGGCGGGGAAGATGCCGCCGGCCTTCATGCCCTGTCGCGGGGCGGCGGTGAGAAATTCCCACGTGACGGCCCCGGCCCCGTTGATGGCGATGTAGACGATCACCAGCAGGATGGGCACGACAATGGCCAGCGTCAGCACGCCCAGGACGGAGAACGCGATGTGTTGGCGGATCTTGGCTCCGTTCATTTCCGGGCCCTTCGCAAGAACACATCGGCAATCAAGTTGATGGTGAACGTGATGGCGAACAGCACGAGCCCGACGGCGAACAAAGCGAAGTAGTGCTCGGAGCCACCCACCGTCTCGCCCATTTCGCCCGCGATGGTAGCCGTCAGGGTCCGCAAGGGCTGGAGAATCGATTTGGGCATGACCGGGGCGTTGCCCGTGACCATGAGTACGACCATCGTCTCGCCCATGACCCGGCCGATCCCGAGCATCACGGCAGCCACGATGCCCGACGAGGCCGAGGGCAGAATCACTCGCCAGAGGGTCTGCCAGCGCGTGGCGCCCAACCCAAAG
Organism: Phycisphaerales bacterium UBA2218; assembly: GCA_002327785.1. Taxonomy (GTDB): domain Bacteria; phylum Planctomycetota; class Phycisphaerae; order Sedimentisphaerales; family Anaerobacaceae; genus PLanc-01. The sequence goes on from DCUI01000222.1 coordinate 1,836, forward strand.
GCAGCCTCGCGATAGGCCTTGGGCACGCCCACCAGGGCATCCTCGGAGATGCTGATGATCGTGGGCAGCGCCATGAACGCCAACAGCAGGCTGCCCGTCAGGCCGGTCATGCCGGTAGACAGCCCGAACGTGTTCCGCAGGAACGGGCCCAGCCAGATGATGCCCAGGAAACCCAGCACCACGCTCGGGATCGATGCAAGGATCTCCACGAGCGATTTGAGCACGTGCTTGAGAGGCTTCGGGGCCACCTCGGCGATGAACATGGCCGCCCCGACGCCCAGCGGCACGCAGATCACGGTCGCCCAGAACGTCACGAGAACCGACCCGATCAGCAGCGGCAGGACCCCGAACTTTGCCGGGTCCGAGATCGGCAGCCATTCCCGGCCGAACAAGACCTCCCTCACCGAATACTCACGAAACAACGACAACGAGTCCCGCAGCAGGAACAGGAAGATCAGAAACACGAAGACGACGACCGCCAAGCCGCTGAGCTTGATGCACCACTCGATGACGTGCTCGCCGATCCGCTTGTTTCGAATTTGGTTACTGTCCTGCGGCAACCGTCTCTCCTACCGGCACAAATCCCGTTCCCATGAACTTCGTCTGGCCGTTCGGCCCCAGCGTAAAATCGATGAACAACTTCGTGACGCCCTGCGGCTCGCCGTCCGTGTACACGTACAACGGCCTCGAAAGCGGGTACGTCTTGTTCACCACGTTCTCCACCGTCGGGGGAAAGAACTCGTCGCTCGTCGCTCGTCTCTCGTCCCTTGGGCCTTGCGCCTCGGATGCACCCTGTCCACGAGCGACGAGCGACGAGATACGAGATACGAGCACCGCTTTCGTCCGGTCGGACATATATCCCATGCCCAGGTAGCCGATGGCGCCTTCGTTGTTGGCCACTTCCTCGACAATGGCCTGCGAGGAGGTCAACAGGAGCGTCTCCTTCGAGAACTCCTCCGTGCTGCCCTTCTTACCGAGCTGGACCACTTCCTCTTTGAAGTACATGTGCGTGCCCGAGCTGACCTCGCGCGACAGGGTCACGATGGGCAGATCCTTGCCGCCGAGCTTCCGCCAGTTCGTGATCTTGCCCGTGAAGATGTCGTGCAGGTCCTCGATGCTCAGGCGGTCGATGGGGTTGTTGTGGTTCACGATGACCGCCACGCCGTCGTAAGCGACGACGAATTCCTTCGGGTGAACGCCCCGCTTCTCGGCGATCTCGATTTCCTTACCCTTCATCTCGCGCGAGGCGGTGGCGATCTCGGTGGTCTTGTTGATCAGCGACGCGATCCCCACGCCGGACCCGCCCCCGGTGACGGCCACGAATACGTGCGGGTACGTCTTCATGAACTCCTCGGCCGTCTCCTGCATCGCGTTGACGATCGTGTCGGAACCCTTCGTCTGGAGGAACCCCTGGGGCTCGTTTGGGTCGATGTTCTCCCCGCAGCCGGCCAGGAAGACCGCCGGCAACATGAGCAACATCAATCTCAAATCGCAGATCATAAATGCCTTGTTCGCTGTCCTTCAAGGAGCGAGCGGTGCCCTGGGTCACGAGCCACGAGGCACGGGTCACGCCTATAGCTACCCTGTGATTGTTAGGATCGTGTTAGGATTCTGTTAGAACTCGGTTAGCCCGGCGTTAAGGGTGCGGCTACGAAGAATCCACCGACTGGGTATCAGGCTCAGAACTCGAACGGCAGCAGACGGTGCACGTGAATGAGATTCCAGATCACCTCGCCTTCGGTGAACGGATACAAGCCATGGTTCGGCATTGGCATGGGGTTGGCAATGGGTTCGCTGCCTCGAATCGTCTCGTAGGCGCCGAAATCGTTATGCTCGCCGGTTTCGAGCATTTCCTGTAGGGTGATCGAAGGGCTCATGAGCGTGTACATGAAGCTGTGGATCAAGGCCGAATAGAACTCATCCGGGATGATTGTCACAATATAGGGGTATCGATTGCACGTCCCATCCCCGTCCAGGGACGAGCTCCAATGCTGGTGCTCGATCCTCACGGGCTTGGCATCGGGGGCCGGGACCGGCTGATTCACCTGGAACGTGTAGCCGTCATACGTGCCGTCGAAATAGAACCAGTTGATCTTGTCCTGCTCGGAAGGGTCATCCTGGGCAACGCGGATATCGTGGAAGTGGGGACATCCCGCATACATGGGCACCGGGGCCCGCTCGACGTATCGCACCGATGGAAACGACAGACGGGTCTGAATCTGGCCCATGAGCACGTGCGTCTCGGCGTGAGTGCTCATTCGCACCTCGTGCATCTCCATCCACATGCTGGCGCCGGAGCGCCGCACATAATCAGTGCCCGTCAACGTCAGGGGCAGGGACTGGCTGATGGGGTATGCGTAGCGAATCGTCCCTATCCACTCATCGCACTCGGCCAACAGACGGGCGATCTTGTCTCTCAGGCCCTGTTCCACCGCCGGATCACCGCCGAAGGCCTGAACCTGTTCGACAGCGCGCATCATTTCTCGCAACCTCCCGCAGTCGCCTTCATTCAACAGCCGGCGGCCAATTTCATTGGTGATCTCGACGGCGAGGTCCATGAGGGAGCTTTCGATGTCGGGTTCGCAGAGCAGGCACGCCCGCTCCGCCACCCAGAGCAAGTGCATTTTGGCCTTCTCGTTGCGCTCGCGGGCCGCCTGGTCCCGTGCGATTTGGGCCATCTGCTCCAGGATCTTGCGAATGATCGGGTCCTTCCCGCATTCGAAAGACTCTGAGCCAAGCAGTCCATTCTGTTCAAGATACTTCATGTATTGATGCAAGCTCCCATGCAGCGACTTGAACGGGTCGGGCACTTCATCCCCTGCTATGCGAAGGCCCTGTGCCGGCGAGTGGGCGGTGGGCGATCCAAGAGAATCGAGGTCCGGCAGGTAGGGCGACTGGCCACGGACAAACAGGCCATACAACGGCCAGAGCTTGGGCAGCGTACACGTGATTCCGCTGTTGTCGGTCACCTCGCACGCCCCTTCGACGACGATCCACTCCCCGGCGTTCGGATCGAACCATGCGAGTTTCGGCATTGCCGGCGTCTGCACACCCTGGATACGGACTGTGAAGGTGCGACCGTCGGCGGATGGGACTGCCTGCCCGGTGGCATCGAATGCCTGGAGCGCAAAGGCGCGGATCAGGTACAGGTCCTCCGCGGGCTGCAGCGGCGCAGACAGAGGCCCGACGTCCCATACGTTGACATCGGCCAGCCCCACGTAGGCCGGCGTCTCAGACAGATCCTCCGCCGCGACACCGGCGGTCAGGACGATGCCCTCATTGGCGTCGGCTATGAGTTCCACCGATTTGTCGGACTCAACCTTCCCCAGGGTTTGAAAAGGCGTCATCCAAGCCAGGAACAGGTCAACGCCTCCATCACTGGCGTCGGGCTTCACGTAACCGGTGGTGTAGCCCCATGCATCAAGTTGGATCCAGCCGGCGGGGCTGCGCGCACCGCTGCCGCCATACACCCCGTTTAGGTCGGTCAGATCGTCTTCGCCCACCAGCACGCAACTCAGCGGCCGACCCCCGCTATCCATAACAAGCCCCATCACTTCCGGCAGAACGAGATCGTCTTCACCTGCCACCGTCGGGGCGTCCCTCAGCCATCTTTGCGCCATACGGACCAAGTCCACCTCGACTGGATGATTCGCTCCGATGGCTGTTCCGCAGGTCATCAGAAGAATCCACATCGCTGTGCGCACACTCTGCGCCCGGCTCATAATCGCCTGCCTTTCTTCGATTTGTCCCACGTCCGCGAGACCGATGCCCTCGTCCATACCTGCCCCTTCGTTCGCCTCCGCAGGGTACAATGTTGACGATCACGGGGCCGTCCGGCCAACCGATGCGGCCCGACACTCGTCAAGGACACGAGAAGATGCTCAATTCCAGGATACCCGGAATGTTGCAAGAATGCAATAGATTTGCCGACCGCCGCCTTCCAAAGGCGACTGCGCCTGTCACAGTCCCTCCCATCGGATGCCGAGCTTGCGGGCGGCGCAGGCGAGGGGTTTGACGTGGTCGCCGTAGGCCATCATCCAGTGCGAGTCGCGGACCTCGTTGATGAGCTTTCGCCAGTCGCCCTGGATCTCGACGTCCTGCTGGGATCGGCAGACCTCGTAGGCGGGATTGCTGCGGACGATGCCGGTGAAGCCCAACCAGCGCCCCGTGCTGTACTCCGGATCAATGAACGTCACTTGTTGACCGACGGGGATCTCGACCTTGGGTGCGGCCCCGAACTCGGACTCATAGTGCGTCATGATCCGGGCCGGCTCGTAGCGGGTGCCGTCGAGCCGTCGGGGGGCGCTGCAGTGGGCGCACGTGACCAGGCCGCCATGCGGGAACGTGGAGTTGTGCATGAACACGGGCAGGCCGGAGACGTGGTGCAGCAGGATGCCGGCGGGAATGACGACGAAATCGGATTCGCAGAAGGCCATCAGGCCCTCATCGTTGAGCAGGCCCAGGGTCAGACACGGCGTCGTCTGCGAGATGGGCATGATCGTGCTCATACAGTTGCGGATCGTGAAGGCCGAAGCGTCGTGCTCGCGCATGAGGTCTCTGAAAACATCGTAGAGCATGAAAGCGTTGACGACGAACTCCTTCGTGGTCGCGAGGGTCGTACCCGGCAAGGCGAAGTACGCTTCGGCCCACCGCCGGGCGGCGGCCATCCGCTCGCGGTTGTCCAGGGCGGCCCGGATGCGGGGCGTTACGGCCTCGTAGGACACGTCGATGATCTCGAACCGATACTTCTCGCGGGCGACATCCGGGGCCTCGGGCGAGTACTTACCCCACGGGCCACCCAGCGCCACGATGCGGGCGCCGACGAAGTTCTTCACGCCGTACAGGGCGCGGAGCCGCCAGAGCAACTCGTCGCAGTCATCGACCACGACGTCCTCGACGTGGACGGGGCCGTGGTCCAGGCACGAGTTCTTGCCGGGCTCGGGCCGGCCGGTCTGGAGATAGCGGGTGCTCAGGGCCTCGAACCAGTAGTACGCCGGACTGGAACTGCGACGGACGAAAACAATCGTGTCCTTGTCCTTCTTGGGGGTGAAGCAGGCTTTGAGCAGTTCGCCCGAGCCGGAGGCGGCGTAGACGATCACCGCGTCGTACTCGTTCTCGTGGACTTTGGCGGCCTCGGCGGGCGACTTGACCGCGACGACCGGCAGGGCCTTCACCGGGAAAGGAGCCTGGGCGCACAGGCCCGCCAGCTCCGCGGAGATCTTCTGCATCTCCGCCGCCGCGGCCTCGTCGGTCTGGACGCCGCCCCACGATTTCCACGAGGTCGCGGGCCTTCTCTCGGCGACGCGGTACATAAGCACAGGCTGGACCACGAGGGCCCGGCCGGTGCAGAGCAAGGGTTTCGTCGGGTCCCAACCTTCCCGATGGATCGCTGCGGATGATGACGCGTTCAGACCCAGCGCGCCGCCGGCGATGCCCGCGGTGGTCAGACTGAGGAATTCTCTGCGTCGCATTGGAAAAAGGCAGATCGGGCCTACTTTGAGAGGGAAAAATCTCCTCATCGGGTTTCTCCTGCAAGAACCGTTGGACATAGACAGGAGAATTATACTCCGGGCGGCGGCCAAGCACAAATCCTTGGAGTGCGCATTGTTCACGGACACTCACAGACAGACACGGACGGCGGTGTCCGCGAGCGCCGGTGTTTGTCCGTGTTCGTCCGCGTCCCCAAGAACCAGCGCCGGCTCAGGCTCTTCGAGCAGGGGCTCGCACGTCGAAAGCAGATCGTCCACCATGAGTTTCTTCGTGGTGACGCAGAGGCATTTGGCGACGGAGTCGATCCACGCGACCATCGCGATCACCACGGTGGGATCGAACTCGTAGCCGGAGGAGTCCTTCAGCATGGCGAGCGTCTCGTCGATCGGACGCGAGGCGTGATACGACCGGTTCGAGGTCAGGGCGTCGAAGGTGTCCGCGACGGCGATGATACGAGCGCCCAGCGGAATGGCCGTGCGGGACAGGCCGTCGGGATAGCCTTGCCCGTTCCACTTCTCGTGATGGTGTCGGACGATGGCGATCTCGGTCTCGAGGAAGCTCATCTTTTCGAGGATGCGCACGGCGATCAGCGGGTGCTGCTCGATGACCCGCCGCTCGTGGCCGGTGAGGTGGTCGGGCTTGAACAGGACCGCGTCGGGGATGCCGATCTTGCCGATGTCGTGGATCATCGCGGACCGGCGGATCAGGTCCACGTACTTGGGTCCCAGCTCCATCGTGCGGGCAATCCCGACGGAATAGGCCGTGACGTTCTCAGAATGCTTGCGGGCGTAGGTGTCCTTGGCCTCGAGGGCCTGGACGAGGCTCCAGATGCTCTCCATGAACACCCTCTCGGCCTTCTCCGAGAGGCCCATGATCCGTCTCTGGAGTCTTTTGACCCTCTCGATCTCGATATCGCTGGCGTTGAGGAGCCGGGCCATTTCCTCGCACCAGAGCTTGACACAGTTTCTTCCGGCGTTCTTGGCCTCGTACAGGGCCACGTCGGCCCGCCTCATCACGTCGCCGGGGGCTTCGTCCGCATCCAGCATGTATTCGGCGATCCCGCAACTGATGGATAGACCCATGCCCTGATCGAAGCGGATCTCCCGCACGCGGGCCCGCACGCGTTCCAGCAACACGGCGGCGTCCGGGGCCTTCGTCTCGGGCAGCAGCAGGACGAACTCATCGCCGCCGTAGCGAGCCAGCACGTCGGGACCTCTCTTTTCCCGCTTGACGCATTCCGCCAGTTTGCGGATCGCCTCATCCCCCGTGACGTGCCCGAGGGCGTCATTGATCATCTTGAAGTGGTCCAGATCGATGAGCGCCACGGAGAACGACCGTTTGTATCGCCGGGCCCGGTCGCATTCTTCGACCAGCTTTTCCTCGAGCAGCTTCCTTGATCCGACCCCGGTCAGCGCGTCGGTCAGGGAGGTGAGCCGCGCCTGTTGGTACCGCGTGGCGTTGGTCAGATGGGCGACGAGGATCTCCCGTGTCAGTTTGGCTTTGTATTGCGTCAGCTCCTTGTTCGCAAGGCTCGAATCGGGCAGACCGCACATGCACAGATAGCCCGAAAGCTGCTTCTCCTTGCCCGAGGCCGCCTCGGGCAGACCCACGATGTCCAGAGGCAGGACAACTCGCGGCGCTTTGCCCCCGCACTTGCTGCACTCGATGGGGATTTCCGCGTCGCAGTAATCCTCCGAGCGCGAGCCGCACTCGACGCCCTGCGGACCCATGAGGTGCCCGCCGACACAGGGACAGCGGTTGGAGCTGATCAGCTCGGGCTCGCGGGTGCGGTCGCCCGCCGGGTACAGGCACAGGACCGAGTTGCGGGCCTCGAACAGTTTCGGCGCCTCGGCGGCCACGATCTCCGCGGCCTCGTTCAAATCGATGCTCTTGAGGCACTTCGAGAGCATGGCCACCTCCTCCGCGGCGGCCCGGTCCTCGAGAAGCTGCTGGGAGATGATGTCGCGCGCCGACAGGATGCCGACGACCTTGCCGTTCTCCACGAGCGGCAGGTGTCGGACTCGATGGGCCATCATGATTCGTCTGGCCTCGCTGTTGGCGGTTCCCGTGGGGCAGGAAACCACGTCGCCGGTCATGATCCGGCCGATGAGGATGTCCGTCCCGAGGTCGGGGCTGGTCGCGACGTGGTGAGCGATGTCCCGCTCGGTGACCAAGCCGACGAAGTGGCCCTGGTCGTCGTTGACGATCAGGCAGCCCACGTTGTGGGAGAGCATTTTGGCGGCGGCTTCCTTAATGCTGTCGCCGTGGCGAATTGTGATGATCCCGGTCCGGCTGTTCGCGGCGTCCGGCAAAACGGCACTGACAGGTTCAGACATTTCTTGGCCCCTTCCAACCAATCCGCGTCATTTTACATCACGTGTTTCGCGGCCCTTTGGAATATGTGTATCGACGAGGCAACCTCCTTGCTTTAGGCGCGAATCCGCTTTGCAGATATGATATAATCGGGCCACGGGGTGAGCCGATGGGCCTGCCGGTGCGTAGGAGGAGGATGGCGCCTGCGGATTCCCGCGTGTTTCCGCAAAACAGGTGGAAACCGGAGGTTACGGCGATCCGGTGCGATGGGAACGGTTGTAGCGTTTGTGAGGCCGGCCCTGCGAAAAATCGCGTTCGGCGCCGGAAAAATGCGTTACGAAACCGGGCTTATAAGGCACCTATCTGTGCAATGATGACCATGGATCAAACAACTCCGTCCGATGTGGACAGGCAAGTGAATGAGATCAAGCTGGTGGAACAGGCTCAGCGGGGAGATCGACAGAGCCTCAACAGCCTTGCTCGGATCGCCAGGGAGCGGTTAAGAACGTATGTCTACCGTCTTACCCAAAAGGACGATCTGACCCAGGAAATTGTGCAGGAGAGCTTGTTGGAAATGTGCAAGATACTTGGCAAGCTGCAGAAGACAGACCGATTTTGGCCCTGGCTGTATGGGATCGCGACCAATAAGCTGCACCGACATTACAGAACGGAGAAGGCCATGAAACATGCAGCGGCTTCGGAGGAGAGGCGCCGGGGGGTGACGCACGAACGCGAGGAAGGATTCGAGGACCTGGTCGGCGACGAACTCAAGAACATCGTGTCGAACGCCATGCAAAAGCTGCGGACCCGTCACAAGGCCGTGCTGGTCATGCGGTGTTACGATGGCATGGCCTACAGCGAGATCGCCGAATCCATGGGGTGCAGCGAGTTCAGCACCCGGATGCTCTTCGTCAGGGCCAAGAAGGCGCTCCAGAAGGAACTCCTGAGCAACGGATTCAGCAAAGGGTCGCTTCTGGCGGCCTTGATCGTATTCGGCAAGATGACGGCCCCGAGCAAGGCGGCGGCGGCTCAGCTCACCGTTCCGGCGGCGGCCCTGAAGGTGGGTCTCGCGGCCGGTGTGGCGGGCCTGGCCACCAGCACGACCGGGATCGTGTCCGTCGCAGCGGTCGGCGCCCTGACCGTCGGAACCGTCGTGACAACCTCCACACCCAGACAGCCGGCCACTGGGGCGGTCAATCCGCTTACTGCCGGCGCCCGGATTGTCAGCCCGTACGCGACAGCCGCCGGCGATCACGAACAATACTGGTACTATTTCCCGGAAGGCCCGGAAGGCCCGATGATGCTGCGGGCCCAATCCCGCAGCACGACGTCCTGCCTGCTCCAGAACGATGAGGCGAACTACAGCTACCAGGCCGGGACGGTCTCTATCAACAATCATCGTATGTTGCTCGACGATCTGAGCGTGCTGAAACTGCCGACCGACAGCCCGGAACTCAGAGGCTTCCTGACACAGGTCGAGGGAATCCGCAACGATATTCAGCCCGTGTCCGCCAAGAAGGGTCGAGGGTTGCTCGCGGTGGTCGAGCGAACGAAGGATGAAACCCCCGTCAGTGCCCCCTGGACGATTTCCAGCTCCAATGTCCTCGATGCCGACTATTTCCGGAGCGACTGGCCGACGGATACCCGGATCGTGGACAACCGCGATGCGATGCACCAGCAAGGCTGGACGTACTTCCGCATTCGGGGCACGGTCGCCGGGCGTGACGTGGCCGGCGCCGGCAGGATGCCGTTCGTCTACGCGGCCCGCAAACAACATCAACCCTGGTTGCGGCTGACGATCGGCGATCTCGTCATCGTCGATGGCGGCTCCGTGGCCACGCTCACGAACGCCCAGGGTGAATACCCGTTCAAGTATCGCCAAGGCAGCTTCTTCAGCGGCCTGTCCCGGCCCTGGATGGGTCTGCACGCGATCGACACGGTCCGCCGGGACGCGGCTGAGCAGCGGGCTCGCTTCGAGACCCAACTGACGGCCGACGGACGTGAGGCCCGGGTCACCGTGACCTCGGACAAGACGAAACTGCTCTACACAATCGACATCGAAGCGGACCTCGTCCGCAGGATCGATTTCACCGTGAGCGATGTTCCGGCCGGTTCTCTTGAATTTGAGTACCTCCCGGACGTGACCGTCAACAGCAGCGAGTTTGCCGCCCCGGCGACCCGCAGTGAGCGAGTGACGTTGCAAAGGGATTCAGGCATCCTCTGGCTCGTCCGACTCGCACATGGGACGTTGGGCGGCCAATAATCCGGCCGGCAATCGAGCCAAGTGTACAAAGGATCGTTGTACGAACGGACGTGGTATGTCCGCAGAAGAATGCTCCAAGAGGGTGAGTGTGGTTTCAGCAGCAAACAGACCGTATGGAATGGCTTCGCCGAGGGTATTTTTGAATGGCCTCCCGGTTGAGGGACCCGATAAGCCGGCGATGATCGGGATGGCCGAGAATTTCCCGCGCATGGATGGAGTCCTCGCAGTTCCCACGAGCACACGCGAGATCTTCTCACCAAGCCGGGATATTAAGGGGGTGTGGCAGCAGGGTGCTTATGGGACCATTGGAACGGCATGGACCGTCCAATGGTTCCCGGCAGCGACGGGCGCCGAGTGCGACGCGAGCGCTTCGGGGAATCCGCCGGATCGAGAGAGCACCCAGACCGGGAGAGGGGACATGGACACAGTCCCCCGGACCCGGATCACTATAACTGCGGACGATGCCCGCGATGCCTGCAACAGTCCGAGCCGGGGGTACACGAAGATCGGCGTTCCGACCGAGTCTACCCCTGCCGGAGACCTGCTGCGTGCGTGGGGTCGTGAGCACGTCCGCGAAGTCGTCGTATCTTCGTTCCACCGAGTCGGAGAATCCGGCCGGCAAGGAGGAGGCCGCGGCGGAGTGGTCGAACGCTCCGCCGGCAAGCGACATGGATGTCGTCCTGGTCAAGGCTCGCGCGCTCGACTCGAGCGCCAAACCGCAGGGGGCGCCGACCGCGGACCCGCAAGTAATCTACGCCGCGCCGATGCCCGATATGTCGGATATGAAGGTCGGTCCGGACGAAGATACCAAGAAAGAAGGCTCCGGGGCTGTCTGGTTGTCCACGGGTCCGCAAACGCCGGGCATCGCGTTCGCGGTCCCGAGCCCCGGGGTCTTTATGGAATCGCGGGAACTTTGGCATGCGGTCTGGTTTCAATCAAGCTTATTGGCAACTGAATAGTTGCTGGTTGTTTGGCGGCGGGTTTTTAGGTGGGCCCCTGCCCACCTAAGAACCCAGTTTTATGGCAGTATCCATGAGTCATCCGACAAGTACCCGATTCGTTCAGCTTTCTTTACTGGCCCTGATGTTGGCATTGCCGGCGGCCGGGGCGGATTGGTCGTATAGCGATGATTTCTCCTCCGACAAGGCACAGTCCGATACCTACCTGCACTCGACGTTTTGGACTCTCGACGCGAACCCCCTGCCGGAACCCTATCTGCAATACCTCGGAAGCGGATCGGCCAGGGGGCTGGTGTTCAGAGAGTACGGAGATCAGCCGGCCCGGGTAGGCTACTGTCTGCCCGTGACGACTCGGACCGACCGGATTTTCACGGGCGCCCTGACGGTGGATGTCTCCTTCCCCTGCAATGTGAACGTGTCCCAATTCCCCCCGGGCGAGTTGTCCTACTCCATCTCGCCCGACGGGATGACATGGTCCGGGAATCAGTATTTGCAGGCGGGCCGTCACACGATCGCGGTTCGCTCGACCATGGGCAAGTGCTACGTCATCTTCAGCGGCGCCCGGGCCATGATCGACAATATCCAGGTTTCCCTCTCCACGTCCCCGGCGACGATCCACGTCCCTGCGGACTACAGTACGATCCAGCAGGCGATCGACGCCGCCTGGACGGGGGACATCGTCGAAGTGGCCGCAGGCATCTACACGGAATCGGGGAACTGGGACATCGATTTTCGCGGCAAGCGAATCACCGTCCGCAGCGCCGACGGCGCAGCAAGAACGATCATCGACTGCGGATACCCTACGGCGTCGTCCCGCCGGGGGTTCTACTTCCATCAGGACGAGACGGAAGACTCCGTGCTCTGGGGCTTCACGATTCGCGGCGGGCGGATCTACGGCACCGACATCCCCGCCGATCCCCTCCGCTGGACGCAAAGCGCTTCGCACCCGATCGGCGGCGGGATCTACTGCGAGTTCAGCAGTCCGACCATCGCCGGTTGCGTCATCGAGGATTGCGGCGCGGAACTCGGCGGCGGGATCGGCTGCGTCGGCGGCAGGCCCACCATCGTCAATTGCACGGTCAAGGAGTGTCTGGCGGGCGGGCTGACGTCGGCCGCAGCCGGCGGCCGGGGCGCCGGGATCGCCCTGGTCGGGGAAGCCGACGCCACGATCACCAACTGTGTGATCGAGGGCAACAGCGCCTACGACAACAGCCGGGGGGCCGGTCTGTACGTCCTGCACAGCTCGGCTCTCGTCGCCGGCTGCACGCTTTCGGACAACCTCGCGCCCGGCGCCCTGCGAGGCGGCGGCGCCTACTGCGGCGGCGAAGCCTCGGATGTCACGTTCAAAAATTGCATCCTCTCCGGCAACCTGGCGGACGCCGGCGCCGGCATCTTCGTCGAGCAAACCACCGATGCGCTTCCGTCCGTGACCGCGTGGAGCTCGCGGTGCCGCGTCGCCGTCGTCAATTGCACGATCGCCCAGAACTCGTTGACGTATGCCCTGGGCAGCTCCGCGGCCGGCGGCGTCAACTCCAACGGCGCCGACATCACGATCTCCAACAGCATCATCTGGTACAACGGCGGGACGGCCCTGACGATCGTCAATGCGGTGTCCACCTACCCGGTGACTTATTCGAACATCCAGGGAGGCTATTTCGGCCCGGGCAATATCACCGGCGACCCGCTCTTTGCCGCCTCTTCGCTCTCCGACTACCACCTGCAATCGACCGGCGGACGCTACAATCCGCGGACCGGGACGTGGGTCAGCGACAGCGCCAGCAGTCCCAGCCTCGACACCGGCGATCCGCAGGAATCGCCCGAGAACGAGCCCTCGCCGAACGGCAGCCGAATCGATATGGGCGCTTACGGCGGGACCGCCGAGGCCAGCAAGAGCGCCGCGTGCACGATCTACCATGTCGACGTGCGAAGCGGCCGCGACTGGAACAGCGGCCTGAGCCCGTCCCGGGCGTTCGCAACCATCCAGGCGGCGATCAATGCCGCTGATGACGGTGATGCCGTCCTCGTCTGGCCGGGAGTATATGAAGAGGAGATCTCGTTCGAGGGCAAGGCGATCACCGTGCAGAGCGCAGCCGACGCGGCGGTGATCACGGCGATCGACCACGCGTTCTCGTTCCAGAGGGGCGAGGACGCCGACAGCGTTCTGGCCAACTTCGTCATCACGGGCTGTGGCAGAAGCGGCATCTTCTGCAATGGAGCTTCGCCCACACTGAAGAACCTGACGATCGTGGACAACCAATTCGGCGTCCTGGCCTATGGCGGCGCCAAGCCCGACATCGTCAATTGCATCGTGTGGGACAACGCCGACGGGGCGCTGTTCCAATGTAGTGCTCGCTATAGCTGTCTCGAGGAAACGAGTGTAAGCAAGAACCTGGGCAACATCAACAGCAATCCGCTGTTCGCGAATGCCGCGCGCGGGGATTATCACCTGCGGTCGCCGTACGGCCGGTACGTACCGGACAACGGCACGTGGGCGTTCGACAGCGGCGCAACGAGCCCCTGCATCGACGCCGGCGATCCGTCTGAGTACCCGCGCTGCGAACGGGTGCCCAACGGCAGCCGAATCAACATGGGCGCCTACGGCGGCACCACGTATGCCAGCCTCAGCAGCGGACCCGTATGTCCGTAACACGGGCCTTTGCCCAGCGTAAGTCCGGCCCCGCCCTCGCGGGGTGGAAGGATCGGGAGGATTGGAGAATGAGCTTGGCTTCGGAACATGGGGCCCTTTTGCGATGGACCGCCGTATGGGGCCTCGAGCCGAGGGTGATTCCGCAGGACCGAGGAGTTCTTGCCGCAATGAGTCATGCAGGCTTGAACGGGGTCTTCGTCCCCGAACGCGAGGTATCGCGTCGCAGGACCCCGGTGGTGGTGGGATCTGAAGGCCGGCCCTTGTGCCGGTTGGGGGTGGAGGGAGAGCAGATGCGCGGCGCCGAGTCCCTCCGGCAGCCCCGCCTGCTCTCCCCGATTTGTCAATTTCGATCGGCTCTTGGCAAACCACCGCGGTTTGTGAAGGAAAGATCGAGGAGAGAGATTCTTCCTTCCCAAAGGAGGCATAATCCTCCATTTTGCGCGACCCCAGTTGACGCTTGCTCTTTGATACTCAAGCCATAGTGGTTGCTGCCTCGCAACCACCTATCTGTGGTGTTTCTGGGGGGCTTGACCAAATTGATGCACAATCCCGGTCTGCAGGACGTATTGTTCTTGCAATCGGGTTGGCACAGTCATATAATAACGAGTTAGCCGGTCGAGGAGCCCCCTTGAACGCGGCGTTTTGCATAGGGGACTCCGATTCGGCGGGCCAGAATTTCGGATCGGAGGAATTCGCTATCCGTACGAGATGCCAAACCATCTCGGTCGGGGCCGGTAGGGTGAGAGCCGCTTTTACGCTTGTCGAGCTGCTCGTCGTCATCTCCATCATCTCGATGCTGATGGCCATTCTCATGCCGGCGCTCCATGGGGTGAGGCGCCATGCGACTGCGCTGTTGGGGATGAGGAATCAGCGGGAGATCGCCACCGGCGTCAACCTCTTCGCCGCCGAGAATAACGACCGCTATCCCGACTCCGTCGCGACGGTCGGATTCGACGACAAGTGGAGTTGGTACGATCCGACGAGCATCACCGGCAAACTCAAGCGGACTCCCCAGGTTCACCGTTCCATAAGCGCCTACCTCCGCGACTACATCCCGGACGGCAAGACGATGTATTGTCCCGGCGCCCCGCAACCCTACACGTACAGCCGGGAATCGTGGGACGCCGGCGACGACTGGGACAATCCGGACACTCCCGTCGTGTTCGACCCCGTCGACGGCACTTTCTGTTTTTACTGGAATTACATCGGTTATCTCGGCCGGCCGCGAACGCTGTTTCGAGGCCCCAGCGGTCCGGCGGCCGGCGGCGCGCAAAGCCAGTTGTTGCTCAGCGACTACTTCGGTTACGGCCACTGGCAGACGCCGGGCGCTTTCGCAAGCTGCGAGAAACTGCCCGGCGCACGAGTGGTTGAGGAGACGTGGCTGGCCGCGTCCTGGTGGTCGGCCGACGGCGATCCGAACCACGCCATGCCGGACGTGAAGCTCCGAGCCGCCTATGTCGATGGACACGTCTCGACGTACACGCCCGCCGAAACCATTCCCATGCGGATCCCGTTTACCTCCGAAGGCGTGCCCCCGTACCCCGACGGCGCCGGCAGCCGAGGCATCTTCTACCTCCCCCAGGACGCCCTGAACTGACGGGGCACAGCCGCACGCCAGATCGCTTCTATGTCTCGATTCGACATGCCGTACGCGTGAACGTGAGAGGGCAAGAAGCCAGGAGTGGTACTGGGTTCCAGAAAGGAGCAGGTACCATGGCACACACAAAGGTGAGCGTATGTCGTAAATGGTATGGAAAAATTCCCCTCGACAAGAACGGTGATCCGGTCCCCGAGAACTTGTGACCCAGACGCCGCAAGCACAGTTGGGAGGTACGCTGGTACAGCTCTGAGGGGAAGCGGTACTCCAAGAGCTTCAAGGAGAGAAAGGAGGCATCTGAATACTCCAAGACCCTGCAAGTACAAGTGGATAGGGGACGGGCTGACAAGCCCAAGAAGACGACCATTGACATGTTCAGACAGGAGCACGAACGACTGATGGTGGGTCAAGTTGCCCATGCTTCGCTCAAGGATCAACTGCGGGCACTGAGGTTCTTCGCAGATCACGTGGGCCCCGAGACACTCCTGGAGCAGATTACACCGCGAGACGCGGAGTCATTCGTTGCTGCCCGCCTGGCAAGCGGGGTTAAGCCGTCTACTGTGAACAAGGACATCCGTACGTTGAGAGGCATCTTCAACCTGGCAATTGAGCCGCGGTGCTATCTCGCCGAGGGGACGAATCCCTTCAGGAAGATACGGGAACGGAAGATAGCCGCTCAACCACCGAGGTATGTTACCCCAGAGGATTTCCAGAAAGTCGTCAACAGCGAGAACTCCTTGTGGTGGAGGGCTTTCCTAGCCCAAGTTACGCAGTTGTGGGATTCTTTTAGGAATTTTCGAGACGGAATCCTCATTTCTGGGGCGGCGGTGGGGTTTTTGCGTTCGAAAGCCGATGTAGTGAAGACCCGGCCTCTTGCCTCCCGGTAAGAACCTGCGATCCTTAGGATGGTCCACGGCCCGGACCGCCAGGGATAGACGATGTTCTTACGACGATGCATCCGTAAGAAGAACGGCAAGCCCCACAGCTACTGGGCTCTGGTCGAGTCCTACCGCACGGCGCGTGGCTGCCGTCAGCGGCTGGTGGCGTACGTGGGCGAACTGAAACCGTCGGAGCGAAGTGGTTGGGCCCAGTTGGGTCGGCGTCACACGCCAGACGATCCTCGCCATCGAGGCCGGCAAATACGCCCCCTCGCTGCCCCTGGCCTTCCGCATCGCGAAAGCATTTGACGTCGGCGTCGAGGATGTGTTCCAATACCACAATGGCGTGGAACCCTCGTGAGAAATCTTCGAGCCGGAGCGAATGGAATGCACTCTGAGACACTGAAGCGACTGATACTGTGCATCGCTGCATGCAGTCTGGGAATCACGTTGCTTGTCTCCACCGTCATTCGGCATACCACTCGCACCGTGTATGTTCGCGATCCGCGGCTGGCGTCCCTGCCGGGCGTGCGCACGCTGGACCCGAATGCCGAGCTCTTTGAGATCGAACAACGCGAGCCGAACCGGACCGTTATTCACTGGCGGAAGATAGACGTACACGTGGTGGGTGGCGGACGGGTTATGATGCGGGAAGGTGCCGATAATGTTCAGGTCTTCGGCGAGTTGCCAGGCGGCAAGGTCTATCCGGTCGTGATCGACACCGCGAATCCCGGCGTGGCGGCCGTCACGAGCACCATCGTTCGCGACGCCGGCCTCGAGGTCTACCCGTTCGAGGACCCGGGCGGATCCAGGGGCGGCGTGTGCCTTGTCCCCACGTTGAAGATGGGCGATGTGACGATCGCAAACCTAGCCTGCGAGTGCTGGCTCGGTCACTACGAGCAGCGCGTGCTGGGTCGGGCCACGTGGATCGAACGCAAGCTCAACATTGGCTTGGGGCTACTGAAGAGGTTCGGACAGGTTCGCATCGACAGCGTGGACGAGGAAGTGAGATTCTCCAGTGGCGACTTCCAGCCCGATGAGCCGAACGATTGGCGTTCCTATCCGATGTTCATAGACCACGACGGAAACCGAGGGGAACGACTGGTCGTCACCATTCCCATCGATGGTCGCATCGTGAACGTGGGACTCGACACCGGTGCCGGTCCGGGATTGATCCTGACGGAGAAGAAACGGGCGGAAATCCTGCCCACCGCTCGAATCCTGAGGCACAAGACAGACCAAATGGCCACGCCCGGCGGTCACATGCGCTGTCGGAAGATGTCCCTTGAGACACTATCCATCGCGGGCATGGTCCTGACCCAGACGCCAGTTCACGTGACCGAGGACAACAATCCTTTCGGCTCGGACCATCTGGTGCTCGGGATGGGCTATCTCAAAGACACCGTAATCGTGCTGGATTTCAAGCACAATCTGCTGTGGATAAGGAATCGCCCGCCGGCTCATCCATAAGCCCCCCGGCGTCTGCTCACGCGAATTCCTGGAGCAGAGCCAAGAGCCTGCGGTCGAGCTTGTGACCCTGGAAGTCCTCGTAGGCAACGTCGGTCCGGCCGGAGTCGAGGATGCCGAACGAGCCGCGGAAGTTCCACAGGGCCAGCCCGATCCCGTGCCCCGTCAGGATCTCCAGCACGTCCCGCAGCCACCGCAGCACGATGTCGTGAGGGGTCTTGTTGAAGGCCCCACCCTCGCCGCAGTGCACGCCGACGCCCTTGCGGGCCAGGTCCGCCCACTTGGCGTAATGCTCCTCCAGCCGCTTGCGGTCCCAGCCGTGGCCCGGCCAGGCGGGCTCGGGGTAGTCCCGGTAGTTCACCCACGACGCCCCCGCATGACTGACGAACATCGGCTGATACGCCCGCGTGCTCTGCGCGATGCCGAGATCCGCCAGCTCCGGGGCGGGCTCGTTGCCCCAGCTCATCCCGTCGGCGACGACGAGCCGGTCCGGGCTGATCTCGCGAATCGCGGCCACCGTCGTGCGGACGACCCGCTCGTGGTCCGCCCGGCTCATGGTGTTGCCGATGGCCGGCGGCTCATTGATCAGGTCGAAGCTGAGCTTGTCCTTGGAAATGCCTTTGTATCGCTTCGCCATCAACTGCCAATGAAAGCAGAAGGCGTCGAGTGCGGACTTGTCCTTCCAGAGATTGTGCGGCTCCTTGAACTCCGCGTTGACGGAGTACCCCGGCCCACGATGGAAGTTCAGGCTCACGTGCAGGCCGTACTTGCCGGCCAGGTCGATCCCGCGATCCAGCCGCTCGAGCATCGACTCTTTGATCTTGTAGTCGTCGCCGTCCTCGATCCAGAGCCGGTACACGGTGGGAAACCGCACGAAGTCGAACCCGAAGTCCCGAATCCACTTGAAGTCGTCCTCGGGAAACTCCGCCCGGCTCCGCATGGTGAACATATCCAGCAGATTGAACCCCCGCCAGCGGGGAATCGCGGTCTGGGCCTTGGCCTGCTGATTGGATTGACTTTGCTCCTGCTGCCCCAGCGCAGGCACAGCGATCGCCGCCGAACCCACGACGGCTTGCTTGAGAAACTCACGACGGCTGCTATTCATTCCGGCACCTCCAATTCGTACTGACGCCGTAAGGCGTCCCGTAGCATGGGCATCCTGCCCATGATTCCGGATCGTAGGCAGGACGCCCATGAAGACACTTGGTTTCATTCTCAAAGAAACACCGCCCGCATTTTCTCCCATAATCCCTTGCTTGGCAACTGTTTAACCCTGATTTCGTCTCCGACCGATTGTCTTGCTGTGTACGAAGAATGGGATGGAAATCATCGAGAAATGGACGGCGTTTTTCGCTTTGTGGGATACCGGCGGGGAGAGCAGCCAGAGGCGCCAGAACAGATCTAGCAGCCCAGGGGAGTCATCCGCTGGAAGTGTCCCTCTCGCTCCGCTGGCATCCTGAAATGCGATATCTGACTACGGCTGTAAGGGGAGCATAGAGGTGTAATCGGTTTCAGGCCGCATAGACTACCTTATAAGTCTTGAGGATTTCGTGGCGGCGGAAGGGACTTCGCAGGGCTTCCTTCTCGATGAGGTCGATCTCCCGGTCGAAGAGGTCGCGCAGTCTGTCTCGCATATCCAGGAGGTCCCACAGACTCCGGGTGGCCTCCGGCTGGAAGGTTACGAGGACGTCAATGTCGCTGTCGGGGCCGAAGTCCTCGCGTAGGATTGAGCCGAACAAGGCAAGCTCCTTGACCTTCCACTCGCGGCAGAACTCAGCCAACCGGTCTTCTGAAATGTCGATTCTGTTGAGATTCATAACTGCCTCTACGATCACGTCCACTCTACGCGGTTTCCGGTACATCTGTCCAGTCGCCTCCACTGATCCGCCACCCCCGATTCCTTGTCCGATGCGGAGGCCTCTGTTTTGGGTTTGACAGAAGGATCCCTGCGGGGTATCCTTGCTTTCATCAGAGCATCGGTAGGGGTGCGGACGATGACTTCTGCGGGCAGGTGTTTCTCGGGAGGGAATCATGAAGGACTATTGGCTGGCCAAGCTGATCAGTTGCGTGGGCGAGGTGGACTCGCGGAAGCGGCTTCAAAAGGCCGTCTACCTGTTGCAACTGAAGGGCTCCCCGCTGGCCTGCGACCACATCCTGCACTACTACGGGCCGTATTCCTTCGAGCTGGCGTCGCTGATCGATCAATTGAACGGTGCCGGGATCGTCGGGGAGACCCCCGAGCCTCTTGCCCCTGGTGTGATTCGCTACAGGTCCGCCGTCACGGAGACCGGCAAGAAGGCGCTGGATAAGTTCGAACAGACCGACAGGGGCCGTCAACTCCACGCGGAGATCGAGCCTTTCATCAAACAGTTCAAAGACCTGAACGATGAGGACCCGTGGGTCCTGGAGTTGGCGGCGACCGTTGCCTTTTACCATGAGGGCAAATGGGGCGAGGCCCAGAAGCGGACCGCCTCATTCAAGAAGGTCCCGCTCAACGACAAGAAGCTGAAACAGGCGGTCGAACTGGCGAGGAGGTTTAAGCAGTCCGTTTGACGCAGGGAGAGGCATGGCGCAGAAGCTGTTCCGCGATCCGCTCTACGATTACGTCTCCATTGACCGTGTCAAGCACGGCTGGCTCCTCGATCTGGTGAACTGCCGGGAGCTTCAGAGGCTGCGATTCATCAGTCAGCTTGGTCTGGGCCAATTCACCTACCCCGGCTCGACCCATTCGCGATTCTCACACAGTCTCGGCGTGATGCATCTGATGGCCGAGTGTCTTGCGCATCTCGAACAAAGCCACCCCAAGCATTTCCGGCCATTGGATAGGGAAGCCCTGCTGGCGGCATCGCTGCTGCATGATGTCGGTCACGGTCCGTTCTCTCATGCAACCGAGCAGATCTTCGGCGATCATGAAGTCAGGGGCGTCGCCATGATCCGGGACAATTCGTCGGAAATCCACAAGGTTCTCTCGAAGCGTGCGGCTGGTCTCCCCGCCAAGGTGGCGGCCTTGATAGAGAAGACAGGTGATGTCCCCTTGTGGCAGAGGTCACTCATATCCAGCCAGCTTGATCTGGATCGACTGGATTATTTGCGCCGCGATTCCCTGTGTTCAGGGGCCGAATACGGGAACTTCGACTGCTTCAGAATCGTCCACACGATGGAGTTGAGGAGCAAGGAGATCGAGGGCAAAGGGAAACAAAAGGAGCTCTTTCTGGTCTGGCCGGAGAAGTCCAAGTTCGCCGTCGAAGAATACCTGTTCTCGCGATTCTACATGTACCAGAGCGTCTACTTCCACCATACTACGAAAGCCTACGAGGGGTTGCTCGACCGCATTTTTGCACGGGCGAGGTACCGTGCGCAGCATAGTAGGAACTTCGCCGCACAACTGCTGGCCCCATTGAGGATCCTTGCGGAGACTGGCGATCAGAAGAATCGGGATTTCCAGAGCCTTACGGATCATGTCGTCTGGGCGCAGATAACCCTGTGGCAGGAGTGCAAGGATACAATACTGCAGGATCTTTGCCGGCGTCTCCTGGCCCGCAAAGGGATCGGATGGGCAGAGGTGGTCGCCGGTGCAGGTTTTGAAATGACTCGGAAGATCGAGGCCGTGCGTGACTATCTGACAAAACGAGGTAAGGACAGCACATACTACTTTATGGAGCACGCCCCACAGACAGCCCCCTACAGGCCGTACAGTTCCGGCTCGGCGGGGGAGGAACAGACGTCAGTGAACTCCATCATGCTCTTCGACCCCAATTGGCCCGGCACCGGTTTCTGCGAGATCTCCCAGGTTCCGGGATTGGAGCGACTGAAGGCGATCACTGGTGCCCAGCCAACTGTGTCGAGGTACTACTTTCCGAAAGAGTATGAACCCGAGATAAGAAAGCTGCTCAAGGAATGAAGGAACCACGCCCGTCGTGGCGTACCACACAAGAGGGGGAGGCTCTGATGGACCTTTCGGTGCTTGGCGGCGGCTTCTCGGATGAGGGCCGAGCGCAAAAAAAAGGGCCGTGGAGGGTTGTCCGCGGCCGAATCGCAAGGGATCTGGTAAAGACCGCTTGCCATGCTAACTTGGTGTTATCCGCCTCCTTGCGGTTATTGAACAACTCACTTTAACAATATCCGAGCCCATTGTCAAGAGAATTTCGAGCGCAGTTGCATCGAGGACGCCGGCAAATCGTAAGTTGTGCAGCGGGGCGGTCTTGCGCGCGTTGTGGATGGGGGGCTTTCCGACGGGCGGTTTTATCGGTACAATCCTGCTCGCAGAATTGGGCATTCATACTCAATCGGAACGTGGATCTATGGGATTACCTGTAGTTGCGATAATCGGTCGGCCGAACGTGGGCAAGAGCAGCCTGCTCAACGCCTTGGCCGGAGAGATGATCAGCATCGTCGAACCAACGGCGGGCGTGACGCGGGATCGCGTCAGCACGTTTATCGGCCGGGGCGACAAATTCTTCGAGCTGATCGATACGGGCGGCTACGGCGTCGTCGATTCCGACCGGCTCAGCGACCACATCGAAGGGCAGATTCTCCAGGCGATCGCAACAGCCGATCTCGTGCTGTTCGTGGTGGATATCCGCGACGGGATCACGCCGCTGGACACCAAGATCGCCGAGCTGCTGCGCAAGCACAAGCTCGACGTCCTGGGCGTGGCGAACAAAGCCGACAGCGGAAAGATGTTCTCCGCGGCGGGGGAGTTCATTCGGCTTGGGTTCGGGGAGTTCCTCTGCGTCTCGGCGCAAAACAACGTCAACAAGACCGTCCTGCTCGACGCGCTCTTCGAGCGGCTCGCGCCCCTGATGCAGGACGGCGCGCCGCCGGAGCCGGTGATGAAGATCGCCATCGTGGGCAAGCGGAACGCCGGCAAAAGCAGCATCGTCAACGCCATCGCCGGCAGCGAGCGGGTAATCGTCAGCGAGATCCCCGGCACAACCCGCGACGCGGTGGACGTGCGGATCGAGAAGGACGGCCAGACGCTCGTCGTCATCGACACCGCCGGCGTCCGCAAAAAGGGCAAGATCGCCAGCGACATCGAGTTCTACAGCAACGTCCGGGTGACTCGCTCGGTCAAACGGGCGGACGTGGTGTGGTTCCTGATCGACGCGACGGAGCCCGTCTCGCAGCCGGACAAGGCCCTGGCGAGGCTGATCGCCGAGGAATACAAGGCCTGTATTATCGTCGTGAACAAGTGGGACCTGGCCAAGGACGTGGCCGCCACGGGCGACTACGAGGAGTATCTGACGAAGATGCTGCCGGGCCTGAAGTACGCGCCGATCTCGTTCACGACGGCGACGGCGGGCAAGAACGTGCAGAGCACGCTGGATCTGTCCGCGGAGCTGTTCAAGCAGGCGACCACGCAAATCGGCACGGGCCGGCTGAACCGGGCGTTCGAGATCATCCGGAGCGAGCGATCGGGTGCGCGCCGGATGTCCGCGAAAGGGCCCAAGGTCTACTACGTGACGCAGGTCGCGGTGAACCCGGTCACGTTCCTGATGTTCGTGAACGATCCCGGCCTGTTCGATGAGGCCCACCGGCGGTTCATCGCGGGCCGGCTGCGGGACCTGCTGCCGATCCCGGAAGTCCCCATCCGCCTGCTGGCCCGCCCGAAGGACTCCAGCCGGGAGTCGAAAGGATAACGCCGCTCACACGAATCGGTCATCGTCAAACGGGAAATGTCGGACAACTCAAAGGAGAGCAACGATGAAGAACCGAACCGTTCTATTGATGGTAGCAATAGCTGTCGCGGGTGTTCTCGCGGTTTCGGCAGCCCAGAATCAGCCGGAAAAGGCCCAGTTCTCCCGGACGACCATCGATCTGGGCGTCGTGGTCAGCGACGTGGAGAAGGCCGTGAAGTTCTACACCCAGGCGCTGGGCTTCACGAAAGTGGGCGAGTTCGATGTCTCCGAGCAACTGGCCGGCGACACCGGCCTGACCGACAGCATGCCGTTCAAGGTCCAGGTCTTCGCCTTGGGCGACGATCCCTCGGCCACGAAGCTCAAGATCATGTCCATCGCGGGCTCCAGGCCGGTCGGCAATCAGTATATCGGATCGAGCCTCGGATTCCGCTACCTGACGGTGTTCGTCGCGGACCTGGACAAGGCCCTGGACCGGCTCAAGCAGAACGGCGTCTCGCCCGTCAAGCCGGCCTACCGCCTCGGCGGCGACAGCCACCTGGTCCTCGTCAAGGACCCGGACGGCAACACCATCGAGCTCATCGGACCCAGGCCATAACGCGAAGCACTCTCGACGCACAACTTTGCTCCTGTTCGAGTGCCCTGGCGGTCACGAGTTGCGATCCGTCGATTTCCAGGATACTCTCCCAGCCACGAATGGCACTGCCGTCAG
>DCUI01000216.1 GCA_002327785.1 Phycisphaerales bacterium UBA2218
CGCAAGCCGGCCCAAGGGGAACTTTCCCCGGACATGGTCATCGGGCAAGACGCGGTCGCCGATTTGACGAAGGATATGGATAGCTCCGGCAAGCTCGCCTGGGACGTGCCGGCGGGGCGCTGGACGGTGATCCGCTTCGGCCATACCAGCACCGGAGTGGAGAACGCGCCAGCCCCCAAGACGGGTCGCGGTCTCGAATGCGACAAGCTCAGCAAAGAGGGCATCGAAGCGAACTTCGCCGGCATGATGGCCAAGCTCGCTGCGGACACGGGCATCAAACCTGGACGGTCCCAAGCTGGCCTGGTCGCCACACACATCGACAGTTGGGAGAACGGCTCTCAGAACTGGACCGCGAACATGCGTGAGGAGTTCCTGCGGCGGCGAGGGTACGATCTCTGGCCCTTCCTTCCCGTGATGACGGGACGTGTCGTCGGCAGCCTTGAGATCTCGGAACGGTTTCTCTGGGATCTGCGCCGGACGGTCTCGGACCTGGTGATCGAGAACTACGCGGGCCACATGCATCGTCTGGCCAACGCCGCAGGCATGCGTTTCACCGTGGAAGCCTACGGTGGCCCCTGCGATGCGATCGCCTACGGCGGTCGATCCGACGAGCCGATGGGTGAGTTCTGGACGCCGGGCGCGGCCATCGAGACGTGCCGGGGCATGGCCTCCGCCGGCCATGTCTACGGCAAACCCATCATCGGCGCCGAGGCGTTCACTTCGGCCGACCAGGAGCGATGGCTGGAGCATCCTGCGATCCTGAAATCGCACGGCGACCGCGCGTTCTGTGAGGGCATCAACCGCTTCGTCTTTCACCGCTACGCGATGCAGCCGTGGACGGAGGATCGCCGGCCCGGCATGACCATGGGGCCGTGGGGACAGCACTACGAACGGACGCAAACGTGGTGGGAGTGGACACCCGCGTGGCATATGTACCTGGCTCGCTGCCAGTACCTGCTTCGACAGGGGTTCTTCGTGGCGGACATCTGTCGCGTCCAGGCTGAAGCTCCGCCGCAGGGCTTTGGTTACTTCGAACGCCGCGGCTATGACTGGGACGAGTGCGGCACGGAGGTGGTCCTCACACGTATGGCGGTGAAGGACGGACGGATCGTGCTGCCCGACGGCATGAGCTACCGTGTGCTCGTGCTGCCCTGGACCCAAACAATGACGCCGGAACTGCTCCGCAAAGTGAAGGATCTGGTGCACGCCGGCGCGACCGTGCTTGGGCCGAAGCCGTCCGCGTCACCCAGCCTGAGCAGGTTCCCGCAGTGCGACGAAGAGGTGAAGAAGCTTGCTGCGGAACTATGGGACCAGACCGATGGGGAGAGTGTCAAGGAGCATCGTCTCGGCAAGGGCCGCGTGGTCTGGAGCAATTCGCCGGAGAAGGTGCTGGCGGAATCGGGCGTGCCCGCCGACTTCACAGCGGGCCAGCCATTGCGTTTTATCCATCGCAGCACGCCCGAAGCCGAGATCTACTTTGTCGCGAATCTCCAGCCCTATGGATTCACGACCACGTGCAGTTTCCGCGTCACAGGCAGGGTCCCGGAGCTTTGGTGGCCGGACAGCGGACGCATCGAGCGGGCAGTGGCATGGGAGCAGAAGGATGGAATGACCCATGTCGTTGTGTCGTTTGAGCCGAGTGGGTCGGTGTTCGTCGTGTTCCGCGAAGGCGCGTCAAAAGGCAAGGATGGCGCGGTGGTGCTCGTGAGACGCGACGGCAAGGAGATTCTCTCGGCCGTGCCGGAGCCGCCGGCGAAAGTCGCCGTACACAAGGCTCTCTACGGCGTGCTGGATGACCCGGCGCGTACGCGCGACGTGACGACCGCCGTGCAGCGTAAGGTGGACGAAGGGCAGCTCGACTTCCCTGCGAGCGCGATGGCTGCCGACGGCGACCCTGCACCGGGGGACGTGAAGACCCTGGCGGTGGACTACGCGGTTGATGACCGCCGGTTCCACGTGAAAGCTCAGGACACGGTCACGATTCACCTCAGCCAGGATGCGGTGAACATCACGGTGGAAAAGGCCCGTTACGGCTTGTTCGACGATCCCAATCGTACGCGGGACGTGCGAGAGAAGGTGCAGGGTCTCGTGGATTCAGGGGAATGCCGCTTCAAGGTGGCGTTCATGGCGCAGGGCGACGATCCGGCGTACGGGATCGTCAAGACGCTCGAGATCGATTACATCGAGAACGGCAAGCGCCTGCGCCTGTCCGGCACGGATCCGGATATGATTGATTTCTCGCCTGTCGCCGTCCCGCCAAGGCCGGCGGCTCTGGTGCGATCCGACGGGAAGGGCCGTACATCGCTGGAGGTCTTCGAGCCGGGCGAATACGAAGTGGTCACTTCTTCCGGTCGGGTCTACCCGGTTGTCGTGAAAGCGGTTCAGTCGCCGCTGGAGATCACCGGGCCGTGGCAGGTGCGCTTCGCGCCGGGCCTTGGTGCGCCTGCCGAGATCACGCTCGACAAGCTGGCCTCGTGGAGCACGAACAGCGACCCGGGCGTGAAGTACTTTTCCGGTGAGGCAACTTATATGCGGACCTTCACCGTGCCGCGCGAGATGCTGGCCAAGGACCAAAGGCTCTACCTCGACCTCGGGAAGGTCGGCTCGCTGGCTGAGGTCCGGCTCAATGCCAAGACCCTGCCCATGCTCTGGAAGCCGCCGTATCGGGTGGACGTGACGGACGCGGTCAAACGGGGCAAGAACACGCTCGAAGTGAAGGTCGTCAACCTCTGGGTCAACCGGATGATCGGGGACGAGCAACTGCCGGAAGACAGCGAACGGAACGACAACGGCACGTTGAAGAAATGGCCGCAGTGGCTCCTCGACGGCAAACCCAGCCCGACCGGGCGTTTGACCTTCACGAGCTGGCGGTTATGGAAGAAGGATGAACCGTTACTCGATTCGGGTCTGCTTGGGCCGGTGACCCTCCGGGCCACACAGACCGTCCGTTTGAACGTGCGATGAATTCAGGAGAATATGATGTTTGACAAGACTCTTGAAGGAGTGTTGGCGACATGTGTGAAGATAGTCGCCGTCTGTGTTGGTCTGTGTGTCAGTGTCGGCTGCGGTTCGTCCGCTAATCGCGCCGCCGGCGCAGGGGCTTCGCCACGCAGCGAATACCATGTGTCCATGCGGGGAAACGATGGCAACGACGGCTCGGCGTCGCGTCCGCTGCGGACGATCTCTGCGGCGTCACGGGTGGCGCAAAGCGGTGATGTGATCACAGTCCATGAAGGCGTCTATCGCGAACGGATCACCCCACCTCGCGGCGGTCAGTCCGACCGGGATCGCATCATCTACCGGGCCGCTTGGGGTGAGAAGGTCGTCCTCAAGGGCTCCGAGGTCGTCAAGGGCTGGCAGAAGGTGCAGAACGACACGTGGAAGGTTGTCATTCCCAACGGGTTCTTTGGGGACTTCAATCCATACAGCGACCTGATTCGCGGGGACTGGTTCGATCCCAGGGGGCGCAATCACCACACGGGAGCGGTCTACTCGAACAGCCACTGGCTCGTCGAGGCCGCGAAGCTGGATGATGTACTGAAACCCGTCGGGGAGGCCTCGGGGTATGGGCCGGGGGAGGGGCAGTATCTGCTGAACGTGGCGTGGCTGCAACCTGAGGGTTCTGGGAGCGCCGGGCGGATTCCGGCGGCGCGTTTTGCCGGTCAAGAGGGCATCCAGACAGCGCCCTGTTCGGAGGGCGGGGAGTGCGTCGGCTGGATCAATCATGGCGACTGGGTCCGGTATGACCAGGTTGACTTCGGCCACGGTCAGGTCGTCACGCAACTGGAGATTCGCGCCGCCTCCGAGACGAGCGGCGGGACCATCGAAATTCGCTTGGACTCGCCGGATGGAAAACTCCTGGGCACGTGTGTGGTCCCGAACACGGG
Organism: Phycisphaerales bacterium UBA2218; assembly: GCA_002327785.1. Taxonomy (GTDB): domain Bacteria; phylum Planctomycetota; class Phycisphaerae; order Sedimentisphaerales; family Anaerobacaceae; genus PLanc-01. Next base: position 3,888 of record DCUI01000216.1, read on the forward strand.
CGGGTGGCAGTCGTGGCGCTCCTTCAATGTGAAGGTCAAGCCTGTGGGCGGGGTCAGGACGCTTTGCTTGGTGTTCAAGGGATCGCAGTCGCGTCCTTCGGATGTCCACCTGTGGTTCGCCGAGGTGGACCCGTCGAACACCACCATCTGGGCGCAGTTCAAAGGCGTCAACCCGAACGAAACCGAGGTGGAGATCAACGTCCGCCGGACGGTGTTCTACCCGGACAAACCGGGCATAAACTACATCACCGTGCGAGGCTTCACGATGATGCACGCCGCGACGCCCTGGGCGCCGCCCACCGCCGAGCAAATCGGCCTGATCGGCACCCATTGGAGCAAGGGATGGATCATCGAGGACAATGACATCCGTTACTCGACGTGCGTGGGGATCACGCTCGGCAAATACGGCGATCAGTGGGACAACACATCGCAGAACACGGCCGAAGGTTACGTCAAGACCATTGAGCGAGCCTTGGAAAACGGCTGGTCCCGCGAGAACATTGGCCATCACGTCGTGCGCAACAACCGGATCTTCTATTGCGAGCAGGCGGGCATCGTCGGCAGCCTGGGCGCGGTTTTCTGCACGATTACCGGCAACGTCATCCACGATATTCACGTGCGGCGGCTGTTCTCAGGCGCCGAGATGGCCGGCATCAAGATTCACGCCGCGATTGATACCGAGATCAGCCAAAATCACATCTACCGTACATGCCTGGGCATCTGGCTGGACTGGATGGCGCAGGGGACGCGTGTGACAAGGAACCTCCTGCACGACAACGACACCCAGCTCTTTGTGGAGGTTGACCATGGGCCGTTCCTGGTCGACAACAATTTGTTTCTCTCGGGCCGGGCGCTGCTGGACATGTCGGAGGGCGGGGCCTACGTCCACAACCTGTTCGCCGGTCCCGTTGATCCTCATCCCGAGTTGAGCCGCGAGACCCCATTCCACAAATCGCACAGTACGGAGGTGGCGGGGTTGCGGAACATTGAGGGCGGCGATGATCGGTTCTTCAATAACATCTTTGTGGGTCAAGGTGGTCTGGCTCCGTATGACAAGGCGGTGCAAGCCGTGCAGATGGCCGGCAACGTCTTTCTCAAGGGCGCCCAGCCCTCCAAGCATGAGCAGGACCCGTTCGTGCGGCTGGAGTCTGATCCCGAGATCAAGCTAATCGAGGAGAAAGACAGCGTCCAACTCCACATCACACTCGACAAGGCGTGGGCAGAAAAGCAATCGCGACGGCTCATCACGACCGAACTGCTTGGAAGGGCAAAAATCCCGGATCTGCCGTATGAGCAGCCGGACGGCTCGCCGTACCGCCTGGATACCGATTACTCTGGCAGGAAACGAAATGCCGCCAATGCCTTCCCCGGACCTTTTGAGCTTCCCCAGGGTGGGAAACAGGTCCTCAAGGTCTGGCCTGTGATCGGCCCGGCTGCTGGGAAAGGGTCTATTCAATGACGAGTCTGACGGCGAGCGGGGCGGATCGTCTTATCCGGAAGTGTCCTTTCTGGGGGACCTTGCCGTCGTCGCCTGACAACGAGGTCGACGGCCTCCAAGTCGCCGTTGCGGATCAGTCGATAGACGATCGACTTCGAGAGCTTGAGTTCTTGAGCGATCTCCTTGACGGTGAGCCAATCTGAGTGGTGGGAACCGCGCACGGTCTCCAGTATTTCGAAGAACCGCCCCAAATTGACGAGAAGCTCCCTGCACACTGAGCAGCCTTCGGCGTTCGCCCGTTTCAGGTCGTTCTCGTTGTTTGGGACTTGCGGTTTCACTTTCGTTGGCCTTCCCTGAATTACCAAGGGGCCATATCTTTTTATGTGCACGTTTCTGCTTGTGAACTTTCGCACTTTTTGATC
>DCUI01000158.1 GCA_002327785.1 Phycisphaerales bacterium UBA2218
GTTAATATATTGACGGACCCTTAGTAGCACGGATTCTTGGGCCGATCATCGATCTCGGTTCTTCTCAAGTCGCCCCCCATCCCGGCCGATAACGCCGTATAGGACGGAAGCTCAAGCGAGGGATTGCTTATGCCGAGGGAATTCCGGGTAGCCTTATCTATGTCGATGCGGAATTGAGTGTGCCGTCCCCCGATTATGCGATTATGAGAAGTTGAAATGGCGGACTCTATCTTGGACTTCTTCAGCAGCAAAGAGTTGCGTGGGGTCGTCGTGAAGACCCTCGCCGATATTTGTTCTGTTGCCAAGACGAACCACGATAGTCCGCAGGAGGATATGCAAAGGCTCCAAGGTGAGAGCCTCTGGGATGAGGCTTGGCGAAGAGCGCAGACCTCAAAAGGCTCGGACATATCCAAGGCATTTGAAAAACGCGCCTTCAGCAGAATGCCAACACCGCAGCGCATAACACCGGAAGAGACTATGGATGCGTTCTGGGCTGCGGCCAAACCGGTGCAATCCTGCCTGATGAACGACCCATGCAGCTACGCCGAAAGCGTCTACACGGTGTTCCTCAACTATGTAGCCCACTATGTGCTGCACTCAAGTGGTCTATCTCCGCTCACAGTCGCCAGGGTCTATGACGGTTGGCGGTTTTCGCTTGCGGAATGCCCCGAAGGCCTCATTGGCATCGAACTCGTTACCTCCGGTGATGAGCCAGATGATCCAGATGATATAGAAGATCTCAAAAGATGCTCCGAGGCGTCCAGTGCTGCCCTCGACGCACGAATGGAGGCAGAGCGCCGGCTGGAGGCGGAAAACCTATGGGACGCGGGTGGCGTGGGAGTGTCTATTCCCACTGCCGAGTTGTCGGGTGAGGTACAGACAAGTCCATGTGCGGACCTCGACAACGGGTGGTCCGAAGAATTGAATTTCCTCCATGCACACGTAATCGGCAGGATAAGCCAACAGGCGAGGTCAAATCTGACCAGTGAACTAACCCGTGTCCTCCCTTCTGTCATCCGGTCCATGACAGTAGTCCAGAAAGCCCCAACTTGGGCGTCTGAAGATGCATTTCTCATCGAGTGTAAGTGCCGACTTCCTGTTATTAGCCTTGCCATCCTCGTGAAGAACATCCACTTCTTGCGCCACTGTCTGGACGCCTATTTCAGTCGGCCGTGCAAGAAGGACTCCATGGACCGACGCATCCGAAACGCTGTGAGCCTACTGGTAGAGTCGGATACACAAACAAATGATGCTGTTGGGTTTGCGCTCTCAGTTGCCGCAATCGAAGCTCTCTTGGGTGAGAGAGGAGAGGGTCTTACCGAGAGACTGTCGGGGAACCTCGCGGTCCTCCTGGAGCCAGACCTTGGGATGAGAACCCGAGCAACCGCGTTCTTCAAGGGCCTATATGATCGCCGGTCAGCCGCACTCCATGGTCGTGAACTCGACGACATGAGCGAACACCGTCACAACGGACGCCGTGTGGCGGCAGGCGTGCTTTACGGCGTTGTCAATCGCCAGGGCTTCTTGCGTCGTCTTGGGGATGATGGGCCTGAAACACCGGAGGGACTTCTGCGCGATCTGAGAAATTGCCACTGGTCCGCTGGGCCACCGATGGGGATACCTGAGTTGCCAATAACCGAGCTGTGGCGAGAGTCAGAACCATGAGATGCGACTCTGCCAGACCTGCATAATTCGGGGGATGCTCCACCTATTTCTCGCGGAATTGAGTACGATGTCCCGAATGGCGGTCGCAGAGTGACAGGAAGGAACAGATTCTATGGATACGCCAGAGGAGTGTGGAAGAGCCGTCATGAAAGCATTCGTCAAATTCACCGAGTGCCCTCATCCGACATCCACGGGATGGGCGGTCGGTGAGTTAAGCAGAAGCACACTGAGGCAGATAGTGGGTAATGACAGGGATGCAGACCTTGGTATAGATTACGCAGTGGGACGACACTGGATTTTTGAAAAGTCCCCCGACACAGACGTCTACTGCCCAACGGAAAGAGCCTTTTTAGAATGCTGGTAGATGTGGATTCTACTCCGGGGGCGCCTTACTCATCTCTGTGCTGGATTGAGTACTGCCCATCGAGATATTCTCAGTATCCTTCTTTCTGTCATGCCATTGGTCCAAAGCGGGAAATGCCGGGGTCCAGGGGCAGAGCCCCTGAGGGGGGTGTTTGAGAAGCCGGTTCTTCGTGGCATGGGCTTCCAGCCCATGAACCATCGGCAGGATGCCGATGCCACAGAAGAGGCGGTGGGCGGAGCCGGGACACCAAATGCGAATTATCGCGTTTGGAAACCCGACCACCATACCGCTGTCGCCCCACCCAGCCCCTGCCGCACAACGACGTTAACCGCTGCCGCCCCCTCCCGGTCCCATCGCGAACCGGGTCGATGATTGTCGCGGGGATCAGCGTTCATCCACGTTCATCTGCGGTTCCATTCTCTCTGTGATCCCCGGCGGCCTCTGCGGTTGAAGACCGGAACGCATAGTCTCGCGCCCGGGCTCTTGCCCGCAGGTTGCGGGGGCGATTGGACTTGTCGGTTTCGCGTCGATCCACTATATTGCATGTCGATGGCAGGGAGAGTCGGGGGGTGATTTGCAGTGTCAGGTGACTGAAAGAGATCGATAGAGATGCTGCCGTTTTCGGATCCGATACTGATTTTCGCCACCGTCATGGTGTTGATCCTGATCGCGCCGTTGTCGGCGCGGCGGGTGCGTCTGCCCGAGATCGTCGGGCTGATTGCCGCCGGCACGATCGTGGGCCCGCACGGTCTGGGGGTTCTCGCCCGCGATCAGACGGTGCATCTGCTCGGCACGGTCGGACTGTTGTACATCATGTTCCTGGCGGGGCTCGAAATCGATCTGCACCAGGTGCGGAGGAACAGGAGTCACGCCGTGGTTTTCGGACTCCTGACTTTCAGCATTCCGTTGATCCTGGGGATCGTCATGGGACTATGGGTCTTCGACATGGCGATCCCGGTGGCCATTCTCCTGGCCAGTATGTTCAGCTCTCACACGCTGGTCACATTCCCGGCAGTGGGAAAGCTTGGTCTGACCAAATCACGATCCGTAACAACCACGGTGGGCGGGACGATCATCACCGACACGCTGGCCCTGCTCGTACTCGCGGTGATCGCCAGCGCCAGCCGGGGGGAGTTGGGCCTGGCGTTCTGGATCAGGCTGCTTTCTGCGATGCTGGTGTACGTGGCGGCAGTCCTGTTCTTCGTCCCCCGGATCGGGCGATGGTTCTTCCGCCAGATGTCCACGGATGAGAACCCGGAGTTCGTGTTTGTTCTGGCCGTGGCCCTGCTGAGCTCCTATCTGGCCCACTTGGCCGGGCTGGAGCCGATCATCGGGGCCTTCCTGGCCGGGCTGACCCTGAACAGCTTGATCCCCGAGAAGAGCCTCCTGATGACCAGGATTCATTTTGCCGGGGACGCCATTTTCATTCCCTTCTTCCTGCTGTCGGTGGGGATGCTCGTCGATGTGGGCCTGCTTTTCAGCGGGATCGAAACATGGGTTCTCTCTGTGGGCATGATCGTCGTCGCCCTTGCGGCCAAACTCGCTGCGGCCTGGACCTCGCAGACGGTGCTCGGGTACCTTCGCGACGAAGGCATGCTGATCTTCGGCCTGAGCGTCAACCAGGCGGCCGCCACCCTGGCGGCGGTCCTCGTAGGCTATGACCTCGGATTGTTCTCCGAGGCGGTGATCACCGGGACCATCATGATGATTGCCGTCACCTGCCTGGTCGGATCGGTTATGACGGAAAAGGCCGGCAGAGAAGTGGCTTTACGCGAGGAGAAGGCGGTCTTCGACGCCTCCTCGGCTCCGCACAGGATTCTGATCCCCCTCCAGGAACGTCAGGGCGCCAAGGAACTCCTAAACGTTGCCTTGTTGCTTCGAGAGAAAGGCTCGCACGAGCCCCTGTATCCTCTTCGAGTCGTCCCGGAAGGCGGCAATGCGGAGCAGGCAGTGGCAGCAGCGGAGAGGGTCCTTGCTCACACGGTGGTCCGAGCCATGTCGGCCGGCGTCCCGGTGACTCCCCTGACCAACGTGGATGTGAATGTCACCTCCGGCATCACCAGGGCCATCCGGGACAATCGGATTTCCATGATCCTGCTCGGCTGGGACGGGCAGGTGAGCTGGAAGACACGCCTGTTCGGGCGGACCATTGATGCTGTCATCGAGCGGAGCCCTCAACTGGTCATGGTCAATCGCCTCTGTGAGCCGGTGAGCACGGCCAAGCGAATCGTGCTGGTTCTCCCCCCCTTCGCAGACCGGCAGCCTGGTTTCGAATCCGTCGTTGCCGCTGTCAAGACCTTGGCCAACCAGGCCGGGACCACCCTAGTGATTCTGTGCTCTGAGGAAACGGCAGCGGCCGCCGGGAACTTCATCCGACGGACCCCGCCGTCCTCAGAGGTCTCCTTTGAGGCCCTCGTCTCCTGGAACGACGTCCGAACAAGCATTGCCAGGGTGGTCGAAGAGGCGACCGACTGGCTCATGCTCATGGGGGCCAGGAAGGGGGAACTGGCCTGGCAGCCGAGCCTCGACCGTTTGCCGGCCTGCTTGACAGGGGATTTCCCGGGAATCCCCTTCTCCGTTCTCATACCGCCCGCGCAGCGCTGGGACAGTCGGCAGGCCGCCGATAAGATTGCCGATTCCGCCTACATCTTCTCGACCTTCACCCGGGACCGAACCAGCCTGCAGATGGACGTCGCGACAACCGAAGAGGCGGTTCGGGAACTCCTGGGCGGCTACTTTGGCCACCGGACCGCAGATACCCATGCGGTAACCGCCCTGTTGCACGCCATCAGCCAGGAGGAGCCGGTGGAGCTGATGGAAGACGTGGTCTTGCTGCACGCCCACGTGCCGTATGTGACCGAGTCGGTCATATTCCTGGGGGTCTCGAAGAATCCACTGGATGTGCCGCTTGCCTCCGGCGGGCCTCATATCCTGATCATTCTGCTGGACCCTGTCGGCCAGGATCCGGCCAGGCACCTCCAGGCCCTTGCGGACATTGCCCGGATCGTCCGGCTGCCCGACATGGCGCAGGTGCTTCGGATGGTCCAGGATTTCGACAGCCTCATCGCAGGAATTGCCCGCCGCACGATCGACAAGTAGCAGCGCTCGTGCAGCACAATGACAGTTGACTTTTCGCCCTTGTGCCGGTAATTTGGCAGCGTTGGAACACAGCCCTGACTATGGATGGTGGCCGGCCTTCGCGTGAGCGTCACCCCTTTTGACTTTTCGGCAATCCTGATCGGGTTGCAGTGCTGCTTGGGATGGAGAGAAGATAGGGAATATGAAGGAAACAGAGCAACAAGCCAAGGACCGTCTTGAAGAGATGCCGATTCTTGACGAACTCAAGAATTCGTATCTGAACTACGCGATGAGCGTGATCGTGTCGCGAGCGCTGCCCGATGTCCGGGACGGACTGAAACCCTCGCAGCGACGCATCCTCGTCGCGATGAACGACCTGAATCTCGGACCCCGCAGCGCCCATCGCAAGTGCGCCAAGATCGTCGGCGACACCGGCGGCAACTACCACCCCCACGGCGACCAGGCTACCTACGGCACGCTCGTGCGCCTGGGCCAGTCGTGGAACATGCGGTACCCGCTGGTCGATCCACAAGGCAACTTCGGCAGCATCGACGCCGACCCACCGGCCGCCATGCGGTACACCGAGGCCAGGATGGCGGCGCCGGCCACGGAGATGATGGCCGATATCAATTACGATACGGTCGATTTCATCCCCAACTACGACGAGACGCGGACCGAGCCGGTCGTGTTGCCCTCGCGGTTCCCGAACCTGCTGGTCAACGGCTCGACGGGCATCGCGGTCGGTATGGCCACGAACATCCCGCCGCACAACCTCCGTGAGGTCTGCGATGCCCTGCTGCTGGTGATCGACGATCCCAAGTGCGGGTTCAAGGACATCATGAAGGTCCTGCCCGGCCCGGACTTCCCGACCGGCGGCATCATCTGCGGCAAGAAGGGCATCATCGACGCCTACACCACCGGCCGGGGCCACCTGACCGTCCGCGGAAAGGCCGAGGTCGAGTCCAATAAAAAGGGCAAGGACCAGATCATAATCACCGAAATCCCCTACACGGTCATCAAAACCACGATCGTCTCGAAGATTGCAGAGTGCGTCCACGACGGCTCATTACCGGAGGTGGCGGACGTTCGGGACGAATCGGACCGGCACGGCTTGCGAATCGTCGTCGAGATCAAGAAGGACGCCGACGCCGAGATCGCACTGAACAAAATCTATCGGTACACGCCGTTGCAGACAACCTTTGCGATTGCCAACATCGCGCTGGTCAACAGCCGTCCCGAGACGCTCACCATTCGCGAGATCCTCGACCACTTCATCGAGCACCGCAAAGAGGTGGTCCGGCGTCGCAGCCGGTTCCTGATGAAGCGGGCTCGCAACCGGGCGCATATTCTCGAGGGCCTGATCCTCGCCGTCAGCGACATCGACGAGATCATCGAGATCATCAAGAGATCGCCCGACGTCCCGACGGCCAAGATCAACTTGATGAAGAAGGCGCTCCGTCTGGCCGAGGGCGAGACGCTCCGCAATCTGCTGCCCAAGGAGTTCGTCCGGGAAAAGAGCAAGAACGATCACTTCCTCACCGGCCCGCAGGCCGATGCGATTCTGAACATGCAGTTGCATCGCCTGACCGGCCTGGAGATCGAGAAGCTGGCCAAGGACTACGCCGCCCTGATCGAGGAGATCAAGGGCTACGAGGCCATCCTGGCCGATGAGAAGGTCCTGTTCGGCATCATCCGCCAGGACATCAACGAGATCAAGGACAAGTACGGGGACAAGCGCCGCACCCAGATCACCGGCACCGTCGAGGCCCTCGACATCGAAGACCTGATCGCCGACGAGGACGTGATCGTCACGGTCAGCCACGCTGGTTACATCAAGCGGATGCCCATCGACACGTACAAGCGCCAGGGCCGGGGCGGCCGGGGCGTCATCGGCTCCGACATCCGCGAGGGCGACTTCATCAAGCACCTGTTCGTCGCCTCCACGCACGACTACCTGCTGATCTTCACGAATCGCGGCCGATGCTACTGGCTGCGGGTCTACGACGTGCCGGCCATGTCCCGCCAGAGCAAGGGACGCAGCATCGCCAACCTGTTGAACCTGGGCAACCAGCAGATCGCCTCGATCATCGCGGTCAGCAGTTTCGAGGATGAAGAAGGCGCCACGCCGCGAGAGCTGGTGATGGCTACGAAAGATGGGCTCGTCAAGAAAACCCATTTGAGCCAGTACGGCAATCCTCGTTCGACCGGCGTCATCGCGATCAATCTCGATCCGACCGACGCCTTGATCGGCGTGGCCCTGACCACCGGCGCCGACCACATCATCCTGGGCACGCGCGACGGCATGACGATCCGATTCAACGAGAAGGAAGTCCGCTCGATGGGCCGGGCTTCGCGAGGCGTTCGCGGCATCAAGCTGCGGCCGAACGACGAGGTCGTTGGCATGGTCATCCCCCAGGAGAAGGCGGCGCTGTTCACGGTCTGCGAGATGGGCTACGGCAAGCGGACCGGCGTCGAGAACTATCGTTCCCAGACCCGCGGCGGCGTGGGCCTCAAGAACATCAAGACCAGCGCCCGCAACGGCAAGGTGGTCTCGCTCAAGTCCGTCCAGGCCGGCGACGATCTGATGCTGATCACCGCCAACGGGATGATCATCCGCACCGGCTTGGATGAGATCCGCTCGATCGGTCGCAACACCCAGGGTGTCCGACTGATCAAGCTCAAAGAGGACGACAAGCTCGTGGCCGCCGAGAAGATCGCCGCCGAGGACCTCGAAGGCGAGGAGGGCGAAACCGGACAGTAGTCGGACGCGGGACGTGACTTGCGACAGATGAAAAGATCAAAGTGCAAAGATCAAAAATGTGGAGGTCGTCCCGTCTCGCCGGGACTCCACTGTTTTGATGTTCCATATTTCATGTTTGTTGTTTGCCCGGAGGTCGCTGCGTCTTGCCGGGAGTCCGCTGTTTTGATGTTTGATTCTTGATTTTTGATTTGTCATGATGGCTGATCGCATCTACGTCATCGCAGGCAAAGACGAGTCGCTTATCGGGGCCCGGGCCCAGGAGCTGGTCGACGAGCTGCTGGACCCCCAGCAGCGAATGACCGCGCTGCTGAGCGTCGATGGCGACGAAGCGGTCATCTCCGAGGTGCTCGACGAGTTGCGGACGGTCCCGTTTCTGGCGGACAAGCGCGTCGTGCTTGTGAAAAAGGCCGATGGCTTTGTTTCGAAGCACCGGGAAATCCTCGAGCGGTACTTCACGAAGCCCGCGAGCACCGGCATCCTCATCCTGGCGGTGGGAAGCTGGGACGCCCGAACGCGACTGGCCAAGATGCTGCCCAAGGTGGGTTTGCTCATGGCGATGGAGGCGCCACCCAAGTGGAAGCTGCCCGAGCACCTGGTGCAGCACGCGGCGGCAAAACACAAGATCAAGCTCAATCGCGACGCCGCGGAGATGCTCGTCGAGCTGATCGGCGAAGAGCTGTCCCAGCTCTACAACGAGTTGGAGAAGCTGGTCCTGTTCGCCCGCGACGAGAAGGTGATCCGGGCCGACCACGTGGAGTCGCTGACTGGCCACCACCGGATCTACGACGCGTTCGAGGTGATCGACGCCACGATCGGCGGCAATGCGGGCCAAGCCGTCACGAAGCTTCGCAACATGTTCGAGCAGGATAAGAGCGCCGAGTACAGTGTGGTCGGCGCATTTGCGTTCCATCTTCGCCGCATGTTCCAGGCCCGCGCCCTGCTCGACAAACGCATCAACCCGGCCGACATCGCCAAGCAGCTCCGCATCTGGTACAACAAGGATCGCTTCTTCGCCCAGCTCCAGAAGACCACGCTCTCGCAGATCGCAACCTTCCTGGAAGAGCTGGCGGCGGTCGATCACGCCACCAAGACAGGCCAAGCCCAAGCCGCCATCGTCATCGAGCAACTGGTCCTCAGGCTCGCCGGCGGCTCGCCTCGATGAACCCCTTTCGACGCGATGAATGGCGTGGTGCGTTCCATCCGCTTCGGGGGAAATGTTGATTTGGCGACGTTATATTTCATGCCCAAATGCGCATAGGGACGCCCTTTGGATCGATGCTGCACTCTCTGGGAAACTGCTCGGCTTCATTGCGTATAATCCGCGACGCGCTCCAGACCGCTGCAAAGGCATCTGCCAAGTCATGCGCAGCCACATGGTTTCCACGAACCATCTCCCGGGCAGTCCCAAATGCACTTCGCCCAAAAACACCAGCGATAAGCCGTTCTCGTTCTTCACGTCCCACTTGGTGCTTCTTACGGTACACCATCGGTCTACCAGACCACTTGGCAAAGGACAACTCGGGGTGAACCTCATGGAAAATCCGGCGAGCCCACGGCTCGGAGCGAACGAGCTTGTCGGCCTCCTCAATCTTCCGCAAGATCCCGAATGTCTGTTTTGACAGGCGTCGCCCGTCGGCACGTTCATTGCGGGTGCACGCCTCCTCCCATGTGCGAGCGCCAAGAACTGAACGGACCGGACAAGGGAAGACCGACCTGCGTCGTGGTTCTCCCAGGGTTTGCCGGGCAAGACGGTCAGCTTCTCTATCACCGCTCTCAGGGAGACCGATGGGAATGTCCACCGCCACCACTTGAAGGTTGTGTGGCAATTCAATCAGTTGTTTGATGAAGCAGGCCCTCATATCGCGAAGATAGTCGTCGCAGAATACCACTACCCAGCCTCGCGAAACCCCATCCACTCCTGCGATCATCGTTACTGTCCTCATGGTCGAACAATGAGCCAGCAGCATGACAGACAGGCAAGACCAAGGTGCCGCCATGGTCAGGTTGCCCGACTCCGCGGGAATCCGAAGTTCCTCAAGGCGATAGCCCGACTTCGCGGATTCGGGT
>DCUI01000276.1 GCA_002327785.1 Phycisphaerales bacterium UBA2218
GTACGCAAAAACCGGATGAGCCCGTTTTTTGTCAATACGAACAATCTGATGATCGATCCAGCCCGCAGCGAGGTCCTCTTCCAGGTCGATTCGGCGCCTTCGTACCGGCGTGATCGCGTCGTGGAGCTGATCCAAGCGACAGACAAACACACGTTCGAATCCCATGTGCAGATTCAGGGTGATGTACTGCTTCTCCAGGCCCAACGCATCGTCCCTGCGATCCTGGAGGATTTGCGAGGGCTCCGGAACAAAACGGCGATGGAGGAGCGGGCGCTGGGGATTCTGAGCAAGTGGGACTACCAGGCCGAGACCGGCTCGGGCGCGTGTGCGATCTTCTTTTCGACCTACCGCGAGACGATCATCGGCGCGATCGAGGACGAGGTCGATGAGAAGAGCCTGAAGTTCCTGTTGTCGTTCCGCTACTTCACCAATGCGGTGGACCTGTGGTTTGGGGACCCGGAACACCCGGTTTGGGACGACCGCACGACGAGGGAACAGGAGACACGGGGCGATGTGGTGCGTTCGGCCTTTTCGCGCGCCGTTCCGTGGCTGCAGCGCGAGCTGGGCAGGGACGATCCTGCGTCCTGGCGGTGGGGTGAACTTCATCGTCTGGAGCCGGCACACGCGTTTGGCTCGAAGGTGGGCTCTTTCAACCTGCCGGGGTGGGAGGCCCCCGGAGCGAGCGATTCGGTGTGGAAGGCACAGTTCGATATGGGACAGGACGACCATCCTTTCCGCAGCTTGTATGGCCCGGTCCTTCGGATGATCGTGGATCTCGCCGACCCCAACCATGCCCGGTGGGTCGTCGATACAGGCAGCTCCGGCTGGCCGCACTCCCCGCACTATGGGGACCAGAGTGAACTCTGGAGACGCGTGGAGTTCGCACCCATGATCTCCGACTGGGACCAGATCAGGAAGAATGCCGTGGGCGTGCTCACCTTACGCCGGGCGACGAAGTGACTGTTCCAGATAGGAGTCGGCTCTGTTGAAAAGGTTGATGAAATGCGTGAGAGTCGGCCGAACTGTGCGCGATGAAAACAGCGCATCCCTTTACTTCAGTGGCCTCGTTCGCCATGCGATCACGGGCCGTTTTCTATGGGCCCGGGGCGGACGACTACGGGAGCGTGCTTGATCTGAGGCCGGATAGACAGCCAGTCGATCCCCTGAAACTCAGGGTCGTCGATTTCTCGCACCTCTTCATCGCCCAGGTACGGCCCCATGGTGTCCACCCAGGCGATCAGCCTCTGCCGGCTCACCTCGTCGACTCGCACGTCATAGTGCTGCCCGTTCGAGGCCATCTCGACCAGGCGGCTGCGGTAGGATAGCTTCGTCATGGGTTCGGGTGTCGCATACGCGGCGGGATCACGCTGGTCGTACCCCTCCACCAGGATGACGTCGGCGATACCGAATCCCGCCGGCGGGTCCTTGGGTGGACGATACGGCTCGCCCCAGGAAGGATTTCCGAGCAGCAGCACGTAGGGTTCCTTGAAGAGGCCGTTGCCTCGGAACGTGAGATCGACCGTCTTCTTGGCCTCGCCGTTGCCCTGGTGGCATTCGCCGCAGTACTTGTCCAGGACCGGCTGCACGAAACGCATGTAGCTGATGGATTCGTCGCCCCAGGGCGGCGGCGTGATCCGCGAAGGGGCGCGACAAAGCGCCTTGGCCGGACTGGGGGCAATCGGAACCGTGCTGTGCATCTCATGGCAGCCCAGGCAGCCTCTCGTCTCACCCGGCATCACTCCCGTGATGGACCGCATGGTCTGAAGGGCGCGGTGCTTCTCGTCAAGCAACTGGAAATACAGGGACTTGCCTGAGGGCGCCTCGAAAGAGACGGACCCGTCCCGCTCAATCGGCACAGTCCCCAGGATGCGCTTGACCCCCTCGGAGGACACCATCGATACGACCGGACCGGTTGAAGCATACGGCCGTTTGTACCAATAGCTGTACGTCTTGGCGTCCATCGACAAGATGCGAAGGTACTTCGCCTTGTCCCGGAGCTGCTGCGGTGCGTTCTGGTACACACTGTTGCTGTATATGACGCCGCCGGCGGGATTGCGCCGCTCGGCCATGCTGGGCCATTGCACCGTGGACGGGATCGTGGGCGGCTTGGGACGGGGTTTCACCGGCATCGCGTGCAGGATGTTGTGCGCTCCCTCGTAGATCAGCTCCCGGTTTCCGTCGGTATCCATCAGATAGAGGACGAACTTCCCGTCCCGGTCCGCGGAGACGAGGAAATCGGTCTCGCTCAAGGGATATGGGCACTGATAGGCCCGGTAGCGTCCGCTGGTGTGATACCACCGGGACTCGATCGGATCGACGGGGCCGTTGTGCGACTCCGGCCATTCCACCTCGGCGGTGACCTTCGTCAGGCCGTGCGGAAAGTTCAGTCCTTTGCGTGTGTCCACGATGCCGATGCTGCCGGCAAACCAGTTGTGATGGGCTGAACCCGTGAACATGACTCTGTCGCTGCCCGGTATCTGCCGGGCGTCTTTGAGCAGGTCCGGCCAGACCGTCTGGTTGCCCCAGAACGTAGCGGCCTGGGTCCCGTCGGGATGCATGGTCCACAGCGATTGAGCCCGCCACAGCGGTTTGTCGGTGTACTCCCAGCGGGTGTAGATCACCCGGCCGTCCCGCAACAACGCCGGCAAGTAGTCGGGCTCGTTGTTCCGCGAGATGAGGTACATATTCCTGCCGTCCAGATCGCATCGCGTCAGCGTGAAGGAATTGGTCGGCGGCATGCAGCGAACGTAATTGTGCCCACGCGTACTGGCAAAGACGATGTGCTTGTCATCCGGAAGATAGACGGGGTCCACGTCGTCATAGATACCGCCCGTAATTTGCCGCAGGCCGGAGCCGTCGATGTGGATTTCATAGAGGTGGAACGTCTTCTCGTTCGCGGGATGGAAGGAGAAGAGTACGCGCTGCGCGTCAAACGAGAGATCGGGACGCCAGAACGTCCCGTGCAGGGGCTCGACCGGCATCAACTTCGTCAGATGTCCTGCAGGCGACAGTCCGTCCAGAATCAACAATCGTCCGCCCGGCACAGCCATGTACCCCAGTCGGTGGCGTGTCTCATGCGCCCACTCGGAGCCCTGCGGGAACGGGATATCGACGAACAGCACTCTGTCGAAATCGACGACGGGATTGGCGAACATGATCCTGCGTTTGACGCGGCGCACCGCGAAATACAGGGTCTCATCGGCGCCGTCGGCCACCCCGGCCTCCAAGGTCTCAAGCTCTTCCAACTCCTTTGAAAAATCGACCTCTTCGCCGTGAACCTGCTCGATCCTTGCCGCGAGGTGACGGGTCCAGGCGAGTTCCTGCCTTATCCGCTCGGCGGAGACGGCGCCGTCGGTCTGATGCAGCCAGTCCCGCTTGATTATCTGGTCGGCCTCCTGCGTCGAGTAGTCGCGTGTTTGCGGCGTATACGGCTTGACATAGGGCGCCACCGCCTCATGCTCCACCGGGCGTCGAACGATCCGCCTGCCGGCGTCGAGAACGACCGCGATCCAATCGGCCTCGTACGTTCCGGCCCACCCCATCGCCTCCAGCCGGGCAAACCGTGCCTCCAGACCCTCCACCTCTCGCCACGCGGCGCGTTCGGCCTCGCTGAGTCTGGCCCACTGCCCCTCCGTCAGCGGCTTGTACTCCGTCACCACGTTCATGAGCCGCCGGGTCTGCGTCAAATTCCACGAATTGTCCTGCGCCGCAAGGTAGGCGGCCGGCTGACTGCCGGTGATCTCCACGAACTCGCTGTAGGCATCGGGGAATCTCGCTGCCAGTTTCGACTGAACGATCCGCACAAGGACATCCGGGCCGCTCTCTGCGATCAGACTCTGGCGTGTCGCCGCCATCGTTTCGGCAAACGTTACCCTCTCCTGGTACAGCGTCTCCGCCTGCTGCCGGTACTTGCCGATCTCGCCGGCCACGGTCGAGAGCCCCTCCTCATACAATCGTGCAATCTCGCCGGCCGTCAGTGCAGCCCTGAATATCCGCAGGTCGTCGATCCCGCCCTGGAAGTATTCTCCCGTGCCGCCCACCGAGCCGATGAATGCGTCCGCCGGACCGCCTGAGACGATCCGTCCCGATCTCCTTTGCGAGCCGATCATCAGGCCGTCAAGATAGACCGTCGTTCTCTCGCCGTCGTAGACGCCGGCCACGTGGTGCCACTGCCGGTCGACCAGCATGGCCGGATCGATCGGCGCATCGAGCTCCTGGTAGCCTGTCCCCTCGGTGTGCAGACCGAGTGACAAGATGCGGCCGTCGTGCTGAAACGAGAACAAAATCCGCCGGTCGCCATCCTCCTTGCGAAATACGTCATGAAAGCCGGACAACTCCACAGGCATGACCCACGCAGAAATTGCGAAACCAGGCAGATCCGCAAACGCCTCGCTCGCCCTGACACGAACCGCCGACGCCCCTGTGAGCGTCAGCGCCGCACCCAGAATGCCGTCTCTCACCGATGTCCCGCCTTCGGCACGTGCGGCCAGGCCCCCCTCGGCAACATCCGCGAAGACCCCCTCTGCAAGCTCATCGAACGTCCAATGCGCCACCAGGCTCGGCGAATGAAAGGGGGGCGTCTTCCCTGATTCGCCGGCAGCCTGCCGTGTCGCCAGGGCGACAGCGAATGCAAAAACGACAAGGTTCGCAAGGCGGATTTGCATAGTGACTCCTGAAACCGGTCTATCATCAACTTCGAGACTATACGACTACAACCATACCATATTATGCCGCCATGCTCAATTAGCCCGGTCCCGGATTCTTCCCCCGGTCGCCGGTGTCACGGATCGCGCGCCGAGATCCCGGTCACGCTTCTCGTACCCCGGCGACGAGTCCCCGGATTCCATAGGTCGCCTTGCACGGAGTGCCGCCGCGAGTGACAGGAGGCGACTTTGCAACCGCGAGATATGCGAACCAGCAATGGTCTTTCGTTGTCTGGGCGCGTCGATGGGATAGAGACGCCGAGACCCGCGCCAAGTGGGCACGGGCCTCGGGTTCATGTGATTGTCGCGGCGAAGCTCACACAATGCCGAGCAGCCGCCGCAGGGGCTGTCAGAACGGTTTCGCGAACGGCTCCGTCCGGCCCGCCAGCCAAGCGAGCTCTTCCTCCGACAGGGCACGGTCGTAGAAGCGAACGTCGTCGATCNNTCGCCCAGTGTCAGCGTCTGCACGGCAGCGAGCGTCTGCGAGCCCTCCTTGTAGCCATTGAGCCACAGGGCCCACTCGGTCGCCGAGATGGTGATCGCCACGTGGTTCCACTGACTGGCTTCGACGACGGACTTGCCCGTGGTGTTGTTCAGGCCGTAGACGCCGGCATCGACCACGCCGTAACGGTACCGCCAGTGAACGTCGCCGGCGGCCCAGCCGTCACTGTGGAAGAAGCTGGCAAATTCGAAGGGGATCGGATCGATCGTCGAATCCGCCCACATGGTGATCGTCAGGGCCTGCACGCTGCCGAGCGCCGGGATGTTTACGCCGTCGGTGACGCCGTCGAGCGTGAGGACCTGGCCTCGCGTCGCGTCGGTCGTGGTCTTGGCGTCGCCGACCGCGGTGCCGTGGAAGGCA
>DCUI01000237.1 GCA_002327785.1 Phycisphaerales bacterium UBA2218
AACCACCCGAATCCGCGAAGTCGGGGTAGTTGTTGTGAACGGAAAGAAATCGTTCGAGATGAGGTCGGCAGCAGAGGTCGGGATAAGTTGGATGTCAAGAAGCTCGGGAAAATTGAACGCTGACCTCGAATCCTGCAACGGCGAGTTCGCTCCCATCCGCTGAACCCAACGATCTGGACGTTACAGGACTGCGAGGGGCCCCCGAGGGTCAATCATGAAGGTTCTGTAGATCCTGTAATGCTCTGTGTCTTCATAGGGGACTGACGCGATCGGGCTGTGGTCGAAGCTGTAGATCGTGGCTCCGGGGCAGGCTAAGAGGATCGGCGAGTGCGTGGCGATGAGGAACTGGGCGTGGCCGGCGGCGCTCAGTCCTGTCAGCAATTGGAGTAGGGCGATCTGGGTTCTCGGGGACAGGGCCGTCTCCGGCTCGTC
Source organism: Phycisphaerales bacterium UBA2218 (assembly GCA_002327785.1). Lineage (GTDB taxonomy): Bacteria > Planctomycetota > Phycisphaerae > Sedimentisphaerales > Anaerobacaceae > PLanc-01. The sequence goes on from DCUI01000237.1 coordinate 433, forward strand.
GAGCAGGTACAGGCCCTTGATCGCGTAGCGGGCCCTGAAGAAGGACATGATCGACTGGCCATGTGACTGGGTGAGCAGGGACTTGCCGCCGAAATAATCGAGTTGGCCGGGGTCTGCCGCCGCCCATTCGTCCAGGAGCCTCGCGAAGTCCTGGAAGACGGAGGAGCCGAAGAACGAGCCGGGCACGATGTCCTCGACCCACTCGAGGGAGATGCCGCGGTAGAACTTGTCCTCGTAGAGGTTGACCACGCAGCGGGTCCGCTCGCCCTCACGCCAGATGTGGATACCCGCCCGACGGGCGATGGACTCCAGGAGTGTCGATTTGCCCGTGCCGTTCTCGCCGACGAAGAACGTTACCGGCGCGACAAAATCGAGCCGGGTCGTTCGTCGAAAGATGTCCAGATTGAACGGATAGTGCTCCCGCGTCGGGTACAGGTCCGGATGGAACCGCACGTTCTTCAAATGCATCACATTACCTCCTGGATCAACTTCTCGTCACACACAAAAGGGGTATCATACACGGCGGAACACAAGTTGGGTAGTGTGGGCTCGATGGGGGTATGGGGCGCTTCGGTCAACCATGTTGGGCCGGGCCTGTTCGGCGGGGCGGATCGCCGGGCTGCAGGAAAATCACTCTTCACACAATAACTGCCTGCCGGCGGTGTCGTATACTATGACAGTCGATTGTCCAGGCTCAGGAGAATGGTTTTCAGATGCTGGAAGACAGAATCCTAGTTTGGCGATTCAACCACGGCAAGCCGGAGGTCCTGCACCACGTCTATGACAAGTACAGGACCGACCTTTTGACCTTAGCTGTGGCTCTGCTGGGTGACCTGGGGGCTGCCGAGGATGTCGTCCAGGACGTCTTCCTGTCTGTGCTGAAGCTGTCGGGCCGACTCAGGCTCACGGGCAGTCTCCGAGGCTATTTGACAACCTCCGTGATGAATGGTGCCCGTAACCTGATTCGAACCCGGCACCGCCACCCGACGGGCACGCTTGACGAAGCGGACCCGGTTCCGGCCCAGGACCTGAGGCCGGACGAGGCGGCGGTCATCGAGGAGCAGCTCGATCAATTGAAATGGGCTCTCGGCCGGCTTCCCGTTGAACAGAGAGAGGTGCTCGTGCTGCGGGTCTACGGCCGGATGCCGTTCCGGGAGATCGCCAAGCAGCAGGGGATTTCCATGAATACCGCCCTGGGTCGGTACCGATACGCGATCGACAGACTGCGGTCATTACTCAATAGTGAGGTAAGACGGTGAGACCGGCAGAGGAAGTATACGAACTGATGCACAAACTGCGAGCGACGCCTCGTCCGGAATATGACGAGAGGGTCCATGGCGAAATCAGCAAAGCCCTCGCAGAACTCAAGAGCACACCCGCGGCTGTACCCCAGCCGTCGATATGGAGAACCATCATGGAAAGCAGAACAACAAGATTGGCCGCAGCAGCCGTGATCGTGCTGGTTGTGATTCTGGCGGTGACCTTCTTCAACAGAACGTCCGGCATTGTCTGGGCGGAGGTGGTTCAGCGCCTGGGAGAGATCAAGACCGTAGGCTACAAGATCACTGCGGATATCAACGGGATGCCGGGAGCCCCCGAGGGATACACCACCCACATGACCCAGGACGTCCTGGTTTCCTACGAACAAGCCGCCGTGCGGATCGATGCGGCGCTGCTGCTTCCCGGGGGGACGAGACGATCACAGACCTATCTCCGCTTCGAGGACGGTGTCGCGGTCACGGTCCTCCCGGACCAGAAGAAGTACTTCAAGGTGACCATCAGCGACGAGCAAATGCAGAAGATGGGAGAGGAAAACGGCGACCCGGTTACGCTACTCAAGGCGATGCTCGAACACAAGTACACCGAGCTGGGGCGCAAGACCATCGACGGGGTGGCGGCCTGGGGTCTCCAGGTGTCCGATCTGAAACTGGGCACCAAGATGGGGTCTTTCATCAGCGGCGGAATGTTCGACGAAACCACGGTTCAGCTTTGGGTAGACCGGAAGCATGAGCTGCCCATACGAATCTACGCCACGGGATCGTCCACAGACGGACGGGCTTCGATGGAGATGGTCTATGACGGTTTTCAATGGGATATCCAGATCGAGCCGGCCCGGCTCAAACCGGAGATCCCGGAAGACTACGAACTCGTGGCCCAGGGAAAATGGGAAGCCGGGAAAGAGGGGGAGGAGATCGTCGACGTGCTGCGGCTGTTTGTCGAGTTTGCCGATGGCGTGTACCCCGCCAGTCTAACCCGCATTTCTCACAGGTACGC
>DCUI01000272.1 GCA_002327785.1 Phycisphaerales bacterium UBA2218
AGATAATTATGAGAAGATTAGTAAGACGTGACCCCTGGCACGCTGGCACTCGCGGGGCCGGCAGGCGCGTTTCCCCGTCGCAGCACGCCGTTGTCGCAGTGCGAGGCATCGCGTAGAATGGGAATCAGAGCGGCATTTGGAGACCGGCGGTGGAATGGACGGATCTTCTTCGTTGCCCGAAGACGGGACAGACACTTCATTTCGATGAAGCCGCCTCGGTCCTGTGCGGCGAAGCTCCCGGTGTGACCTACCCCATGATCGACGGCATCGTCGACTTCTGCCCCGATGCACAGGACAAGGTCTCCGCTTCCTACGACCGAATCGCCGGGCGTTACGATCCCCACATCACCGCGTCATCCCTCCGCACGAAGGCCCTCGGCTGGATCATCTGGGGGCGGGCGAGCGACCTCGATCCTATGGAGGAAGTCCTGTCGCTGCTGCCCAGCCGGTTCGACGGCGTTCTGTTGGACGTGCCCGTGGGCACGGGGGTCCTCACGGCCCGGCTCTACCGCCGCTACCCCGACGCCACGATCATCGGGGTGGACGGCTCGATGAACATGCTGCGCAGAGCACAAGGCTGTCTGCGGGAGCAAGGCGTGAACAACGTCCGTCTTCTCAAGGCCGACGCCACCCACCTGCCTCTCCAGGACGCGGCGGCGGATCTGGTGGTCTCCATGAACGGCTGGCACGCGTTTGCCGACAAGCCAGGTGCGACGGCCCAGATGCGGCGGGTTCTTCGCAAGGGCGGGACGCTCATCGCCTGTGGCTACATCCAGGGCGCGAGACGGCTGTCCGCGTCAAACGGAGCTCTCGTGGGCCCGAAGGCGGCGAGTCTGTGCGCGCTGCGACGCCTCCGGATGAAAGTCCCGCCGTGCTTCTTTGTGACCACCCGGGCCTTCCGAGAGCACCTGGAGGCAAACGGCCTTCACTCACCAATCGCGGCGCTGGCGGACCGCGCAGAGCCGGCCCTGGAGGAGATTCGGCGGCTCATCGTTCGCTCGGCGTTCGCGGATTCGTTGCGTAAGCAGATCACCACGGCATACGAGCGGCTGGGGGCAAGGATCGTGGCCGTGCGTTCCTCGGCGACGGCGGAAGACCTGCCGGGGCATTCGTTCGCCGGACAGTATGAAACAGTCCTGGGTGTGACCTCATCGGAGGATTGCCTGGAGGCGATCAAGAGATGCTGGGCCTCGTTGTGGACTGGGCGGGCCTTCGAGTATTGCCGGCGCAACGGGATCGACCACCGGCAGGTCGAGATGGCCGTGATCGTGCAGCAGCAGCTCGAGCCGGAGGCGGCCGGGGTGGCCTTCACGCTCGATCCGGTGACCGGCAGTCGCAGCCGGATCGTGATCGAGTCGTGCCGGGGTCTGGGCGAGGCCCTCGTCTCGGGCGCAGTCCAGCCCGACCGCATCCTCCTGCGAAAGAAGAACCTGACGCTAATCCGCCAGAATCTTGTGGCGAATGAGCCCTCGCTGGATCTCAAATCCGCACGAAGGCTCGGTCGATCCGTCCGGTGCATCGAGAGAAAGCTCGACTGTCCGCAGGACGCAGAATGGGCGGTCCGGGACGGTACGATCTGGTTCCTCCAGGCCCGGCCCATCACGGCGATTCCAGAGCCCAAGCCGTGGGAAGACCGGCAGGTCTGGGCCAATCCCAATGTGGCCGAGGTCTTCCCGGAGGTGTTGACGCCGATGACCTATTCCGTGGTCGCGGCCATGTTCCAGCCGCTGTTTGCCTCGGTCCTCCGTCTGATCGGCGCAGACCCGAACAGGAGCCCTGTGATCGGTTTGGTGGCCGGCAGAGTATACTGGAGCGCGAACGTCGGCATGGCCGCCGCTCAGCCGTTCGTTTCCCCATCCAAGGCAGCCGGCGTGAACGCCATGTTCGGCGGCGAACACATGGAACAGTTCGAACGCGGCGAGTTCGATCTGTGCGATGAGGATCTGCCGGACCTCGGATTCACCTGGCCCAGGTACATCCTCTCATGGCCCGGAATCCTTCGCAACCTGATCGCGCACCGACCCGGCAAGGCTCAACGGTTCATGGCCGATCTCAAGACCCGCGATGATGCGCTGGCGGGCTTCGACACCCCCGCAGCAACGACGGAGGAGTTGACCCGGACGCTGATGCAGTCCCTTCAGGAGAGTCTGAAGGACTGTGACTTGCTCTACTTCTGGTGGGACTGCGTGGCGGTTGGTGTGTTCGGGAAGGCCTGCCGGGATTGGCTCGGTGCCGAGGAGCAGGGATTGGGCTATCGGCTTCAGACGGCGCAAGGAGGCATCACCGACACCGAGGCAGAGCTCGATCTGTGGCGTTTGGCCGCTCTCGCCCATGAGGACAAAGAGACCCAAGCCGCTCTGCTCGGCGACGACACATGGGACGCAATTCGTCCTCGCCTCGCTCACACAGACCATGGGCGGCGATTCCTCACGGCGTGGGATCGGTTCATGGCCGCACACGGACAGCACTGCCACAACGAGCTCGAGCTGTTCAGTCCCCGCTGGGCCGAGACGCCCGACTACATCCTCCACCTCGTGAGCGGTTATGTCCGCTCCATCGACCGAGCCAATCCATTGGAGAGACAACGTCAACTGATGGAGGAACGGGAACGGCTGACGGCGTCGTGCCGTCGGAAACTGAGGAATCCGATCAAGCGCCGGCTCTTCGATTGGTCGCTGCGCGGCACACGAAGACTGGCTCGCAACCGGGAGAACTGGAAGAGCGAGGCGGTCCGGTTCCTCGCCAGCGCCCGGCGTCTGCTCCTGGAACTGGGACGACGTTTGCAGCAGCAGGGCATCCTCGCCGACCGCGACGACGTTTTCTTCCTGGAGTCGTCCGAGATCGAGCCGGTCGCACAGAGCCGGGCCGACTTCGACGTCAGACAGCGCATCGCCGAGCGACGGGCTGAGTACGAGTGGAACAAGACGCAGAACCCGCCCGCCGTGGTCGTGGGCCGATACGATCCGCAAAAGCACATCGCATCCGCAATCGAAACGGACATCAAGGTGCTGCGCGGCATCGCCGTCTCCCCTGGGGTCGTCACGGGCAAAGCCCGCGTCATCGCGGAGCCGAGTGAAGGCCGGCACGTCGAGCCGGGCGAGATCCTCGTCGCTCCCGTCACGAATCCCGCGTGGACCCCTTACTTCGTGCCCGCCGCTGGCGTGGTCATGGACCTGGGCGGCATCCTTTCACACGGGTCCATCATCGCCCGCGAGTACGGCCTCCCCGCCGTCGTCAACATCGGCGCCGCCTCCAGAATCATCAAGACCGGCCAGACCCTCCGCGTGGACGGCGACCGCGGCGTTGTCACGATCCTGGACGAAATGTGACGTCCGTTCGCTCTCTCAGACGCAGCCGCCTGGGAAAGCGTCAGACGCTAAGGCAGGTGCTCCAGATCCGCCAGATCCTGGTGCCGCGCCGAGGCTTCTTTGTTGCGCTTCAAGTGCTCAAGGTCAATCAGGTTGACGGGAACTCCGTCCAGAGTGTCTTCCACACGTCCGGCATAGCATTCGGGAAAATCGACCCCGGAGATGGTCGTGGCGATTTCGATCATGACAGGTGGTGTACCCAGGCGGATGATCTGCCACGGGTGCAGGAACAACTCGGGGGACAGGTCGGCAAGGTCGAAGCCGAACTCCTTCAGAGCGGAGACAATCCTGTCGGCATTGGCCGGGTGTACCGCGACCCAGATGTCCATGTCGGCCGTCGCACGCGGATACCCGTGGTAGTTCACCGCATAGCCGCCGATCAACAGGTACTCAACCTCGTGAGCGTTGAGTAATCTCAAGAACTCTTTGAAGTCGGGTGGTAGATGGATCGTAGCCATAGACAACCTGGCGCATCAACTCCGCCGCCTGCAGACGTTCGTGTGGGGTCTTGGAGAGCCAATAGACCTTCTCGTCCGACGGCTCAAGAAGCGACGCGACGGAGAGTGCCTTCCTGTCGATTCTCATAGAATCAAGTCTGTCCATGGGTTCATCTTATCACGGCTGTCGGGGTGTGTAAACCCCGGACGACAACGCACCAATTCCACAGGCTCCTCCAGACAGCCGATAGGGAGTACAGGATCGACCCGATCATTGTCCCTATTCGGTAACGCCCTCAGACGAGAAATGAAGCCGGGTGGCAGAGTTTGTTCGCAGGGTACCCGTGAAGGCATAAGGAACGCCTCACGGCGTCACTGCGAACGGGCCTGCCACCCGGGATCGATTCCTCTGCGTGGTTACTCGGCGACTTTGCCTGCCACGAGGTCGCCGACCTCGCTGGTCGAGTAGCCCATCTTGCCGGCCGCCAGGGACTTCAGCTTGTTGGCCGTGACGTACATCACCGACTGCTCGATCGCGTCGGCCGCCTTCTCTTCGCCGAGGTCCGCGAGCATCATCTGGCCCGCGCAGATCGCCGCCAGCGGATTGATGACGTTCTTGCCGGTGTACTTCGGGGCGCTGCCGCCGATGGGCTCGAACATGCTGACGCCCTCGGGGTTGATGTTGCCGCCGGCCGCGATGCCCATGCCGCCCTGGATCATGGCGCCGAGGNNGCGCCGAGGTCCGTGATGATGTCGCCGAACAGGTTGCCCGTCACGATCACATCGAACCATTCGGGGTTCTTCACGAACCACATCGTGGTCGCGTCGACGTGGTAGTACTCGCGGGCGACGTCGGGATACTGGGCCTGGCCCATCTCGTGGAAGGCCCGTTCCCACAGGCCGTAGATATACGTCAGGACGTTGGTCTTTCCGCTCAGGGCCAACGTGTTCCTGTCGCCCCGGCCGCGGGCCTTCTTGCCGTGCTTCCTGGCATACTCGAAGGCGTACTTCAGACACCGATCCACCTGGAACCTCGTATAGACCGCCGACTGCACGGCGACCTCGTGCGGCGTACCTTTCATCGTGACGCCGCCGGTGCCGGTGTAGGCGTCGCCCGAGTTCTCGCGGACCACGACGAAGTCGATGTCCTCGGGTCCCTTGTTCTTCAACGGAGTCTCGACGCCGGGATAGAGCTTGACCGGACGCAGGTTGATGTACTGATCCAACTCGAACCGGACCTTCAGTAGAATACCCTTTTCGAGGATTCCCGGCGCGACGTCCGGGTGTCCGATCGCACCGAGCAGAATCGAGTCGAACTTGCGAAGCTCCTCGACCGCGCTGTCGGGCAGCGTTTCACCCGTCCGCTTGTACCGCTCGCCGCCGAAATCGAAATTCGTCAGGTCCAGCTTGAACTTGAATTTGGCCGCCGCCACGTTCAACACTTTGACGGCCTCGGCCGTCACCTCGGGCCCGGTCCCATCCCCGGGAACCACCGCAATCTTGTACGTCTTTGCCATCGAACGATTTCCCTTTCTTAGTCACACACGTATATTCTGTCTGTTTTGAAAATGGCGTGCAGAGCACACCTCACTTACTCAACCAGCACCAAGCCTCTGAATACCGTACACTCGCGAGCGGCTGGCGGATCGCGGACTGATCCGGATTCCGCCGCCCCCGGCCCAGAGGGCCGCTGCGCGTCCGGGCGGCGGGAGTTTACCGCATTGGGGCCACCCGCAGCAAGGGTGCTTCGCACACCTTCGAGCAAGCGAGCCGCTCGCGTATCATGCTGGAGGCCCTAAAGCGCAAAACTCCCTCCACAGGCCCGCTTCGGGCCTGCATCACGACTTCGCATCACACTTCAGACTCTGAAAAGTCCACACGATCAGGCGATCTCTCATCTACCAACCAGTTGTCCTCATATGCCGCCAAATGAAGGCAAATCATCTGTCGGTATTTGGTGTCAAAATGTTCCATGTTCGCAAGGAGGAATCGGTTCGGGACCCTCAGTCTTACGTACCCACCTTTCTCCAACTCCCCCAAGAGATAATAATCCTCATGTGGCAGTCGTTCTACCTTGTCGATGGGCAGATTGAACCACCAAGTCGCCCTGCCAGTCCAGGACTGCGCGGGCGGAAAGAACCTCGATACCGCGATGCAGACGGGTCGAGGTGGCCCAACAAAGCCGTCCAGGTGCTTCAGTCCCCTTTGCCTTGTGCTCACCATAGCTGCAGATCACCTCGTATGGTTCGGGTTCGGCGTGGGCATCCGGGCCCCGACCTCGCCGCGCCACTCGTGCAGCATCCGGCGCAGCTCAGCGGCCCTGTCCGGCATCTTGGCAGCCAGATCGTTCTGCTCGCCGAGGTCGGCCCGCAGATTATACAGTTCAACGCGGCCATTCTCATAGAATTCGATCAATTTGTAGTCGCCGACGCGGACGGCGCCGCCGGGCGAGCCGCCCTGGTTGCCATAGTGCGGGTAGTGCCAGTAAAGCGCACGGCCTTCCTGCCTACCCTCTTGCTTCAATAGTGCCGTCATACTTCGACCGTCCATGTGCTGCTCAGGCTTGAGCGGCAAGCCAGCCATATCGAGCATCGTCGGATAGAAGTCCGTGCTGATCACCGGCTCGTCGCACGTGCTGCCGGCTTGCGTAACACCCGGCCGGCGGACGATCATCGGCTCGCGAACGCCGCCCTCGTAAAGCCAACCCTTGCCCGCCCGCAGCGGCAGGTTGCATGTCGGATGCCCTTCCGAGGTCGAGAGCCCGCCGTTGTCCGACATGAAAAAGACACCCGTGTCCTTCGCCAGGTCGAGGCGGTCCAATGCATCGAGCACCTTGCCCACGGCCTGGTCCATCGCCTCGACCATGCCCGCGTAGACGGGGTGGTCCTGCACCAGCCGGACCTGGCGGTCGCCTTCCTTGCCCCAGGCCGGACCGTTGGATTTGACCTGCTTGGCTTTCTCTTCATACTTGGCCCTGAGGTCCTCGCGGGCCATCAGCGGCGTGTGAACGGAGTAGAAAGCCAGATAGGCCAGGAATGGCCGATCCTTGTGGTCCTCGATGAAGCGGCACGTCTCGGTCGCCAGCCGGTCGGGCAGATGCTCGCCGTCCGGGCCATCCGACAGCCTCGGATTGCCGTAAGGCGAGAAGTACCGCTTGCCGCCGTAGGGTCCGCCGCGATCGTGGCCGCCTTTGTTGACGTCGAAGCCCTGATCCTCCGGCCAGAACCCCTCGGGTCCGAGGTGCCATTTGCCTGCGAAGAAGGTCGCATAGCCATGCTCTTTGAGCGCCTCCGCGACCGTCACTTCCGCCAGCGGCAGCCGATCCTCATACCGGGCCGGCAGTAGCGTTCTATTCTTGGTCCAGTGCTTGCCGACGGTGTCAGGTTGCGGGGCGCCGAAGTAATCGGTCGTCGCCAGGCGGGCGGGGTACTTGCCCGTCATGATGCTGGCCCGCGTGGGCGAGCAGACGGGACAGGCTGCGTACGCATTCGTGAATCGCATGGACTGCGCCGCAAGCCGATCGATATTGGGCGTTTCGTAGAACGTGCTTCCATAGCATCCCAAGTCCTTCCAGCCGAGGTCGTCGATCAGGAAGAACACAAAGTTCGGCTTGCGGCGCGTCGTACTCTGACGGCCGAGACCCGCGCGGGCGCAGAATCCCAGAACCGCCGTGGTGCCGGCGGCCCTGAAAAACTCCCGTCTGTTGAGAACGCTCCCGCTCATCGTTTCGGCCCTTGTGAACTCAGATGCCTGCTTTCATGATGTGATTGAGCAGACCGCCGTCGCGGATGATCTCCAGCGCGAAGTCCGGCAGCGGCATGAACCGGATCTTCTTGCCGCTGGTCTTGTCCCGGATCACGCCGGCGTCGTAGTCGATCTCGACCTCGTCGCCGTCGGCGATCTGGTCCACCGCCTCGGCCGACTCGATCAGGTAGAATCCGCAGTCGATCGCGTTGCGATAGAAGATCCGCGCGAACGACCTGGCGATCACAGTCCCCACCTTCGCGCCGCGGATCGCCCAGACCGCATGCTCCCGGCTGGACCCGCATCCGAAGTCGTCGCCCGCGACAATGATGTCGCCGGGTTTGGCCTTCTTCACAAAGTCCTTGTCCAGGTCCTCCATGCAGTACTTGGCCAGTTCGGCCTCGTTGTCGGTGTTCAAATACCGAGCGGGGATGATCTCGTCGGTGTTGATGTGGTCGCGTTTGTAGACATGTGCTTTTGCCATGTTATCCTCGTTCCTAAATCCGAAATCCGAATTTCGAAA
>DCUI01000065.1 GCA_002327785.1 Phycisphaerales bacterium UBA2218
ATGTAATTTATTGACGGTCACTTAGCTATTGCGACTGACGGGTCTTACGGTTGCCCGTCGAGCGATTTGACCCTGATGTTGCGGAATTCGAGGTAGTCGCCGTGGCCGCAGAAACCGATGTGGCCCTTGTCGCGTTTGAGACCCGGGTGATCCCGGTGATCCATGGTCTGGGGCGTGCTTGCCTTGTCGATATCGGCGTCCACAATCGTTGTGCCGTTGAGCTTGATGGTGATCTGGCGGCCCTTGGCAACGACCTCCTGGGTGTTCCACTCGCCGACCGGCTTGAGGTGCCCGCGCTGGGCGGGGACGACGCCGTAGATCGAGCCATGGTACTGATAGGGCTGCAGGGTGGCGTACTGGGCGGCTGTGTCGTCGAGGATTTGGAGTTCCATGCCCTGGTAGGCCGGGTCTCCGTTGAGCGGCGTCCGAATCCCCAGCCCGTTGTTGGCGCCCGGGGTGAGTTTAAACTCGAATCGGAACATGAAGTCGCCGTACTCGTCGGCCGTGTAGACGTTGCCGCCGGCCTTCTTCGGGTCGCAGATCATCTTGCCGTCTTTGGCGTAGTAACCGGTCGTGTTGCCGGTCCAGCCGGTCATGTCCCGGCCGTTGAACAGAGGCACAAAGCCCTCCAGCCTCTCCTGAGCGGGCAGGATCTCACGGATGTAGATGTTCCGGAAGTACAGGAAGTTGCCGTGATTCTGGAGCTCGATCTGACCGGTGGGATAGATGGGCTTGCTGCGGTCCCAGTAGTTCTCCATGACGACATTGTCCACGACGAGTTCGTCGTTCAGGTAGACGGTGACTTTGTCGCCGACCATGATGATACGGAAGGTGTTCCACTCGCCGACGGGTTTGTCCGCCACCTTCGTCGGCTTGCTCGGATTTTTCTGGTTGTTGTACAGACCGCCTGAGCCGACCTGGGCGCCGACGAGCCGCAGGGCCGTGTCCCAGATCTGTACCTGGGGCGAGCCCCGCAGGTAGATTCCGCTATCACCGCCTTTCTCGATCTTCCAGTCCACGAGCATCTCGAAGTCGGCATAGTCCTTGGCCGTGCACAGACTGCGGCCCTTGCCGTCGAAGGTCAACACGCCATCGACGACGCTCCAATGCTCTCGCATGTTCTCGTTGGCCTCTTTCTGGAATTTCGCCAGGTCATCCGGGGTCAGGGCCGCCCGCTTGTCCGGGTTGTCATACGGCCCTTTCAGCAGCCCCTTCCAGCCGGCGAGGTCCTTTCCGTTGAACAGGGCAGTGAAGCCTTCGGGGGGTTGATTCAAAACCGCCGCCCCGGCCTCGACGGTGCACGGCGTCAGCGCAAGAAACAACAAAGCCGCTGTAAGGATCCTGGTTGAATGGGACATCTTTCTTCTCATCGCGTTTCTTCCTTTCCGATGCATCGTGTCCCTCATGGCGGCCGGCCTCGGCTCGTGCCGTACCGGCTCCACAGGCACACAAGTGACTACAACTGCAAAAGTCTACGCCGGTGCGCCCGCCCCGTCAAGCTTTCGACTTGCGATCCGGGTCGGACGGGGGAAGGGGCGGAGAGCACTTTCCCACACGCGACGCACAGCGAGACAGAGATGCGCCCTCCGTGAGATGGGCCGAACTTGAGGCTTGCGGCAAGCTGCAAACCCCCAAAGAAAGCAATGTCGAGGCCGTATTTCTGACGCGGGTTTTCGGCGAGGCCCTCGGCTATGCGCTCTTCTCGGAGGGCCGGGAGCAATGGAACCTCAAGCCCAGGTTCCGACTCAATGATCAGACCACAGACGCAGCAATCGGTTTCTTCGAGGCGCACCGCCATGCCTCACGATCCGTTCGGCGGCATCATCGAGGATCGGGGCGAGCCTCGGCCACTCAAGCTGTCTCAGGCGGTTTCTCAATGCCTCGGTTGGTCCGAGCAGCGACCCGTCGGTTTCGATGCGGGCGGCCTGAGCCGCCAGGTGGGCCGTCAAATCCGCGGCCGTGCCGTCGTAGAAGAAATCATCCGCCGGATCAGTGCCGGGAAATCCGAAAACCTCAGGATACGCGAGACGCCTGGGAACGAGGGGATATGCCCCTGCAAGCGAGGCTTCGACGGCGCTGAGGCCGAAGAATTCGTGCGAAGCGGTTGAGACGAATACATCCGCCTCCAGCAGGGCGGCCTCGTAGTCGGCCCTGGTCTGCTGGTAGCCCCATCGGTCAATGTGATCGGCAAAACGTCGGCGGGCCCGCGCGAAGACCTCCGGAACCTCGCGGAACTGCTCGCCGATGACGTTGATCCGAAACGGGACGGATCGGTCCTTGAGCCGCTCGATTGCCGCGAAGAAATCGTCGGGGTTCTTGTCGTGTTCCCATCGAGCGGCCCAGAGTATCCGCATGGGGCCGGGCGACCTCACCTGACGCGGGGGCAAGGGCCGGACGCCTGGCGGGTGCACCTCGGATTTGTCGCGGATACGCTGAAGGGCTTCGAGGGGCCGGCAGTCCGGCATGCGGTTCAGAAAGGTCTCCATCGCGTGGAGAAACGAGTCCCGATGAAAGGCCGAGTTGAACCAGACAGCGTCCGCCGCCAGGGCGCTGGTCATATTCGTCATCGCGAACTGGTAGTCGCGTTCGCTTTCGCACCGAGCGGGGTAGGTCAATTGGTTCTCGTGGAAGTAGATGATACGGGGCAGGTCCCGGACGTGCTTCGGGGCCAGGCCAAGAAACTCGGCCAGGTTGAGCATGTCCGAGCACACCAGCAGGTCCGGACGCGGGCTCTCCGGGAGTTGCTGTTCGATCTGCCGGGCGAAGGTGACGGCGGAATGCCGCATTCGCCATTTCCACTTGTAGGCGGGCAGCGACAGGATGGACCACTGGTGCCGGCCGGTTCCGGACCAGCCGTCGAGGAAGGCCTTGTGACTGCCGCCGTAGTAGGGCTCCATCGCCAGGATTCGCATCGGTCTCACTCAAAAAGACACCAGGTCGTACTCGATCTCCAGACGGAGCTTGTGCCGGGCCTCCTCCTGTGCGAGCAGAAGCAGCGCATCGCGGCAGTCTTTCGTCTTCGCGACGGACGCCAGATTACTGTAGATCCGGAACGCGGTCTTCTCTCTGTTCATGGCGAGGATCAGGAGGTCCTTGTAGCTCATGTCGGGACGCTCTTGTGTCTGCGGGACCTTTTCAGCGATGTCCAGGCTGCCTACTTCGTCGTCGAGAAAGACGCTCTCCCCGTCCTTGATGGCCTGCAGTCGGACGCCGTGCTGCAACTCGTCCAAGGCAAGGTTCTCGACGTCCTCTCGCAGGGCAGGATCCGCGATGCGTTCAGCCAGCTTTGCATAGAACGCATGCGCCTCCGCCTCCTTGGCGATTGCGAAGTTCAGGACATCCCGTACACACTCGAACTTCGACATTGATGCACCTGCACGGCTTGCTGTCTGCCGGGCGATGGATGGAAAGCACCCTTCCGCAACGGATTCAGCCCCGTTCGGTTCCCGTCGGCTGCCGTTGCCGTCAGTGTACACGAGGCAGCCGCAAATGCAAGCTGATGGCTGCGCCTTGCCGCGCATTCCCGTTTCGTCGGGTAAAGGGCTCCTCTTCTATTCGAAGGCGTACCAGACGATCCCTTCCTGAGTCCAGATCTCGGGATAGCCATCGATCAGTCTCTGTCTTTCGGTTTCGCGGATCGTGTAGAAGTGCCGACCGAGGCCGCCCGACCAGAATCGGTAGACGGGCTTGCTGCCGGCCGGCCCTCGTTCGGGCGGATAGGCGTAGAAGGCGACTCCCTCAAACGTCCAGGTGTCGGGGTATTCACGGATCAGCGTATCCTTCTCATCCTCATTGATCGTGTAGAAGTGAGTGCCGAGCCTGTCGGACCAGAACCGATAGACGGGGGCGAGGTCCGGGTCGCTTGCGGAAGCGCCCTGGTTTGTGAGCATCTCGAAGGCGAAGTCCCACGCGGTGTCCTTGGGACTTTCGATCTGTGTGCCGGTCAGCCAGCGGCTGCCGAGACTTGGCGGCCAGGCACTGCCGCCGCTGCCCGCAGTGACGGAAGAGATCAGCGTGGCCGCGTTGTTGAAGGACAGCGGTCTGGTGGTCCAGCCCCACGGATACCGAGGGGTCGAGGCCGTCGTGTCGTAAAGGACCGAGATGCTCAGCCAATAGACTGTGGGAATCGAGGCGTCATTCTTGTCTTTCGACAAGGTTGGATGGAACCACTGATCCTGGGGGAGCAGGCAGGTGAACTGGAAGCACGTATCATCCCCGAGTCCCCTGGGATCGCTGTTGTGACCGGCGACGTTCCACGTCCAGGTAGTGCAGAATTTTTCCCACAGGACCGTATCGGGATGCCCGGAACCGTCCGTCCAGATCGTGATGTGAAAGGCCAGGGGCAATTCCGACGGGAGCAGGGGCTGCGTCCACCCATCAAAGGACCCCCACCACTGGAAGCCCGTGATGGGGCGCTCATCGTCACACCGCCAGTCATCGGTGCCGATCCGATGAAGATTCAGGTCGGACCGCTCATCCCAGCCGTTGAAGATGAACGGTGTGGTCGAGTCGAATCGTTGGGGCGTCTGGCTCCATTTGACTCCGCCCTTGCCGGAGTTCATTTGCGGCGGGAATTGCTCGGCGAGGGTAATCCGGTAGTCCTCCACTTCGCCGTCGGTGGCGAGACCGGTCCAGGTCAGCAGACCGCGGGTGTTGAAGCGGAAACGCGCGAACGTCTTTCCCGTGGCTGCCCTCGAGGGGACGCGAAACGACAGGGTGTTTACGCCGGCAACGAGCAGCTCATCGGAGAATATCTGCTCGCCGGCGTCGGCGAAACTGCCATTCTGATTGAAATCGAGCCAGGCATTGAGATAGCCTGCGGTCGAGGCAGTCACTTCGATGGTTGCCGATTCACCCGGCAGCAGGGGGGAAGTGAATGTGACGCCGTCTTCATCATCGATGCCCTGGATGTCATCCCCGGCCGCTGAGGAGTCGGGTTTGGCCTCCGTGTCGACGTCCACGGCCCTGCCCAGGAAGACTCCGGTCACCTTCGTGTGCCTCGCGCCGTCGCTGGTCGAGAGGGTCTGATAGGAATCCGGGGCATCGCCGAAATCCATCCCGCCGACTCCCTGGATACACGCATCGCACGAGGTCCCGGGACCCAGCCACTCCCAGGCGGACGGGCACTCTTCCTGCAGGGTCAGCGTGCATTCGCCCGTGAGAGGATTGCAGCAAGCGCCTTTCTTGGCCCGGCATTCATGCATCGCGCCGCGGAAGAGATACGCGTTTCGTCCTCGCACGTCGATCGAGACCCATTCCGGGTTGTATTCTCTGATGATGTGGCGATAGATTGGCTCGACAGTTCCGATATACCAGTTGTTGACAAGATACACCCGCCGGCATGACATGTACCGGCTCTCTTGTTCGGCGGTTGCGGCGTCGGTGGGCAAAGGCGGCCGCTTCAAATCGAGCTGGGACCACTCCGGCGTGGTCCAATTGAAGTTGATCTCGACATAGGTCAATTGGCTGGGATCGACGGCTTTGACGTAGACCTCGTAATTGAGATATCCTTCGCGGTCGGCATCATACGGCGCATTGTAAAACCACTGGCGATACCATTCGGTTTGCGGATAGTAGTACCAGGTGCCTTTGTTGAAACCGTGTCCGTCGCCCGCGATGAAGTTCCCCTCTGTATCGAGCGACATGCGATACCACGACCCCGGGTAGAAGTTGGGGTCCTCCTGGTCGCCCACCTGTGCGAGAGTGCAAGGCTGGGCGACGAGCAGGAACACGGAGGCCGTGCCCAGAACCAGTTTGCGGGCGTTGGATGGACTCATGATGTATTCCTATCCCAGGCTCTCCACGGATTCGCGCTCCAAATCGGGTGCAATCGCTCCGGCCGTGCCTGGACAAGGTCCTGCGGCACCTGATTCTCGTATCGAATCGGCGTTCTCATCAGCCCTCTGGAGCAAAATGCGGCCGCAGGTTTGTGTCCAGGCTCGACGCATGCGGTCGGGCGGATTTCCCGGTTGAGCGTAAGCCGAGTCTGTCCGGGAAAATCAGTGGTGTCCGCCGTGAGAATTGTGGAGTACCGCCTTGCGTCGACGGATGCCGGCTCCATTGCACCCGCAGTTTGCACCGAGATGTCGTTGTTGCATGCGCCGGCAAGGTCCGGGATAACTCGGGCGAGGAGATTGAGCGGATGTTCTCCGGGAATCTCACCTGTCTCGCCGGGAGCGATGAACTCACAGCGACCCTGGATGTATAGTCTTTGTGCTCGGATCTTCTCCGAGCGACAAGGTTCCTGTGAGGTCTGTGGGAGATCGACGGTTCGATGATCCATCGCGAACGGGTCAAACGACTGAATCGGCAGTCTATTCGAGACGGCCGGTATGTGCTGTACTGGATGCAGGCGGCGCAACGGGCGGAATGCAACCATGCCCTCGAGTATGCCATCGACCAGGGCAATCGGCTGGGCAAGCCGATTGTCGTCGCATTCGGTCTGACGGCCGACTTCCCGGAAGCCAACGCGCGTCACTACCATTTCATGCTGGAGGGGCTGCGCGAGGCGCAGCAGGATCTCCGGGAAAGAGGCATACGGATGGTTGTGCAATCGGAGTCTCCGACGAGGTGCATCCCGAGCCTGGCCGGCGAGGCCTGCTGCGTGGTTGTGGATGCCGGCCACCTGAAGGTCCAGCGGCAGTGGCGGGCGGAGGTGGGGCAGGCGATCGAATGCGCGATGGAGGAGGTGGAGACGAACCTGATCGTTCCGGTGGACGAGGCAGCGGACAAGGAGAATTTCTCAGCCGGGACGTTTCGACCCAGAATTTGCCGGAAGCTTGATCTCTATCTGGTCGAGCTCAAGCCGCGAGGAGCGGTGCGGGATTCCCTGGGTCTGAGGCTGGATGGTCTGGATCTCCGCGACGTCGGTCGAATCGTCGAGGACCTCAAGGTGGACGGCTCAGTGGGCAGGGTGGCCGGCTTCTGCGGCGGCGCCGGGGAGGCAAAACGCCGCCTGGAAGATTTCCTGGCGAACAAGCTCGACGCCTATTCGACGGAGCGGAACGATTCGAGCGTTGACGCCCAATCGAATCTGAGTCCTTATCTGCACTTCGGGCAGATCTCGCCTCTCCATGTGGCATTGCAGGTCAAACGGGCATCGGGCAAAGGCAAGGACGCGTTCCTCGAAGAGCTGATCGTGCGGCGGGAGTTAAGCTACAATTTCATCCACTGCAATCGCCAGTACGACAATTTCGACTGTCTGCCGCCGTGGGCCATGCGAACGCTGAATTTCCATGGCCGCGACAAACGGGAGCATGTCTACTCACAGGAGCAACTCGAAGCCGCCCGGACACACGACCCGTACTGGAACGCCGCCCAGCGGGAGATGGTGCTGACGGGCAAAACGCACGGCTATATGAGAATGTATTGGGGCAAGAAGATTCTGGAGTGGGCGCGGACGCCCCGGGAGGCGTTTCGGATTGCTCTATACCTGAACAACCGATACGAGCTGGATGGGCGGGACCCGAACGGCTTCGCCGGCGTCGCCTGGTGCTTCGGCAAGCACGACCGCGCATGGGCGGAACGGCCCGTCTTTGGGAAGGTTCGATATATGAATGCCTCGGGGTTGCGTCGCAAGTTCGACCCGGATGCCTATGTGAAGAGAGTCGAGCGATTGGAGGCCGGCGGGTAGGCAAACATGGCCGGACGGATCGTCATCACCGGGGCAACGGGATTCATCGGCCGGGCGCTGTGCCGGGAGCTTCACACGGCTTACGAGATCGTTGCCCTGTCGCGCGATGCGACGAGGGCCGCCGGCGTGGTCGGAAAGTGGGCGAGGGTCCTCGAATGGGACGGGAGGACCGCCGGCCTTTGGGCCGGACAGGTGGACGGGGCGCACGCCGTCATCCATCTGGCCGGCGAGAGCGTCGCGCAAGGGCGATGGACGCAGGCCAAGATCGACAGCATCATACAAAGCCGAACGAATGGCGCGAAGGCCATCGCCGATACGGTCGCCAGTGCCAGGACCAAGCCTTCGGTCGTGATTCAGGGTTCGGCCGTCGGCTACTACGGGTCCCGCGGCGACGAGATTCTCACGGAGGATTCCCTGCCCGGCGCCACGTTCCTCGCGGACGTGTGCGAGCGGGTGGAATCCCTCGGCGCCAGGGTCGGAATGGCGGGTGTGCGATACGTAGCGATCCGCACCGGCATGGTGCTGGGGTTGCAGGGAGGAGCTCTGCCGAGCTTGATGGCCCCCTTCCGATTCTTTCTGGGCGGCCACGTCGGGACTGGAAACCAATGGCTGTCGTGGATTGGTCTGGAGGATCATGTCCGGGCGATTCGGTTCCTGCTGGAGCGTCCCAGCCTGGCGGGTCCATTCAATCTCACTGCGCCGCATCCGGCAACCATGAAGCAGTTCGGCCGAATCCTGGGGGGTGTCCTCCACAGGCCGGCCTGGACGGTGATACCGGGCTTTGCGGTCCGGCTGGCGCTGGGAGGGATGGCCGATGAGGTGATCCTGGCCAGCCAGAAGGCGATCCCGAAGAAGTTGATCGGTGCAGGTTTCGAGTTCAGATATCCGGAATTGAAGACCGCATTGGACGCGATCATTCGAGGAGAAGGCTATGAGTCTCGCTGACTGTTTTGAGAACACCGAAGGAACCGGCGTCCTTGCGACGGCTGATGCTCAGGGAAACGTGGACCTGGCCCTCTATGCTCGCCCACACGTCGTCAGCGACGACGAGGTCATTTTCATCATGGGCGATCACGTCAGCCATAACAACATCACGGTCAATCCTCATGCGGCATATCTGTTCCTGGAACGAGGCGAGCCGGGACGAGGACAAGAAGGCCCGGGCTACAAGGGGGTGCGGCTGTACCTCACACGGACGACGGAGGAAGCGGACCCGCAGAAGATCGAGGCGCTTCGGCGGAAAGGCCGCAAGGGGCATGAGTCTGATGGCCGGCAGAAGTTCCTGGTGTATTTCAAGGTCGATCGGACTCGGCGTCTCGTCGGCGATTGATTGCGAGTTCCCGACGTGCGGCACAACTGCACGCCATTTTTCGTGGCGAGTGCAAGTTGTGTGATTTTTTGAGGCACCTGTAGCTATGGCCTAAGTCCTTTTATATTAAGGGTTTAGAGTTGGCGAGGTGTCGATCGACGAGGAAAAAAGGCCCCATCGCATGGTTGACAGTCCGGCGGTCCTTGCATATAGTGGCAACCTTTATCTTGTGAATGTGAACACAAGCACGAAGGGTGTGTGTTGCCCGATATGAGGTATCACAGAATTCCGGACGAGACGGTACGGCGGTTGCCCATCTATCTGCGAGGCCTGATGGTTTCGGTAGACCAGGGGCATGAGCATATCTCCAGCCAGGCTCTGGCGGAATTTGTGGGTGTGCAGTCCTGGCAGATTCGCAAGGATTTTTCCTATTTTGGGGATTTCGGCACTCGCGGTGTCGGCTATAGCATTGAGAAGCTTGCTCGCGAGATCAAGAAGATCCTGCGGCTGGATGTGATTCGCAGAGCGGCCCTGGTTGGCGTGGGTGATCTGGGCTCGGCCTTGCTGGCGTACCCGGGGTTTGGAGGGTACGGTCTGGATATTGTGGCGGCCTTCGACACCGATCCTGAGAAGATCGGGAGGGTGGTCAACGGGGTCCGGATCGAGGACCCGTCGGGGATGGACGGGTTGGGTGGGCGCGACATCAGCCTGGCGATTGTTGCGGTGCCCCGGGCAGCCGCCCAATCGACGGTCGACAAGCTCGCGGAGGCCGGAATCCGGGGAATCCTGAACTTTGCCCCGTGCAAGGTGATCGCTCCCCGCCGGGTCAAGATCATCACGCTGGATATCGCAATGGAACTTGCCCGCTTGCCCTACTACATGCCGGCGGGAGGATCGAGTGAGCACCCCATGACGGGCGGCAGCCCGCAACCGGGAGTATCGTGACGTAAAGGAACAGTTTTCGAGGTTTTTGGAGCCGGGATTGTCCCATGAGTGTGAAGAAAATAACGAAAAGTGATTTCGCAGGCTTTGTCGACGCCCTGATCAGGACGGAGAACGTCATCGGGGTTCAGGCGAAGGGTGACCGGTTCGATTTCGCCCCGTTGGAATCCGCGAAGGACCTTCGGTTGGACTACGATGTGACGCTCCAGCCGCCCAAGAAATTCTTCCTTCCGCCGACGGAGGTGCTTGTGACTTTTGAGCTTGGCGGTCCGTACAAATCCCAGCTCGACTGTCGGAAGTTCATCCTGATGGGCGTGCATCCCTACGACGTGATCGCCATCAACCAGATGGACGAGCTGTTCCGGCAGGACAACTACGACGCCCACTACATGACGCGACGAAACAACGCGTCGATCATCGCTTGCGACGTGGCCAGAGCCTCCGACCACGTATTTGCCTCTTCCATGAATACCGCCGTCGTCAAGGAGGGCTACGATATTCTTCTAACGGACATCGGCGACAGCTACCTGATGGATGCTCCCACCGTGAAGGGCGGGGACTTGCTGGCCAAGGCCAAGGGGGCGGTGGACGCCGATCCCAAGGCCCTGAGCCAAAGAGACGCGGTGTGGGCCCACAACAAGAAGTCGCTGAACAAGCACGAGCTCAAGTGCGATCCCGCCTACCTGCCCCGGCTGCTGGCCAAGGCCTACAAGCATCCGGTCTGGGAAGAGCGGGCCAAGACGTGTTTCGCCTGCGGATCGTGCAACCAGGTGTGCCCGACGTGCTACTGCTTCAACGTCCAGGATGACGTGAACTGGGACCTCAAGACGGGTGAGCGGACCCGCGCCTGGGACGGCTGTCTGCTCGACGGGTTCACCAAGGTCGCGCCGGACCATGAGTTTCGCAAGGCCCGCGCGGACCGCTTCCGGCACCGGCTGTATCGCAAGGCGGCCTATGTGCCCCAGAAGATTGGCGGCCAGATCGCCTGCGTCGGTTGCGGCCGATGCGTCGCCGCGTGTCTGCCCGACATCGCGAACCCCGTCAGCGTCTGCAACCGCCTGATCGACGATCTGGGGATCGGGTAGCGGATTGATGATGGATGATTGATACAATCATCCATAATCCATAATCCACAATCACTAATAGGAGTTGACCGATGTGTCAGTGCTGTGCTGAAAAGAAAGACATTTACCTGCCGCAGTTGGCGACCGTCGCGGACATCAGCCAGATGAACGCCACGGAAAAATACCTGCGGCTCACGATGGACGACGGCCAGTTCGACTTCCTGCCCGGCCAGTTCGTGGAGGTTTCCATCGCCGGAATCGGCGAGGCCCCGATCACGATCAGCTCATCACCCACTCAGAAGGACGGGTTCGAGCTGGTGGTGCGAAAGATCGGGAACGTCAGCGGCGCCATCCACAACCTCAAGCGAGGCTCCAAGCTGGGGATCCGCGGTCCGCTCGGCAAGGGCATCTATCCCGTCGAGGAGGCCAAGGGCAAGAGCGTGGTCTTTATTTGCGGCGGCATCGGCCTGGTCCCCCAGCGGTCATTTATCAATTACGTGTTCGACAACCGCGAGGACTACGGCGACGTGGCGATCCTCCAGGGCACCAAGAACCATGATCTGCGGCTGTTCTCTTCGGAGATCGCGCAATGGAGTCAACGCGGCGACGTGCAGATGCTGGAGACGCTGGATGAAGGGCATCCGGCCTGGAAGGGCAACGTCGGCGTCGTGACCAAGCTGATCCGCAAGGTCGAGACCGACCTGAAGTCGGCGAAGATCCTCGTCTGCGGTCCGCCGGTCATGTACAAGTTCGTGCTCATGGCCCTGGAAGAGCAGGATGTCCCGCACAACAATATCTTCCTGAACCTCGAACGAAAGATGAAATGCGGCGTGGGCAAGTGCGGACATTGCCAGATCAACAACGTCTACGTCTGCATGGACGGTCCCGTGTTCCGATATTCCGATTTGGCATCTCTGCCGGAGGCGATTTAACAATGGCGAAACCCAAGATTGCGATATTCGACTTTGCCTGCTGCGAAGGTTGCCAGCTCCAGGTCGTCAACCTCGAGGAGGAGATCCTCAGCCTGCTCGGAGGCGTCGACGTCGTGGAGTGGCGCGAGGCGATGAGTGAGAAGAGCGACGAGTACGACATAGCCATCATCGAAGGGTCGATCACCCGCCTGGAGGATGAGGAGAGACTCAAGCTGATCCGCAGCCGGGCGAAGGTTCTGATTGCTCTCGGCGCCTGCGCGACGATCGGCGGCATCAACAAACTCAAGAACAACTTCGACGATCTCGACGAGGTGAAGAAGTGCGTCTATGGCAGGGCCGCGAGCAAGCCGCACCTGCACACGGGCCCGACCAAGGCCGTGGATGAAGTCGTCCAGGTCGATTTCTACGTCCACGGCTGCCCCATCGACAGGAAGGAATTCACGTACATCGTGCGATCCCTCCTGCTGGGCAAGAAGCCCGAGATCCCCGATTATCCCGTCTGCGTCGAGTGCAAGGCCAAAGGCAATCCCTGCCTATGGCAGTACGACCAGGTGTGTCTGGGGCCGATCATCCGAGCCGGCTGCGGGGCACGGTGCCCGTCGAACGGGTTCCGCTGCTTTGGCTGCCGGGGCTACACGAGCAACCCGAACGTGGATGCGGCCAAGGACGTCATTGCCCGCTACGGTCTGAACATAGACGACCTGAAAACCAAGATGGTTCTCTTTGGAAGCATGCAGGAGCCTACGATCTATGAGTAAAGGCACAGTCAGCATAAGCGTACATCACGTCACTCGTGTGGAAGGGCACGGCAACATCGTGCTCAACGCGAACAACGGCAAAATCGAGAAACTTCAGTGGCAGGTGCCCGAGGCCCCGCGGTTCTTCGAGGCCATGGTGCGCGGACGAAGCTACGAGGATATCCAGACCATCGTCAGCCGCATCTGCGGCATCTGCTCGATCACCCACTCACTGGCCTCGACCAAAGCCGTCGAGAATGCGATGGGCATCCAGGTGTCCGAGCAGGCCGACAAGGTCCGCATCCTGATGCACTACTCCGAGCAGCTGCAAAGCCACGTGCTGCACGTCGGCTACCTGGCGGCCCCGGACTTCTTCGGCGTGCCGTCGGTGGTCCCGCTGGTGGGGATGGCCCCGGATGCGGTCAAGACGATCATCGGTCTGCATCGCCTGGCGAATGAGTGGTCGGACCTGATCGCCGGCCGGACCACGCACCCGGTGACGCTCAAGCCGGGCGGCCTGACGAAGTTTCCCACCGAGAAGCAGCTTCGTGACCTGCAGGAGCGGCTCAAGAAATGCCTCCCCGACCTCAAAGTCGTCGCCGAGGTGGTGCTCTCGGTGGCCGGCAACATCCCGAACTTCCAGCGGCCGACGGAATACGTCTCGCTCAAGCAGGATAATCCGCCGACGTATACTTTCTACCACGGCGAAATCACCTCGACCGACTACGACGGCGCCGTGGCGATCAACGACTGGAAAACGGTCGCCAACGAGTACGTCAACGACCAATCCACGGCCAAGTGGACGAAGTGGCATCGCAAGTCCTATGCGGTCGGCGCCCTGGCCCGATTCAACAACAATGGCGAACGGCTCTCGCCGACGGCCAAGGCCGTAGCCAAGATGTTCGGCCTGGAAAAGGGCAACTGCAATCCCTACATGAACACGGTAGCCCAGCTTGTGGAATGTGTCCACGTGGTCGAAGTCAGCATTCCGATGATCGACGATCTGCTGACGAAGGGGATCAAGCCCGAGACGGTCAGGACGTCCCCGAAGGCCGGGAAGGCCAGCGGCTGTGTCGAGGCGCCTCGCGGCATCCTGTTCCACGAGTACGAATTCGACCGCAAGGGCAACTGCGTCGGCGCGGACATCTGCATCCCGACGAACCAGAACCACGCCAGCATCCAGGAGGACTTCGAGAAACTCGTGCCCGAGATCCTGGATGAGCCGGAGGACAAGATCCGCCTGAAGCTGGAGATGCTCGTGCGATCCTACGATCCATGCATCTCCTGCTCAACACACATGCTGGATGTGCAGTTTGTCAGATAGGGTCGATGTTTGGGATTTGAAGTGTGAAGTGAAAATCAAAGATCAAACGTCAAACTTCAAGAATCAGGTCATGACAAAGCCCATCGTGGTGGTCGGTCTGGGCAATCCGCTGATGGCGGATGAAGGCATCGGGGTATGTCTTGTCGAGCGGTTGGCGCAATCCGCGGTCGACCATCCCGAGGTGGAGTTCATCGATGCCGGGACGGGCGGGCTGGCGGTGTTGCACTACATCGAGGGCCGGCGCAAGGCGATCTTTGTCGATTGCGCGTGCATGGGCGAGGAGCCGGGGTCGATCCGGCGTTTTCTGCCTGAGGAGGTCCGTAGCGTGAAAGCGCTCGCCCATCGGTCGCTTCACGAGGCCGACCTTCTGCGGATCATCGACATGGCCAGACAGCTTCGCCGGGCTCCCGACGAGATCGTGATGTTTGGCATTCAGCCGGAGCGAGTCGGGCTGGGTCAAGGCTTGAGCCGGACGCTGACGAACGGAATCGACCGGTACATGGCTGCGGTTCGGACTGAACTGGATGCATAGTCAAAGATAAGATATGGGGACTCCTAAGGAGAACAAATGGGACAGGGCAGGATTCTGATTATCGATGACGATCCTGATATCACCGAAGCGATGACGGTCGTTTTGAAAAACAAGGGCTACGAGGTGCGCAGCGCCCAGGATAGCGATGAGGGCATGGATCGGCTGAAAGAGGCTCGGCCGGACCTGATCATTCTCGATGTGATGATGAGGACCTCGCAGGAAGGATTCGAGTTCTCCCGCGAGATCAAACAGAACGCGCAGTACAAAGACATCCCCGTTCTCATGCTGACGGCCGTCAAGCAGAAGAAGGGGCTGGACTTCAAGAGCGAGGCGGGCGATGAAGCCTGGCTGCCCGTCCAGGCGTTTCTCGATAAGCCGGTCAAGCCGGACGTGCTCCTCGAGAAGGTCCAGGACCTGCTGTCGGCTCACAAGGCGTGAGCCGACGGATCTGCGATTTGCAGTTTACGATTTACCATTCGGACATGGGGCTCCGCGCGCTTGGCGCGATCCTATTCACATCGCGCTTCAATAGTGAATAGTCAATTGTAAATGACAAATGCCGTATGGAGAACCTCCTCAAGAGCACCAGCCTGGCACAGAGGGCCCAGTGGCTTATCCGGTTGCGGTGGGTGGCCATCGCGGCGCTGGGATGTGCCACGTTCGGCGCCAGCGAGTTCATGGGGGTTTCCCTACGCTCCGGCGTTCTGTATGTAGTAGCGTCGGTCCTGCTGGTCTACAATCTGGCCCTTCGCCAGTTGCTCGCATACCGGACGCGCGAGGGCCGGGAACCGTCCGAGACGAGGATCGGCGGCATTGTTACGTTCCAGATTTCCGCCGATCTGTTCATTCTCGCGACGATTCTTCATTTCTCCGGTGGGATCGAGAACCCGTTCCTGTTCTTCTTCGCATTTCACATGATTATCGCCAGCATCCTGCGTTCGAAGCGGCAGAGCTACTTGCAGGCAACACTGGCAGTGGTCCTGTTCGGAGGGCTGGTGGTGCTGGAGGCGATAGGGGGGCTGAAACACTACAGCCTGGAGGGCTTCGCCGGCCACGAGCTCTACCGGGATTGGACGTTCGTCTTCGGGACCCTCTTCGTATTCACCGTTACGCTGTATCTCATTGTGTATATGACGACCTCGATCAGCGAGCAACTCCGTCACCACCAGGAGAGCCTTGAACAAGCGAATGTGCAGCTCCAGGAAAAGGATCAGCTCAAAAATGAGTACGTTCTGCGTGTGACGCACGATATCAAGGGGCATCTTTCCGCCGTATTGAGTTGCCTGGACATTGTCGCCGGGGAGGTGCTCGGCTCGCTCAACGAGAAGCAGAAGGACTTCATTGGCCGGGCGCATCGCCGGACGACGAAGTGTCTGGAGTTCATCACGGCCTTGCTGACACTGACCCGAATGAAGCTGACCGGCCGACTGGACCTCGAGGCGTTCTCGCTGAAGAAGTGTGTTCTCAACGTCCTGGCTCTCGTGCAGAACAGGGCGCACGGCAAATCGATCCTGCTCAGCCATCAGATGGACCCCGAGATCGACGTGGTCTGGGGCGAGGCCGTGCTGATCGAAGAGACGATCATGAATGTCCTGCTCAATGCCGTCAAATACACTCCGGACGGCGGCAGGGTGGGCCTCGACGTCAGACGGGAGGGGGCCTTCGTTCAGATCCGGATCACGGACACGGGGATCGGCATTCCCGACGATGCTCTCGCTCGAATTTTCGAGGAATTCTACCGGGCCGAGAATGCCCGTGCGACCGAGCGGGAGGGGACGGGGCTGGGTCTAGCCTTCGCCCGGCAGGTGGTCGAGCGGCACGGCGGCCGCATCTGGGCCCAGAACAATCCGGGCGGCGGAAGCACCTTCACATTCACCTTGCCCATCCATCCGCCCGGCGGGGGAGGCTGAGTCCGCGTCGGGCCCGCGCTTCTGGGGATGCACATGACTTCCGCATCGCTCCTGTTGAAGCTCTACTACGAACAACTGCACGATCGGATGCAGATGGATCGGTCCCCGCTTCTGCGGCGGATCGGCGAGTTGCTGGCCGAGGAGGTCGAGAAGCGAGACTTCGCCGACATGGACGGCGCGAAACTCTTGGCCTATCGTGAAGCCTGCGAGGCTTTCATCGATGAGCGTCTGGAGACCTACAATCCCATCGGAATCCAGTACACCTTCGGCAATGTGCCGTCGCGTCTCGCAACGGAGCTGGAGTTCCAACTGAACTGGTACGACAGCAGGCCCGAGTTTGCAGACCTCGTCGCGACGGCTCGCTGCCTGGCCGAGGAAGGGACGTCGGACGAGAGGCTGGGCGTCCTGGCCGGCGAGTTGATCCACCGGGTCGGGGCCTTTCCCGACCGAAGTATCGTCGCCGCCTACCATGCGAAGCCCGCCCTGCAAAAGCTGCCGGACTACATCGTCGCTTGCGCGATCGAAGAGATCGTCTGCGACCGCAAGCCCACCGCCTGAACCTCAAGGTCGATGCTCGGGGGCAGGACGTGGACACCACCAGCAGCAGAACGAGCCAAGTGCTTGTCGTAGTCTTCGTCGCACGGGCGTGGATCCTGGATGAGCCTGAGGATGCGTTGACGATGACGAGATACGAGGTCGCCCAGGATCCGCTGGTCCCATATTCGTGCTTCGGATTTCCTCTCAGTCGAGGTCCTCGACCCAAGCCACGTCGGCGCTGTCGCAATGAGGGCAACGAAACGCCGGCCAGTCCGCCAGGCGGTCCCGACGCAACAGGACCCGGTCGCCGGAACCGAATCGNNGCCCCTACGATCGGCCCGTCGGCGGCCACCGGGAATCGGCGGAGGAACGCATCAAGGGGGACCCGGTCGCCGGAACCGAATCATGGCTCGTGACTTGGGACCCGTGACCCGCGCGATGAGATGGGCGCCACAGACCGCGAAAGACAAGCTCCTCGGAACCATATGTGAAACTGACCGAAGAACAGCTCGAAACCCCCTCCGTAAGGGCTACCGCCTCTCGCCGCGGGAGACGCAGGCCCTTGACCTGCTCTTCGAGGGGTACACGGACAAGTGCCAGTTGCTTCTGACGTGCCTGAACGTGCTTCATCCTCCCCTTCGCTAAAAAAACCGCAGAATCCTGCAAATCGACTGAAGGGATTCCGTACTTATCTGAAGATGAGTATCTATAGGATTTCCGAGAATCTGTAGTAGCGTAGGTTTGTCGTGTGCCCGGGAGGGCATCGTAGCACGGGCCTCTTGCCCGTGATCGGGAATCATGGGCGCTCGCGCCCATGCTACGGCACGCCTGCGGGCGTCACGACAAATGAGCGGTGGTGCACCGACCGACGAGTCCGATTCGACAAAGGATCGGGCCTATATTTTTCAACGAAATCTCTTGGCCCGCCCCCGGATCGGAGGGCCGCTGTGCGTCGGGGCTCGATTTCGTTGAAGTCAATTCTTTACGTACATAACAGGCCGGCTCGTCTCCTCGGGATTCGTGTCCCATTCCGTGCAGGAGTCGAGGGCTGCGACGATCATCCGTGCGTCGGAGGCTTCCACATAGTAGATCCGACCGCCGGTTTGCTCGTGCCGGGCAGCGATCTGAATCCAATTCTGCCGGTATCTTTCGTAAGACCTTTGTCTGAATTCATCTTTTGCTTTCAGCGATTCGATCTCCGTGGAGTTCCAGTACTTGATGATCAGATTGTGGTCTTTCAGGAAGAAATCGACGCTGATGAGCTCATTGTCGATTCGCATAATCCCGTTCATGTTCACGGCGTCGTGGCCTTTCGCCAGCAGATACCGTCGGATGACTTCCGCTCCATCCTGCGACCGTGTCGGCCGGGAAACCCCTTGTGCACGGGAGGGCTCTGGGCGCGACCCTCGCGACCCCGCATGTCCGGCTCGCCTAAAAGCCCCTCGGACGGCCGGAAACCCATAGTTCAGGCTTCCTTGCGAGTACCCGTAGCCCTCGACCAGGCCTGAGTGGCGGTAATTCAAGGCATAAGGCGTGTACTCCGCGGCGCACGGGACAAGGCCGGAACTGCGGTAGGTGAATGCGTAGGGTGAATAGCGGACCCCACCATAGTAGGAACCGCAATAGGCTTCGGCGATGCCCGGTGTCAAAGCCAACAACACCAGCCAAAGTGACATCCGTTTCATGTGGCTCTCCTTTCCTTAGGAAGATGAAGTTTACAAGTACCTTGTCATCATCTCCTCCCCCACCCGACGCAGAATGGACGCAGTGCATCGGGCCAAGTACTCGGGCGCCTTATTGTGTGAATCCTCCTTTCGTTGTCTGCGACGACCGCAAATCACCCAGGTTGACTAAAGGGCGCAGTTTCACACTCGCTCGGTTTGGGTTACAGGTATTATCGATTTTTGATGAAGAAGTTCTTTAGGTATTTTGCTCATCTCGGGCCGAACTGTGCGTTGAGATGGATCACCTGGCCCTTTGTGGTGTTGATTTGCGTCGTCTTGTCGCCGTACCGCACGGTGGCGAGTTGGTCCTTTGTGCTCCTGATGGTTGCCTCCGCCAGCTTGCCGTTTTCCCAGGCGATGTCCACCTCGCAGCCGCCGCGGGCCCGCAGTCCTCTCACATGGCCGCTCGACCATGCACTCGGCAGGGCGGGGAGCAGGTGGATTTCGCCTGCGTGGCTTTGCAGGAGCATCTCGGCGATCCCAGCCGTGCCGCCGAAATTGCCGTCGA
Organism: Phycisphaerales bacterium UBA2218; assembly: GCA_002327785.1. Taxonomy (GTDB): domain Bacteria; phylum Planctomycetota; class Phycisphaerae; order Sedimentisphaerales; family Anaerobacaceae; genus PLanc-01. The sequence continues at coordinate 19,153 of DCUI01000065.1, forward strand.
TCTGGAAGGGCGGGTGCGTGTCAAAGAGATTCGGGAGGGTGGACTTGGCCAGCAGCGCGACGACGTTTTCGTGGGCCTTCTGCGCATCGAGCAGGCGGGCCCAGAAGTTGATGATCCATGCCCGGCTCCAGCCGGTGTGGCCGCCGCCGTGTGCGAGGCGATATTCAAGGGATTTCCTGGCGGCAACGGCAAGCTCCGGCGTGCCCGTCACGGAGATCTGCCGGCCCGGGTGCAGGGCGAACAGGTGCGACGTGTGCCTGTGTCCCGGCTCGGATTCTTTGAATTCCTGCGACCATTCGAGGAGCCGGCCGTCGGAGCCGATCTGTGGTCCGAGCAGCCGCTCTCTCGCGTTGCGAACCCGTCCGACGAATTCATCCTCGATGCCCAAGGCTTTGGCGGCGTCCAGGACGTTCGTGAACAAGTCCCAGATGATTTGCTGATCCATCGCCGGTCCCATGCACAGCGAGCCCCGTTGACCGTCGGGAGTGATGAACGTGTTCTCGGGCGAATTCACCGGCCCGCTCACGAGCTTGCCGGTCTTGGGGTCTTCCACGAGGAAATCGAGATGGAACTCGGACGATTCCAACAGGATGGGCCAGGCCCATTCGAGGAATTGCCTGTCGCCTGCGAATGCGTAATGCTCCCAGAGATGCTGGCACAACCAGGCTCCGGCGGCAGGGAACAGCCCCCAGCCCGGGGCCTCGCCGGGCGAGGTGAAGCCGAAGACATTCGTGATCGTATGGACCGTCCAGCCATCCGCACCGTAATGGATCCTCGCCGTCTTGCGGCCGCTGGGCCTGAGCGAATTGATCAGTTCGAACAGCGGCTGGTGGCATTCCGCGAGGTTGCAGACCTCCGCAGGCCAATAGTTCATCTGCACGTTGATGTTCGTGTGATAGTCGCCGTTCCACGGCGTCTGGATGCCGTCCGCCCAGATCCCCTGCAAGTTCGCTGGGAGACTGCCCGGCCTTGAACTACAGATAAGCAAGTACCGTCCGAACTGAAAATACAAGGCGATCAAGTCCGGGTCCTTCCCTCCCTCTCGCAATGCTCGAAGTCGTTCGTCCGTCGGTGTTTGCGCGGTTGGGGTGGTTGCGTCATGCCCCAGGTCAAGACTGACGCGTCGAAAGAGCTTCTGATGATTCGCCACATGCCTGTCTCGCAGGTCCCGATAGGGTCGTGCCGCAGCCGCGGCAAGCTGTGCAGCAGTGGTCTTCGCAGGGTCGTTGCCGCGATAGTCCGGCGACTGGAGCTTATAGTCAGTTCCGGCGGCGAGAAGAAGTGTGACGGCGTCCGCGCTCTCGATCCGCAGCCTGCCGCCGGCTGTACTTGTCGCACCGCCCTCAGCCACTGTACGCAGGCGGGCAACGTACTTGAGCCCATCGGTCCCGTTCTTGCCGTCGGCCATCTGCCCGGCCATCATCAGCTCGTCGGTCCCTTCGGCCGTGGTGGTGAATCGCTCCGGCCGCCTCAACTCCGCCGTCAAGGTGATCCGGCCGGGTTGGTCGCATGTCAGCCGCACGATCAGGACCTGATCCTCTGCGCTGGAGAGGATTTCTCTCGTGAATATGGCGTCGCCTTGGCGGAAGCGAACCTTGGCTCTGGCAGTGTCGAGATCCAGTTCTCGGCGGTAGCCCATCGTCCCATCGAGACCCTCGAAGTCAAGTAGCAGATCCCCAAGCGTCTGGTAGCTGCCGTAGGGCACCCTCGCACCGGCGCCATGGCCCGATCCTGCGCCCTTGCAGACCAGCTTCCTGGCTGCCAATGCGCCAGCCTGGGCGTACTGGCCGTCAAAGATCAACCGACGAATCTCGTGCATCGCCGCCAGAGCCTCCGGGTTGTCGGCGTCCTGGGGGTTGCCGGACCAGAGGCTCACCTCGTTCAATTGCAGGCGATCTTTCTCGATGCCGCCGAAGACCATCGCGCCAAGCCGGCCGTTGCCGACCGGCAGTGCCTGCGTCCACTCCTGCGCGGGTGTGTCGTACCACAATCTTAAGTGTGACTGCGACTCGCTCGCCCTCAACGGCAAAGCCGCCAACGCCCACACAGCGATGCCTGCAACAACCCACACTCGGTACAGAACCATGTATATCCTCCTGGTGCAAACCATTTCGACGCCGTAAGCATAACACATCCGCTGTCTGCGTCCACCTTAACCGCGAAGGAAGCCAGACTGGGATGGGCGAGTCCTGGAATGCGGTCGGAGGGTTCCGGTTCATTGTCTGCTATTTCCCTTGTTGCCTCTTGAGTCGTTGGGGGTTGGTTGTATAATGGCCCGTCCGTAGGGAAGAAGGTATAGGTACAGGCTGATGGGCGGCCGGTTTTGCAGTCGCCCACTCTGGTATGGAGAGTAATATGGCAGGTGCACCGAAGGCAAATGCGGTAGTGGGGCAGTCCGGCGGGCCGACCGGGGTGATCAACGCCTCGTTGGTCGGCGTCATCGAAGAGGCGAAGAAGCACCCGGAGATCCAGACGATTTATGGGGCGGTCCACGCCGTGGCCGGCATGGTCAAGGACCAGTTCGTCGATCTGGGCAAGCTCTCGGCCGAGACCCTGGAAACCGTGGCGGCCTCGCCGTCGTCGGCCCTGGGGACCAGTCGCGACAAGCCGGACGCCGACTACTGCCGCCGCATCCTGGAGGTCTTCAAAAAGCGTAACATTCGGTACTTCTTCTACATCGGCGGCAACGACTCGGCCAACACCGCTCACATCCTCAACACCGTGGCCGACGAGGGCAACTTCGACATCCGCGCCTTCCACGTACCCAAGACCGTGGACAACGACCTGCTCGTGACCGACCACTGCCCGGGTTACGGCACCGCGGCCCGGTTCGTCGCCTGCGCCCTGATGGGCGATGATTTGGACAACCGGGCCCTGCCGGGCGTGAAGATCGACGTCATCATGGGCCGGCACGCGGGTTTCCTGACCGCCGCCGCCGTCCTGGGGAAGACGCGGGACGACGATGGACCGCACTTGCTGTACTTCCCGGAGCGGCCGGTCTCGATCGGCAAGTTCCTCAGCGAGGTCGATGCCGTGTACAAGAAGCTCAATCGCTGTGTGATCGCGGTCAGTGAGGGCATGTGCGACGCCGACGGCGAGACCTGGGCCAAGAAGATCGCTCAGAATGCCGAGAAGGACCCCCACGGCAATATCCAGCTCTCCGGCACCGGGGCGCTGGCCGATTTTCTGGCGGCCCAGGTGAAGAACAGCCTCAAGATCAAACGCGTCCGGGCGGACACGTTCGGCTACCTGCAGCGGAGTTTCGCGGGCCTCCAGTCGGCGGTGGACGTGGACGAGGCTCGCCGTTGCGGCTGCGAGGCCGTCAAGCTCGCGATGGTGGATGACAACGGCTCGGTGGCCATGAAGCGAACCGGAAACGGCAAGAATTACGGCGTCGAGCTGTTCCGCACCGAGCTCAAGAACGTAGCGGAGAAGACCAAATCCATGCCGGCCGAGTTCCTCAACAATGACGGCAACGGTGTCACGCAAGCCTTCATGGAGTACGCGATGCCGCTGGCCGGCCAGTTGCCGAAGACCGAATACCTCGCCAGCTATCCGAAGGTCTAAACGTCTCTGAGTCTATCCAGGCCCCGGCCTTGCATGAATCGAATGCATGTCCGGGGCCTTCTTCGTAGCACGGCCGTCCCAGTCGTGAGTACCACGGGCATCTTGCCCGTGGCAGTGCAGGGGCAGGATACCCCAGAGACTCATGGGCGAGACGCCCATGCTATGAAATGCCCATCAAGGCGTCTGAGCGAATCGTTTCCACTGTTCCTCGATCTCGGCGAGAGGTTTCAAGTCGCTGTGGACGTAGAGGCCATAGCGGACGTGCAGCGGTTTGTCGGGTGCGATCTCCCGAGGCCCATCGAAGGTCAGCGAGGCTCCCATCCAGCCGTCGTTTCGGACGTGGAAGCAGGAGGGATGATTGGGGTTGTTCGGATGGTCGAAGAGCGTAATACCCTCGATCCTGCCGTTCTCGATGGCCCCCGAGTAGTCCACCCAGCGGGCCTGCTTCCAGAGGACTTCTTTCTCATTGACGCCGCCCTCGGAGTTGCGGATTCGGCCGCCGCCGTCGTTGACGCCGAGGGTCTTGGCCATCCGCACGCCGAGCAGGCCAAACGGGGTCTTGCCGAGCACGACGGGCTTGTCCTTGGCCGCGAGCGTCGAGTCGATGACCAGCAGCCACTCCTTGCCCTCCAGCAGCACCACGCGGATCCGCCGGGTCTCATCCAGCAGGACCTTCCCATCCCGATCCACCCACTCGTTCTCCGCGGTGACGGATGACCTCTCGCCTTCATCCTCATAGCCGACAGTACGTTTGTGTCGCACGGTGCCGAGCCGCCGGTCGCTCCAGAAATCCACCCCGCCCACGTCGACGTGCGACATCCAGACAGAGTTATGGTGGCTGTGCGACTCGGGGTCGTGTGGATGCCCCATCCGCGTCAGGCTCCGCCCGGAAGGCCCGATAGCAGGGAACAGGAACGGCCGATTCAGCCCCGGCCCGAAGTGGTACCGCGTAATCTCCACCCCATCCCGCTGAAACGAAGCCTGCTCATACGCCTGCGGCACCACCTGCAGTCGCGGCACCGGTTTCGGCTCGGGCGGCAATGCCTCGCTCGCGACGGGGGCCCCGGATAGAAACATGATGAACAACGGGATTCCGATGACCTTCATCCTGTCCTCCACTTCGGCACCGACATATTGGTGGCGTTGGCGCCCTGAGAAACCGGTTTGTCGGGAAGAATTGTATCGCTCCATTCTTGGGTCCATGGCGCCGATGCGAACTCTGGAGGCCGCCTGACGGTTCCCGAGCGGTCAGCGATTGCAGCAGAATACCGTTACATTCGCCGACCGTCCACACAATTCCACCCGGCGGATGGGCAGTCGCCATGAAACCCGTGAACGACGGGATGATCCGCATGAGTATCTGTGGCTACGCTCGGCAGCACATGCAGCCTGCGTTTTCTGGGACGCCCTGTGCCGAGCGGAGACGCTCCCCTCCCGTGGGGGACACGTTCGCGCCCGAAGGTCCAGTGCCATCCTCGGCCCAATCGTATGCGCCGCCTCGGCCATTTTGTTCTGGACGAGGTTGCAACAAAGGATTATATTGGAAAAAGAAGGGATTGTACGGGCTGCAGGGCTGCCGCCCGAGCGGACGAAGGATGTCCGGCTGCATGGATGGGGGATACACGAACCAAGGGAGTGATTTTTCTGAAGGAGGTCTCCGGACCATCCGATGGAATAAATTATGTGACTGCACGCGCATTGGCGCCTGCGGTATCGAGATGCTCTCAGGATAGTGAGGACTTTTGACATGACACAGCACACTCCATCCCTTATCTGCGTCACAATGCTTGTCCTTGTGTTCAGCGTTGTGCCTGTCTTCGGTCAGAACGACATTGAGGACCCGGACTTCTTTGGCGATGTGTGGTATCGCCTTCTGGTCGATCGCAACGGCGACTACATCGAAGGCGAAGGTGGTGGTTTGGGATGGTACTATTATCCGGATAGCGACATGTGGCGGATGTGGTTCTACAATGGCGCATACGATTCCAACCGCAAGGGATATCTAAATTATCACGTCTATACCAAAGCGGTCAATCCGACCATACCGACCTACTTGGTGGCGTATTTCGGCTGGACGACGCCGCAGTGGTCGGAGCTGGCCAACGGCCGTCCGCCGATGCCTGGGGACATGCCGACCGCTGTCTCTGAAGCCCTGTACATGTCCGCGTTTCGCATCTACACGATCGACAATGTCCTCGTTCCCAGTAGCATCGAGACTGAGCGCACCCATTCCATCAGTGAGTACAATCCCGAGTGGGTCTGCATTTCGATCAAGTGCCGCAACGCCTACGTCTACCGTGGGGCGTATCACGAATGCATAGCCAAGGACTCCTATCTTGGTGCCTGCTGCAACCGGGAAACGGGATACTGCTATACGAGTGCAGAGGCCGACTGCCCGGCTCCTATGCAGTGGCTTGGTTCCGGCACTTCCTGCAACCAGTGTACGGTGGCGGGTCTCGTACTGACCGATTTTGGCGACGCACCGGACCGGAACTATCGGACGCTCCTGGCGAGCAACGGGGCAAGGCACACGATCGTGCCGGGCGTTTTCCTGGGCAGAAACGTGGATGGTGAATCAGACGGCCAGCCCACCGTCACGGCCGACGGAGACGATGCCAGCAGCGGGGATGAGGATGGCGTCACTTTCACCTCGACGCTGCACGCCGGCCAGGATGCGAGTATCGAAGTGATCGCTTCCACCAGTGGGTACCTCAACGCCTGGATCGACTTCAACAACGACGGCTGGTTCGACGAAGAGGAAGATCGGATCTTCGCCGATCAGATTTTGCCGGCCGGCGTGAACCAACTCACGTTCCGTGTGCCGACGGATGCCGTCGCCGGTTGGACGTTTTCCAGATTCCGTTTCAACACGCGCGGGCTGCTGGATAGTTACGGGCCCGCGGAGGATGGGGAGGTCGAGGACTATTGTGTCCAGATTGTTGAGAGCCAGGATTCCCTGGCGGTCTCGGGTGCCGCCAGTTTGATATGGAGCCAGGCGCCTTCTCCGGCGGCGGATGGGACAAAGGTTTTCGAGGCGGGCAGTGTGTCCTCGTCGCTTCATTTGCGCGAGCTTGCGGCGGATGACTGGCAGGCCGTGAGCGATCAGCCCATCACGGGGATTCATTGGTGGGGCACATTCGGTGGATGGACGGAATCCTACCTGCCGTCCGACCTGCCGTTGGCGTTTCACATCGGGATCTGGACGGATGTTCCCGATCCGGCCCCGCTCAGTTCCGCTACATTCGCTCACCCGGGCGCCTTGATCTGGGAGACCTACTGCACGAAGTGGGTGTGGGCGGTGTCGGGTCGTGAGGCATCCGATAACAAGTCGAAGACGGGCCGAACCTGTTTCTTGTTCAGCCACCTGCTTTCGCAGGACCAATGGTTCCAGGTTGATCGGCAGACCAAGGGCGGTTCCGGGTCGAGGGTCTATTGGCTGAGTATTGCGGCGTTGTACGATTCGGCCGGTGGTGGACCGCAGCATATGTGGACTTGGAAGCTCCGTGCGACCTCCTCCGACGCGGCGGGCACGTCCCTGGAGACGATTGTGCCGCCGTCGGATGCCTCGTCATGGCCGCCGACCCTCGGCGCCCAATGGGGTAGTGGCATCCCGATCCACGACGCCTGGTTCCGTCCGCTGGACATGGCTTTCCAACTCACCACGTTCGTACCCTTGGATATGGACGCCCAGGCATCGGCCGGGCCCAATGCCGGTGCAGCAGTCGGCTCCGGGGAGCTGGCCATGCTGGCTGCGGACTGGCTCAACACGGTGAGATAGCTGAAGAGAGACAGAGCGGGGCTGCGGCGTATCCGCGGCCCCGCTTTTGTATTTTCCCGGGCGGGGCATAATCAATAATTTTCAGGCAAATCCGTTACATCCGTCTTGCGTTATGGCACATAACCATGTCGGATCGTTATGGTTCAGGTGTGGGTGATAGAGACGTTTTCTTTCATCATGTCAACCTGCACCACGGGAAGTGCCCGCCCGATAATATCGGGTGTGGCTTTTCATTCAGGATGCGGCAGACAGGGGTTTGAAGAAAAGTGGGGTCATGGAGGTAGTGAAGTGATTTTCATTTCAAGTCTGCACTTTTTGCTTGAGACAAAGGCTACGCCGGTCGATTCCTCGGAAATGACGCGCGGGAGATGTGTACGTGGGCATCAGGGGTTTCCCCAAGGCCGAGTTTTGCCTGCAAGCAAGCCCCGAAGTGCAGTCAACCACTCGTTACGGAATACTCGGGACAGTACGTGAGATTACTTTTGAGAGGATCAAATATGAGCCGGTTGAAGGAATTGCTCGACAGGCGCGCGATGGCGGTTGCTCTGGTTGTCCTGCTCATGGGGTGGGGCGCCGCGTGGGGCGCGAAGGACGACCCCGTCTCGGTGGCGGGCGGCGACGATCGTGATTTTGGTGATGCTCCCGAGGGAGTCATCGCATACCCGAATGAGGGGGTCGTCGGCATGTTCCCGACCTGCGTGGGGGTGGGCCCGGCCTCCTGGATCGAACACGACAGCCGAGGACAGATGTACTTCGGAGCCAAAGTGGATGTCGAGGTCGATGGCAACGGCGGCCGCTGTCCGATCTTCGCGCCCGGTCTGTACGAAGGAGACGAGGCCATCAATACCGACGGCGACGCCGGCCTGCTCAAACCGCGATCCTATACGATCTTGAGCTCGCCTGGTTCTCAGACCGTGTCGCCGTTGACTTTCATTGGGCTGGATTCCATCGGGAATGCGTGTCTGACGGCTATCTGGGGCACGACCATCGATATCCGCGTCACCAACAACAGCGGCCAGGTGGCGTATGTGAACATCCTGTTCGACTGGAACCACGACGGCGTGTGGGCAGGCTCATCGCGTTGTGGTGGCGTGGATGTGCCTGAACACATCCTCGTCAATTTCCTTGTGCCGAACGGATATTCGGGACCACTGTCGAGCCTGAGCCCGTCGAACTTCACGATCGGGCCGCGTGGCGGCTACATCTGGGCACGGTTCTCAATCACGGAACAACCGGTTGTCAAGGACTGGAACGGCGACGGCGTTTTCCGGGACGGTGAAACCGAGGATTATCTGCTTTATGTTCGGCCGCCCCTGGAAACCTGCACGTGGGATACGAGCGACCCGCACGCGATGCATTGGCCCCAGTTGCCCGACACGCAGACCACGGGGATCGACGTCAGTCTGTTCTGGTCCAGCCTTGCCGACGACTTCCATGCCTCGCAAAGCGGGCCGCTGACCGAGATTCACTTCTGGGCCTCGTTCCAAGACGATGTCCTGCCCACGGGGAGTGTGGACAGCATGCGGTTCGAAATCAACGTCTATTCGAACAAACCGGCGGACGTCGCCATCCCGTGGAGCCGGCCGGACAAGTTGCTCTGGACCCGGGATATCCTCCCATACAGCTACGATTTCCATGAGATCTCAAACCGTATCCCGGAAGGCTGGTATGAGCCGAATACAGCGCTCTATGAGCGCGGCAACCACGAGCGCGCCTGGCAGTACGATATCTGCCTGGAGGAAGACGACGATCTGTTCGTCATGACGCTTGGGACGACTTACTGGATCGAGATCAAAGAGGTTCGAAGAGAGGACACCAAGTCCGCGCTCGGGTGGAAGACGACCAAATCGCCACTGCAATTCGGGGGCAATGCCGTCTGGCTCGATCCGCAGCGTGGCTGGGTGCCTATGGTCTATCCGGAAACCCATGAGTCGTACCGCAAACCGATGGATTTGGCGTTCGTGATCGTGGGGGACGTGGTCCAGGAGGATATCGATTTCGGCGACGCGCCGGACCCGACCTATCCGACGTGGCTCGGCAGCAACGGGGCCCGGCACACGATCTCGCCCAATGTCTACCTGGGTCGGGGCGTGGACGGCGAGAGGGACGGCCAGCCCAATGCGACCGCCACCGGCGACGATATCAGCGGAACGGACGACGAGGACGGCGTGGTCTTTGCTACGGATCTGATCCCAGGTCAGCCGGCAACCCTTCTGGTGACGGCTTCCACGCAGGGCGCCTTGAATGCCTGGATCGATTGGAACGCCGATGGCGATTGGGATGATGCCGACGAGCAAATCGCTGCCGATCGTTCATTGACCGCCGGCGTGAACACGCTGACGATCAGCGTGCCCGGGCGAGCTGCAGCGGGCAAAACGTTCGCGCGCTTCCGCTTCAGCACGGCTCGTGGCCTGCGATACTATGGTTTGGCCCCGGACGGCGAAGTGGAGGACTACCAGGTGCAGATTCCGGAGGTGTTCGTGCCGCCGTCGCCGACGGGGCACCTGAAGTGGTCGCAGCCGCCCGTCGAGACAAATCCAACCTTGCAGACACCCATCTTCTGTGGGTGGGACGAGGCGGCGTATGCCACGAGACCCGTGCAGTATTCTACCGCTTCCTGGAAGCTCCCGGCGGACAACTTCCGCTGCATCGGCGACATGCCCGTGACGTCCGTACACTGGTGGGGTTCCTACCAGAGCTGGCGTGGCGACGCGGCGCCGAGCGTCAGGCCGGACTCCTGGCGGATCGCCTTCTGGAGCAACGCACCGGCCGACAATCGTTACAGCTTCAGCCGACCGGACGAGCTGCTCTGGGTCGTGAGTGTGACGCCCGACCGAGTCCAGGAAGAAATGGCGGGCGTTGATGAATTCCCCCAGAAGCCCTCGGATACGGCCTTCCAATATGTCTTGAACCTCAAATCCACGGAGTATTTCGACCAGGGCAGATACGTGGCGAATACCCGGGACCGCGTGTTCTGGATCAGCATCACGGCGGTCTACACGGGCTCGCCCGGCCCGACATACCCATGGGGATGGAAGACCCGGCCCCGGCCGTGGGCGGACGGCGCTGTGACGGCGCAATTCCGCAGTGACGATATCCGCGCAGGGTTTGTGCTTGACTCGACGACGGTGCAGCCGATTGCGAATTCCTTGCTCTGCGGGCGGCTGGAGGCGTACGATATGGCCTTCGAGCTGGATACGGACCCGGCCTATATCAAGTGGGAACAAGCCTATACAAGCCTTCGTGACTGGCCGTACTATGAGGATGAACAATCCCTCGCCACCGGGAATTCCGTGGTGACGGCCCGACGCACCGTGGCTGATGACTGGAGATGCACCACCTCGCAGCCGATCACCGGCATCACCTGGTGGGGTTCCTACATCGGCTACGGTTATCTGCCGCTGGCTTGCCAGCAGACGACGGCCCCGCGCAAGCCCGATTACTTCCTGTTGTCCCTGTGGTCGGACGTGCCCGATCCGGACCCGATCAATCCGAGAGACTTCGGCTACCCCGGCCGCAAGCTCTGGGAATACAAGGCCGAGTCCTTCGATGAAGTTCTCGTCGGGTTTGACAGGGACCCCTCGCCGACCAGTTCCTCCGTGCAGGGTTTCGAGCCGGTGTACCGCTACATGGTTCGCCTCCCCGAGAGCAACTGGTATCGTCAGGACGGCCAGCACAACGTGCTCTGGCTGAGTGTCGTGGCGGTCTACAGGGACGCAAAGACGATCGTGTACCCCTGGGGCTGGACGAATCATGCCTACGCGGCGTGGGATCTGCAGGGCCTCACGCCCCTGGGCTACTGGAAGCTCGATGAGACCGCAGGCACGACCGCGACCGACAGCTCAGGCAACGGAAACAACGGCACCGTGCTCGGCAATCCCGTCTGGCGGCCTTCCGGCGGTTGGTTCGCCGGAGCGCTCGACTTCGACGGTCGCGGCGACTACGTCCGGGTCCAGAGGCCCAGAGGCTTCAACTTTGCCCCGAACTCCTTCTCGATTTCGACCTGGATCTATCCGAGAGAGACGGCTGGGCAGTGGCACGCGATCCTGGAATACGATCGCAACAGCCTTTACGGCAACCGCTTCGGTCTGTGGCTCGATCAGCAGGGCCGCGTCCACTTCCGCGTCGGCCAGAACACCTGGCAGACCCCGGACGCCCTGAGGGCGAATCAGTGGTACCATCTGGCGGCTACGTTCGACGCCGGCACGAGGGCGATGAGGATCTATGTCGATGGTGTGCTCGAAGCGACGGCCACGAACCAGAGTGGGTTCGCCACGCCAACACAGGCAGACCTGATCATCGGCGCCCGTGGCTCAGCCGACGACGAATATTTCATTGGCCTGATTGATGACGTTCGTGTCTATGGCGTGGTTCTGACGGCCGAGGAGGTGCTCACGCTCGCCGGCGTCGGGAGGAATGAAGGCGCTGTGTTCACGACCGCGAGCAACACGAGCGCCGCCGTATCATGGACGCAACTTCTCGATCCGACCGGCCTGATCGAAGACATGTCCTTCATGCTCTTCACCGATCCGCTGTCCTCCGACGACAGTTCGGACGGGATCATCATCAAGGTCGGGGACAAAAAGTAGCAGACCGGGGACACCGTCTGACAGTGCATGTTCAAGGGGCGTGAACGAGCGAAGATCGTTCACGCCCCTTTCTCATTTCTTCAATACGTCTCACAGCGGTTTGTGGATCGGCACTCTCCTGCCGGCAAGCCAGGCAACCTCCTCAGCAGACAGCGCCCGGTGGTAGACCTGAACGTCGTCGATGATGCCCATGAACCGTTGGCCGGTACCCCATGCCCCAATGATCGTGTTGCCCGAGGTCCCCAGATAAGGCGTAGACGAGGCTTGAGCCGCCTGCACGCCATCGATGTAGATCCTTCTGTCCTGGTTTTCGAAATCGTACCAGAAGGTGATGTGGTACCAGTTGTTGTCCTGGATCAGTCCACCGGCTGTGTCGAGATCATTGGCGTAGAATGCCATACGGACACCGCCAACCGGAACGTTTCCTGCCGCGACGCCGGGGCCTCCCAGCCGAAAATGCAGATCCGTGTCGGTCCCAGATGTCTGTGTCTGACTGAAGACCACCTGCTCAGCGGTGTACAGCATCGGATTGACCCACATGGCAATCGTGAAACTGCGGCTATTCAGGGGAATGTGGGGAGCGACGACGCGGGTGTCGGCACCGTTGAACTGCAGCGCGCCGTTGAGCATGCCTTGCGTCCACTGCGTGCTGCCTTCGAGCGTCCCGTGGTTGCCGTTTCCGGAGCCGTCGTCGGCGTGGTTGTCGAAGCTGTAGTAAGCCACCAGACCGGCGCTGTCCGGCTCCGCCGGCGTGCTGAAC